>CANQUH010000001.1 GCA_947626965.1 uncultured Lachnospiraceae bacterium
ACGGATATGCTCTATGACTGTTATAATTCTGTGTCTGCAAACAGTGACATCAGCGGGAAACTGATGGCGATCAAGGCAAGATATCAGGAAATTATCGACGGACTTGGACTGGAACTGTCGCTGGATGAAGAATTTCAGACAATCCGGGAAGAGTTTGAGAACCAGGCGGGCAGCGATTACGCGGCGTCCCGCGGCGAGTATCTGAACGGTATCGTGATGGCGAATTACCTTGAATATGAGTTTATAGACGCGGCTGAGGTGATCTGCTTTGACGAGGACGGCGTGTTCGATTCTGAGAAGACGAATGTGGTCATGAGAAAGCGCCTGGAGCAGGTGGAAAAGGCTGTCATTCCCGGATTTTACGGGGCAATGCCGGACGGAAGCATCAAGACATTTTCGAGAGGCGGTTCCGATATTACCGGTTCCATCGTCGCCCGCGCGATCTGCGCCGACCTGTATGAGAACTGGACTGACGTGTCCGGCTTCCTTGTGACGGATCCGCGCATCGTCGAGAATCCGGAGACGATCGAGACGATCACGTACCGTGAGCTGCGCGAGCTTTCCTATATGGGAGCGACCGTACTCCATGCGGACTCGATTTTCCCGCTCCGCCGCGAGGGAATCCCGATCAACATCAAGAATACGAACCGTCCGCAGGATCCGGGAACGCTGATCGTTGAGAGCACCTGCCGCCGCCCGAAATTCACGATCACCGGCATCGCGGGCAAGAAAGGCTTCTGTGCGATCAACATAGAGAAAGATATGATGAACTCTGAGATCGGCTTCGGCCGCAGAGTGCTTCAGGTGTTTGAGGAGAACGGCATCTCCTTTGAGCATGTGCCGTCCGGCATCGACACTTTCACGGTGATTGTGCACCAGTCAGAGTTTATGGAGAAAGAGCAGAGCGTCATTTCCGGCCTTCACCGCGCCGTGCATCCTGACCTGCTTGACCTGGAGTCCGACCTTGCACTGATCGCGGTTGTGGGCCGCGGTATGCGCGCGACCCGCGGAACAGCAGCCCGTATTTTCGCCGCGCTGACACATGCCAATATCAACGTCAAGATGATCGACCAGGGTTCGAGTGAGCTGAACATCATCATCGGTGTCCGCAACGAGGACTTTGAGAATGCGGTCCGCGCGATCTATGATATTTTCGTGCTGACGCATCTGTAAAAAATAAAATAATTTTCAAGGGAAAAGAAAATAGCCGCCACTATTCCGCAGTAGTGACGGCTGTTTGTAAGTAACAACCAATTACTATTGAGGGTAGCCGCTTCTCTGGCCTCCCTTTTTCATTTCCACTATATCACATCAGGAGCACCGTTTCAAGCGGTGAATTTTCTCCAATTTTTGAAAAAAGCAGTTCCTGATTTATTTGATCACCTTGATCCATCCTTCAGGTGCCTGAATTCTTCCCATCTGAATTCCTGTCAGCGTCTCATACAGCTTTTTGGTGACAGGTCCCATCTCGGTCATGCCGCTCGGGAAGCAGATCTCTTTGCCGTGGTCGTTGATCTTGCCGACCGGAGAGATAACGGCTGCGGTACCGCACAGACCGCACTCTGCGAATTCCGGAACTTCCTCAAAGAAGACTTCGCGTTCCTCAACCTCAAGTCCGAGATAATCCTTTGCGACGGTGATCAGCGAACGGCGTGTGATGGACGGAAGGATGCTGCCGGACTTCGGAGTGACGACCTTGTTGTCCTTTGTGATGAACAGGAAGTTGGCTCCGCCTGTTTCCTCAACCTTTGTCCTTGTGCCTGGATCAAGATACATATTCTCATCAAATCCCTGACGATGTGCGTCCATGATCGCGTAAAGGCTCATCGCGTAGTTCAGTCCGGCTTTGATGTGGCCTGTTCCGTGAGGTGCCGCACGGTCGAAATCGCTGACACGGATCGTGAGCGGTTTCACGCCGCCCTTGAAGTACGGGCCGACCGGTGTTGTGAAAATACGGAACTGATATTCGTCAGCCGGCTTTACGCCGATAACCGCGTTGGTTCCGAACATGTTCGGACGGATGTACAGTGTTGCGCCTGAGCCGTAAGGCGGAACGTAGGCTTCGTTGGCCTCGATGGTCTTTACCACAGCGTCCACAAAGCGGTCTTCCGGGAAAACAGGCATCTCGAGACGTCTGCAGGAGTTTGCCATACGCTCAGCGTTGAGATCCGGACGGAATGTGACAATATGTCCGTCTTCCGTTGTGTAGGCTTTCAGTCCTTCGAAGCAGGTCTGCGCATACTGAAGAACACCTGCACACTCCGTGATCGTGACCATGGAGTTGGAGGTCAGTTCGCCGTCGTCCCAGCTGCCGTCTTTGAAATTAGAGACAAAACGCTTTTCGGTCTCGATGTAGCCAAAACCAAGATTTGCCCAGTCGATATTTTTCTTTTCCATAATAAAGTCATCCTTTCCCTTTAGTATCAGGGGGCAAAGTATCTTTCCCCACACTATAATCAGTAGTTTACGCCTGCTTTGGCACTGTGTCAAGATAAAGTTCATAATAGAAATTACAGATTGAGGGACACAGAAAATCAAGCAGGAGGCGTTTTTTCCTCCTGTTCGCCCGCGCGGCCCACATGATGCGTCAGCAGTCAATCTCCATATGCAGGATTGAGTATCACATAAATTCTATCATACAAACTGAAGAAAATAAAAACATCAAAAAGAGCATTGAATAATAAAAATATATATGCTATACTATAAAAAACAACTATACAACAAGGAGGTTCTGATCTGATTACAAAAGAATTAAGATGATGCTAAACAGAAATTATAATGACGGGGCCAGACGAACCGTGCCGCACGTCAGTGGCGCACAGTCAGCACAGATCAGGACAGGTGAGAGGTTCCGTCAGATATTCGGACTTTTGCCCTTGGCATCATGAAAGAATTATAAAGGTGAGGGGTGATATTTTGCTGCACAGAATACATATGGAATCTCCATTTGGAACAATCTGTATCGAGGACGACGGGGAAGCTTTGACGGCTCTCTATCTGGTGGACGATCAGAACGAAAAATCGAGGGAAGCTTTGACGGCTTTCTATCTGGACGAACAGAATGGGAAAACGGATAAGAAAAAAAGAAAATTAAACAATATGAATAAGGAAGCGGGCGATGAGGAACGAAAGACGGAAAATGTGGATGAAGAAGTAAGGAATGTTGACAGAGAGCCGGAGAATCTGAACAGGAAGCCGGACAGTAGGGAGGAAGAACGGAAGGAAACCGGGGATTCAGAACTTTTGAATCGTGCCGTGACGGAACTTCAGGAATACTTTGCAGGAGAGAGAACGTCCTTTGATCTGCCGCTTCATCCGAAAGGGACAGAATTTCAAAAACAGGTGTGGGATGCTCTGCGGAAAATCCCTTACGGAGAAACGCGCAGCTACGGGGAGATTGCGCAGGCAATCGGCCGCCCGAAAGCCTGCCGCGCGGTCGGCGGCGCGAATAATAAAAATCCGATTATGCTGTTTATTCCCTGTCACCGGGTGATCGGGAGTGATGGCAGCCTGACCGGTTTTGCCGGAGGGCTGGATATGAAACGGCGTCTGCTGGAGATGGAGGCGGCGAACCGGTCAGTTTTCGGGGAAGCTGGAGATGAAGATTATGAGATCTCCGGAGATGCTGAAGATGAGAATTGTATAATTTCCGCCGAAACCGGAAAGGAGAATCCCCCGGTTTTCCGGGAAGATGAAGAAGCGTGCTGCAGAATTTCTGAGGGAACGGATGCGGCGAGATCCGCATCATCCGGGAGCGCAAAAAAGCAGGCCTGTGAACCTGCCAGGGAAGTGGGGTCTGCGTGTTGGAAGGAGCTGGAAGAAACAGAAATTGGCAGGGAGAAAGACGTGAAAAATCACGGAAAAAAAGACGATTGCAAGGGAACGGCAATATTGCCGGATGAAGGCGATACGGACTATAGAATCAGCGAGACGCAGCCGTTTTATACGCAGGCCCGCGCATGGGAATCGACTGCTGACGCAGTATGTGGGCCGCACGGTGAGCAGGAGAAAAAACTGCCTCCGGATCAATCATGCGGCAAAAATGAGGCTTCTCTGGAAGATTACTATGAACTGCCGGGTGACCGCAGGGCGGAACTGATCGACGGCGTATTTTATGATATGGCGGCTCCTTCCCTGGCACATCAGGGAGCGGCGGCGGAACTGTACAGCAGATTGCGGGATTATATCGTAAGCCAGAAAGGAAGCTGCTATCCGCTGATGTCTCCGTTTGATGTGCAGCTTGACTGCGACGACAGGACGATGGTACAGCCGGATGTCGCGGTCGTCTGTGACAGAAGTAAACTGAAAAATCGCTGCGTGCTCGGGGCACCGGATCTGGTGATCGAGATTCTCTCAGATTTTTCGATAAAGAGAGACTGCGTGCTGAAACTTTCCAAATATATGGAGGCGGGAGTGCGGGAATACTGGATTGTGGATCTGGAAAGCCGGAGAGTACTGGTATATGAATCCGGCAGGAAAGTCAGCCTTTCGGTTTATGGGATGGATAGCCGGATTCCCGTTGGGATATTTGACGGAAACTGCGAGATCGATTTTTCGGAAATTTATCAGTGGATCCGGTTTTTGCTTATGTAATGATGTTGGGTCAAAAAGGATTTTGCCTACATGATGCCACGGATTTCTTCGCGCTTAGTGCTTCCGAATTTCCGTTTCACTCCTGTGTGTTTATTTTCGCCGGCAGGGTAGACTGTTTGCTGGGTCAGGTTTTTTTGAGCGGAGCGTCTTTATCGGAATTTGTCGATATAGAATTTGCTTCATGGCGGCTACCTCCTGTTAGCCGCCGTATCTATCAGCTTTCCATGTGAACATGGCATGATACTGCGGTCGGGAAAATTTTGCGGTGTAAGCCGCTTAGCAGGATTTGGGGAAGGCACATCTTTAACACGGATGAGGCGGGCGTTTTGTCAAACGGGGAGAGGAATTTTCTTTTCGCATAAGAAACACCGGCGGGACGATTTTTGCAACCGCAGAAACAAAAAAAGCAGCAACACAAAGAGGTAGCTGGCTCCCCTGTCAAAAAGAAAAGCAGGAAACCATTTTGTGATTTCCTGCTCTGCAATGTCGTCGTTAGACGGTGGGGTATTAAGTTTTAGATTGAAACTTCAACTCTACAAGTTCCGAGTTGTACGTCCCAACAAACTGGAATTGCCTTATCCGCTGGAACTCTTTCATTTCATTTACCTTATAATTCTTCCGTTAGTTTAATGGCGGTAATAATCATATTTGAACGGACATTCTTTTGATGATTCCAATTTCGCGTGTCCCATTTTTCACCGCTTACATCATCACCTGCATAAAGCAGCTGAGCTAAAGGAATATCGTAATACTTAGACACTGCAAAAAATGCTGCTGTTTCCATTTCAACTGTTATGCAGCCCTCATTTCTTCTTAATTTAATCATTTCGGGTGTTTCTCTATACATGGCGGCCGTCGTCCATGTGCTTGTATCATACTCACAAACAGGAAGCCTGTTCTTAATTATCATTTCTCATCTCTCCATAAATTTATGATTTATATAAAACTCATTAACAAAATCACTGAGTACACAAAAATCCAATATATACTCCTGACTGTCATATTCGCCAATCTCAGTCTGATGCTGCAGGTAATACCTTTTAACTTTCTCCTGTATGCGCTTTGTTGCTTCTTTGAAATCCGGCGCTCCCTCATAACATGCCCCGTAATATTCTATCTGCTCCGGCTGCACAGCCGCCATCATGTATTTGATAATTTCAAATCGTGAAAATACAATAGAACTATCGTTTTTCTTTCGGAGAACACATACCGTCAAATCTTTCGGAGATATGTTCATATCGGTACACCCGTTCTCAAAGTTTCGCTCATTCTTAATGTTTGTACCATCGAATCGCAGATATATTCCTTCGCCTAAATAATCCGAAAGACTTTTTGAAGCCATTATCTTTTTCATTGTAGAATCATCGGTTATCGCCATTTGTCCTGCTTTAACCTTGTCATACACAAGTTGAAAATCCACAAACAGAGCAATCGCACCTTCAAATCCTTCTGAGAAGAAAACCTTGATTTTTTCATCTCCAATGAGTTTGCTATTGACTCCACTTTGGGGGATCAATCCTGTTTTGCTAATTGAACGCAAATTATCTAATGATGTCATATGGTAATAATACATTTTTGCCTCTCAACTCATTTCGCTAAATCCCGATGTGTCGAACAGTCGCCCACTCGACATTTAACATTATACCAGCCAAATGTGAAGAAGTCTACTGTCCGTTAAGACGGTCAATTGAATTTTTGTTACTGTTCACTCCGTGCCCAGTAACGTACAGTTTGGGCATGCAAATTCGCTTCGCGAAGCCCAAACTGTCATTTGACTCATGTTCTCACGGCCTCAGCAGCAAGTGCTTCGGCCTGGTCTGAACTGTAACAAATTTTTCACGACGTTTCCGTCCATATCGAATAGAAAACGCTCCGGCGATTTTTCCTCGACAGAGCGATTCTTTCATGTTTATCTTAGTTACTGATGCAGCACTTGGGCCGCGCGGCGAGCAGGAGGGAAAACCGCCTCCAGCTTAATTCAGATCCGGATAACAAAATCAGATCCGTCAAAAGGCGAATAGTCATCGTCGTCATCCTCATCGTCCTCATCGTCATCCTCATCCGGCCATTCGTAGGGTACGCAGCCGTAGGAAGTGAGGTCAAGTTTTCCTTCCTCGAACAAAGTCTTTGTCAGAAGATCTGCCAGTTTCTGTTCAATCCGGAGACAGATATCCTCATCTCCAAAGAAAACGAGAAGTTTATCGTCGTCCATATACTCTGTGTTAGTCACTTCCGTAACAGAAAAACTCTGGTTTTCCGGGTTGCGGTATAAAATACGCATTGTGAAAATTCCTCCTTATATGGTAAATTCCGTGTAAGTATAGCATTTTTGGAAGAGGGAAGCAATGTTTTTGTGCTGTTGCTTCACAAGTGGTTCTTTTCGGTTGGCTGACGATCACGCATTACTCCGATTTTACATTTCTTTTACCGGAACCCGGTTTTGCATTTTACATTTTCTTCGTACAATTCTCGCTGTAACAAGTTAATGTAAAAAAGGAGGATAAATTTTTATGATGAAAAAAGCAATGATGATCGGTATGGCGGCAATGATGGTGACAGGACTTGGAATGACAGCTTTCGCGGATGCGGAAGGTCCGATCACAGTAGTATCGAGGGAAGACGGATCCGGAACGAGAGGCGCGTTCATTGAACTGCTCGGGATTGAGGAAGAGGATGTGGACGGAAATAAGGTTGACAACACGACGGAGTCCGCAAAGATCACGAACAATACGTCGGTCATGCTGACAACGGTGGAACAGGATGTCAACGCGATCGGCTATGTGTCGCTCGGCTCTCTGAATGATTCGGTGACGGCGGTTAAGATCGACGGAGCAGAAGCCACGCCGGAAGCGATTGAGGACGGCTCCTACAAGGTGGTGCGTCCGTTCAATATCGCGACGACAGAGGAGATCAGCGACGCGGCGGCGGATTTTATCGCGTACATCATGAGCGAGGACGGGCAGGCGGTCATCGCCGACAACGGATATATCGCGGTGGAGGCCCAGGAGTACACTCCGGCGGAAGTGGAAGGAAAAGTTGTCGTCGCGGGTTCTTCTTCCGTGACACCGGTTATGGAAAAACTTGCGGAAGCGTATGAGAAGGTGAATGAGAAGGTGACGGTTGAGGTGCAGCAGAGTGATTCCACGACCGGTATACAGCAGGCCATCGACGGACTGTGTGATATCGGAATGGCATCCCGTGAACTGAAAGACAGCGAGCTGGAAGCGGGACTGACTCCTACGGTTATTGCGCAGGATGGAATCGCGGTGATTGTGAACAATGAAAGCGGGATCGAGGAGCTGACGGGTGATCAGGTCAAGGCTGTGTATGTCGGAGAGATCACAACCTGGGAGGAACTGAAGTCTTGAGAAAAGTTCTGGAAATTTTCATGCACTTTGTTTTTCTGACCGCGGCCTGCACTTCGGTGCTGGCCGTTGTGCTGATCTGTGCGTTTCTGTTTGCGAACGGAATGCCGGCGATTTTCAAAATCGGCGTGCCGGAATTTTTGCTGGGACAGAAGTGGAAGCCGTCTGCCGGTCTGTACGGGATACTGCCAATGATTCTCGGCAGCATTTACGTGACAGGGGGCGCAGTTTTGATCGGTGTACCGGTTGCTTTGATGACGGCAGTGTTCATGGCCCGCTTCTGCCCGAAAGGGCTGTACCCCGTGATACGGACGACAGTCAATCTGATGGCGGGAATCCCGTCAGTCGTTTACGGCTTTTTCGGACTGGTAGTGATCGTGCCTCTGATGCGTGAACTGACAGGGAGGGACGGCAGCACGATGCTGACGGCATCCCTTCTTCTGGGAATCATGATTCTGCCGACAGTCACAGTTACCGCCGAGGCGGCGCTTCGCAGTGTGCCGGAAAGTTATTATGAAGGTTCGCTTGCGCTTGGGGCGACCCATGAACGGAGCGTGTTTTTCACTGTGCTGCCGGCGGCGAAATCGGGAGTCATGGCGGGAATTGTACTTGGAATCGGGCGTGCGGTCGGAGAGACGATGGCCGTCATGATGGTGGCAGGCAATCAGACACAAATGCCAAAAGGATTGTTTTACGGGCTGCGTACAATGACCGCAAACATCGGGATTGAGATGGGCTATGCGGCGGATCTCCACAGAGAGGCGCTGATCGCGACGGGCGTTGTGCTGTTTGTATTTATCCTGCTTATTAACCTGAGCATTTCCGCGCTGAAAAAGGGAAACGGATGATTGCCGGTTTGGATGTTTTTACAAAAGAGAAGAGCAGCGAAGGAACATCAACTGGAGTGTTTCCGCACGGAAACAGAACTTGTGCCGCCGATTAAGGCGACGAAATGAAGATTTGTGCCGCCAACTGAAAGGCGGCAGAATGGAGATTTTTATGAAAAGACAAAATCATCCTTTTTCTGCGGCAGCAGCCGCTCTCGTGTGGCTTTGCGGCCTGCTGACTCTGGCCGTGATGGTCTTTCTGGTGGGATTTATTCTGATAAAGGGCGTCCGGTATCTGACGCCGGATTTATTTTCTCCTGCTTATAATTCGGATAATGTGTCTTTAGTCCCTGCGCTGGTCAACACGGTCACGATGACGGTATTTTCACTTCTGATTGCTGTTCCGCTGGGGGTGTCTGCGGCAGTTTATCTGGCGGAATACGCGAAAAAAGGCAGCAGGATCGTGAAGCTGATCCGGCTCACGACGGAGACGCTCTCCGGAATCCCGTCGATCATTTATGGCCTGTTTGGCATGCTGTTTTTCTGTACGGCGCTTCGCTGGCGACTGTCCATGCTGTCAGGCTCGCTGACCATCGTGATCATGATTCTGCCGCTGATCATCCGAACTTCCGAGGAGGCGCTTCTGGCGGTTCCGGATTCTTACCGGGAAGCGTCCTTCGGTCTTGGCGCGGGAAAACTCCGGACAATTTTTTGCGTTGTGCTTCCGGCCGCAGTGCCGGGGATTCTGGCCGGCGTTGTGCTGGCGACAGGCCGCATCGTGGGAGAGACAGCCGCGCTGATCTACACGGCAGGGACGATCGCGCAGATACCGGAGAGTCTGATGGAATCCGGACGCACGCTCGCTGTACATATGTATGTGCTGTCCACGGAAGGGCTGCACATGAATCAGGCGTACGCGACGGCGGTGGTTCTGCTGATTGTCGTGGTGGCGCTGAACGGAGTTTCCGGGCTGCTGGCCGGGAAACTGACGAAGGGAAAGCAGTGACGCAGACAGGAGCCGTCAGGAAACGGCTCAGCCAGGAGGGAAGCGGAGAAAGGAAAGCGGAGTCACAGCCGAAAGCTGTCAGAAAGCAGTGAAACGCAGAACTGAAAAGAAGGCAGGGAACCAGCAGAACGAAACTGCCGGACAATCGAAAAACAGGAAAAGGACAAAACAGTATGAGCAAAATTACGATCAGGAATATGGATCTGTATTACGGCGCATTCCACGCGCTGAAAAACATTAATCTGGATATTCCGGAGCATAAAATCACAGCGCTCATCGGGCCGAGCGGATGTGGAAAGTCGACGCTGCTGAAATCGCTGAACCGGATGAACGATCTGGTGGAGGGCTGCAGGATCACCGGGGAGATTCTGCTTGATGGGGAGGATATCTGCAGGTACCGGGATGTCAGTCGTCTGCGCAGACGAGTAGGCATGGTGTTTCAGAAACCGAATCCGTTTCCCATGAGCATTTATGACAATGTTGCGTATGGGCCGAGAACGCACGGGGTCCGAGCAAAGGCGAAGCTGGATGAGATCGTGGAGAGGTCGCTGCGCAGCGCCGCGATCTGGGACGAGATAAAGGACAGGCTGAAAAAGAGTGCGCTCGGCATGTCGGGAGGCCAGCAGCAGAGGCTCTGCATTGCGAGGGCGCTTGCGGTGGAACCGGAAGTGCTCCTGATGGATGAACCGACTTCCGCGCTGGATCCAATCTCAACCTCGAAAATTGAGGATCTGGTGATGGAACTGAAGAAGGATTACACGATTGTCATTGTGACTCACAATATGCAGCAGGCAGCCCGCATTTCAGACAGAACCGCGTTTTTCCTGCTGGGAGAGATGATCGAGTATGACGATACGCTGACGCTGTTTTCCACGCCGGGAAACAAGAAGACGGAGGAATATATTACGGGGAGGTTTGGCTGAGATGAGAGACCGCTACGTAAAGCAGCTGGAACAGCTTCGCAGGGAGATGCTGAACATGGGAATGCTCTGCGAAAAGACGATTGTGAGCACTTATCAGATGCTGTTTGCCAGGGAACATGTAAAGGAAGCCGGGGAGAAAATCCTGGAAATGGAAGAAGAAATCGACCGGCAGGAGCGGGAAATCGAGGGGATCTGCCTGCAGCTTCTGCTCCAGCAGCAGCCGGTCGCCTCCGATCTGCGTTTTGTGTCGGCATCGCTCAAGATGATCACCGATCTGGAACGCATAGGAGATCAGGCGGCAGATATCGCGGAGATTATTATGACGGGCAAAGCCGTTATTTCCACGGAAGAAACCGATCTGACGATGATGGCGCAGACGGCGGTCAATATGGTAAATAAAAGCGTCGAGGCGTATATCGATCAGAATCTGGGTATTGCGCGGGAGACGATCGGCCTGGACGACGAGATGGACGGACTGTTTTTGAAAGTCCGCAGCCAGCTGACGGGGAAGATCGCGCAGGGAGAGCCAGATGGCGGGCAGATGCTGGATCTGCTGATGATCGCGAAATATTATGAGAGGATCGGGGATCACGCGGTAAATGTGGCGGAATGGGTGGAATTTGCCATGACGGGAAAACACAGACGAAAAGCGGAGCTATGAGAATTTTTTACATAGATTTTACATTGACATGATTCTGGTTTTACATGGTTTCAGTATACTCTTGCAAAGTGACATGTTTATAAGCTGCCAAATGACCCGCCGGAGTTTTCATCTTCTGTGTTGTCATCTGCTGTAAGGGAATGGCAGCGGATTATCGGGAAAGAATTGAGTAAGGGAGAGAAAGGTATGGATATTTTCAGTGTATTTACAATGATCGGAGGTCTTGCGCTGTTTCTTTACGGGATGAGCGTCATGGGGGATGGACTGTCGCGGGCGTCAGGCGGACGGCTCGAGAAGATTCTCGAAAAACTTACTTCCAGTACATTAAAAGGCGTGCTGCTCGGAGCGGGCGTGACCGCGGTCATCCAATCCTCGTCCGCGACGACGGTCATGGTGGTCGGTTTTGTAAACTCGGGGATCATGACGCTGGAGCGGACAGTCGGCATCATCATGGGCGCAAACATCGGAACGACAATCACGTCCTGGATCCTCAGCCTTTCCGGGATCGAGGGGGACAGCTTCCTGGTGCAGATGCTGAAGCCGACTTCGTTTTCCCCGATTCTGGCGATCATCGGCGTCGCGTTTCTGATGTTCTCAAAGAATGAGAAGAAAAAGGATATCGGTTCCATTATGATCGGGTTCGCGGTGCTGATGTTCGGTATGGATACAATGAGCGGCGCGGTAAAGCCGCTCGCCGATGTGCCGGAATTTACACGACTGTTCCTGATGTTTGAGAATCCGGTGCTCGGCATGATCGCGGGAGCCGTGCTGACGGCGGTCATTCAGAGTTCTTCCGCTTCCGTCGGTATTCTGCAGGCGCTGTGCGTGACCGGCTCCGTCACATTCGGTTCCGCGATTCCGATCATTATGGGACAGAATATCGGTACCTGCGTGACAGCGCTCCTCTCGGCGATCGGTGCGAAAAAGAACGCGAAACGGGCGGCTTTCGTACATCTGTATTTTAACGTGATCGGAACGGTTGTATTTATGATTCTGTTCTACGCGCTGAATATGTTCGTGCATTTTGGATTTCTGTCACAGGCGGCAAATGCGGCCGGTATCGCGGTCGTTCATACGACATTCAATGTTTTTGCGACATTGCTGTGGCTGCCGTTCCACAACGTGCTTGTGAAGCTGGCGAAGTTCACGGTGCGGGATCCGAAGGAAACGCCGACTGTCGCGGCGCAGCTTCAGGGACTGCAGGTGCTTGACGACCGTTTTCTGGAGACGCCAGCGCTTGCGATCGAACACTGTCGTCAGGCGTGCGCGCGCATGGCGGAAGTGACAATCAGTTCGCTCAACGGCGCGATCTCTCTGCTCGATTCCTACGACGAGGCGAAGGTGAGGCAGGTAGAGGATGATGAGAACTTCGTCGATCAGTATGAGGACCGCATGGGAACCTATCTGGTGCAGCTTTCAAAGAAGGAGATGTCGCTGCGTGATAGCCACACGCTCTCTACGCTGCTGCACTGCATCGGCGATATCGAGAGGATTTCTGATCACGCGGTTGGAATTGCGAATGCCGCTTCTGAAATCTACAACAGGAATCTGTCCTTCTCCGAAGCGGCGGTCAATGAGCTCTCTGTCTTTTCCAGAGCGGTCAGGGAGGTGGTTCGTATTTCCATGAAGGCGGTGGAGACGGAAGATGCGGAGCTCGCGAAGCAGGTGGAACCTCTGGAGGAAGTGATCGACGAGATTGGGGATGAGATGAGAAGGCGGCATGTGGATCGGCTTCGGGAAGGGCGGTGTACGATCGAGCTTGGCTTTATCCTGTCCGACCTGACGACAAGCTACAAGCGGGTTGCGGATCACTGTTCCAATATCGCGGTCTGTCTGATTCAGTCGGTTAACGATGAATACGGACGCCACGAGTATCTCAGGACATTGAAATCGGAGGACGGAACGTATTTCCGGACGAAGTATGAGGAGTATGAGCGGGAGTACGGACTTCCAAAGCGGATCAAAGGGACGCCGCAGGTCGATATGCGGACCCGAATGAACAGTGGGCTGCAGTTCGCCTCCCCGCTGAGTCCGAAATGATTTCCGTGCCAACTTTGGATTGACGGGTATAGTTTCGTTGGATAAAATGATGCCAGAGTCGAGAGAAATTTGTGTGGTACATTCTGGTCTGTTTTGCGGGAAAGCGGGGAATATTTTATGGCGGTGATCTATATTGTAGAGGATGACGAGAACATCCGGGAAATCGAGATGTTCGCGCTGAAAAATTCCGGGTTTGAGGTTCAGGGGTTCGGGGATGCCGTTTCGTTTTTTCAGCGGTTGAAAGAAAAAGTGCCGGCGATGGTCCTGGTGGATGTCATGCTTCCAGATGAAGACGGGCTTTCGATTGTCCGAAAACTCAGGACTCGTTCCGATACAAAGCGGATTCCGATTATCATGGCGACGGCAAAGACTTCGGAACTTGACAAAGTAAAGGGACTTGACATGGGGGCGGACGATTACGTCACAAAGCCGTTCGGCGTCATGGAGCTGATTTCACGGGTAAAAGCGCTGATGCGCAGATCATATGGCATGGACGAGGATAAAGTTCTGGAATTTGGTCCTCTGCGGATGGATAATGAGAAGCGGATGGTCACTGTGAACAACAGTCCCTGTGAGCTGACTTACAAGGAATACGAGCTTTTGAAGCTTCTGATGCTGAACGCGGGCATCGTCTCATCGCGCGATGTGATCCTTGACCGGATCTGGGGTACCGATTTTGAGGGAGAATCGAGGACGCTGGACATGCATATCAAGACGCTGCGGCAGAAGCTGGGAAGCGCGGGAGCGATGATCCGCACCGTGCGGAATGTAGGATATATGCTGACAAACGGAAACTGAGAGACGGGAGCTGCAGACAGTCCGGAGGACGGGTTATTTTATGAAGAAAAAAATCAATACGTACCTTCTTCTGACGGTATTTCTGACCTTGATGGCTGCGCTGCTTATGGCGGTAGCCATCTTTCATCATATCTACCGAAGACAAGTGGTTGCGGATATGCGCACATGCGCTTACATGCTGAAAAATATGAACTGGCAGGAGGCAGAAGTGCAGGACATGCCGGAGGACGGTGGACAAGAAGGCAGCGCCGAAGATGGTGATGAGATTCGCATTACTGTGATCTGCGGGGACGGCGCCGTTCTCTATGATAACGAAGCGGAGAACGGAACTCTGGAAAACCATTCCGCAAGGCCCGAGGTTCTGACCGCGAAGAAAGAAGGAGAAGGTTATGCCGTCCGCCATTCCGATACGCTGGGCAGGGACATGTATTATTTTGCCCTGCGGCTGGATGACGGAATGATCCTGCGCATCAGTAAGGAAGCGGACAGTATCTGGAGAGTTTTCATTAATATGATGGAGGGGATCGCCGGTATTGCGGCGCTGATGTTTCTGGTCTGTTTTTTTCTTGCGCATTATATTACCGGAGGCATTGTCCGGCCGATCGAGTATCTGGCGGGACATCTGGAAGAGGCGGAGAAAATCGACACGTATGAGGAACTTGTGCCGTTTATCTCCACGATCCGGAAACAGCACGAAGATATTCTGGAGAGCGCGAAAATGCGCCAGGAATTCACGGCGAATGTCACCCATGAACTGAAAACGCCGCTGACTTCAATCTCGGGGTATGCGGAGCTGATTGAGACGGGACTGGCCGGGGAAGACGATGTGCGGAGATTTGCAGGCGGGATTCACCGCAATGCCGACCGTCTGCTGACACTGATCAATGATATCATTCGTTTGTCGGAACTGGACTCGGACAGAATGGAGATTCTTTTTACTGAGGTTGACCTTTATGAGATCGCGGCGGACTGTGTCGAGATGATCCGGGTCAGCGCGGAAAATCATGGGGTGACGATTGAAATGCATGGTTATCACTGTACCGTGCAGGCCGACAGGGGAATGATCGAGGAGCTGGTCTATAATCTCTGCGACAACGCGATACGCTACAATAAAGAAGGGGGAAAGGTCGATGTGACGGTCGGACTGTGCGGAAACCGGATCTGTCTGTCTGTAAAGGACACAGGGATCGGCATCAGCGAGAAGGACCAGGAGCGTATTTTTGAGAGATTCTACCGCGTTGACAAGAGCCATTCAAGAAAGACCGGGGGAACCGGGCTGGGGCTTGCGATTGTAAAACATATCGTGGCGCGGCATCATGCGGAACTGAAGCTTGCGAGCGAGGCAGGAAAGGGGACGGAGGTCTCTGTGCTGTTCCGTTCGGAGTAAAAAAACGGGACGTCCGGGTGTCTGTTTTTGATTTTTTCCAGATTTTTACACAAAATTTAAGATTCCCTGCCTTGACTATTTTTTTAGAATAGTGCAATATATCAGAGTATACAATAAGTTATAAATCCGCGGACTGTCCGCAGGGGAGCGGACAGTTTCAATGAAAAATGCAAGGATTGAAACAAGATGGATTAGAAGGGTAAGGGACGCAAGGTGAAAGAGAAAAAGAAGGGTAAATGGATCCTGTTGGGTATTGTGCTTGTCGTGGCGGCGGCGCTTGCGGTCATAGGATTTTATCTCTATCAGAAAGTGAACAGCGGTTTGTTTTTTGAGGATACGAGAATGAATGATTACGATGTATCCGGGAAATCCGCCAAGGAAGTTCTCCTGATGCTGGAGAAGGATTACGGCGCGCCAAAAGTCGCGATCAGGGAGAAAGGGGAGACCGTACTGACCCTGACGCTGGAAGAGCTCGGCTACACAATCGATCAGCGGAAGCTTCTCGACAATATTCAGGAATGTCTGCGCAGTCAGAATCTCAGCCTTTTTACAAGTTTGTCTGAGGGCAACAATTATGAGGTGGAGGTGCCGTTCCGGTTTGAGGAGACGACATTTAATCAGGCGGTTTCCTCGAAGAATTTTTCGGCTGCCAGAGTGAAAAGCGAGGATGCCGCCCTGGAGTTTGACGGCAGCCGGTATTACATCCGGCCGGAGGTCTACGGAAATGAATTTGACGATGCGGATCTGCAGGTCATCGTCCGGGAGGATGCGGACAAGCTGACGGCGGCCGCCCGACCGCAGCAGGATCTTGAAGTGGATGTACCGGAAGGACTTTATTTCCTCCCGGCGGTCACGCAGGACGATCCCGTGATGAATCACACGATGAACGCGTACAACAGTTACTGCGGCGCTGTCATTACTCATACGTTTGGGAAAGAGAAGCGGGTGATTGACTGGGATACCATTCAGAAATGGCTGGTAATCGAAGATGATGCGTATCATATTGATGAAGAAGCGGTATACAATTATGTGACAGAGCTGGCGGCGGCCTATGATACGCTGTACTATCAGCGCTCTTTCCAGACTTCCGTGGGGACGACGGTCAATTATGAGAGCAGCGATTACGGATATCAGATTGATCAGGACGGTGAGTTCAATCAGCTTATGGCGGATATCAGCTCAAATACCGCGGTGACGCGGGAGCCGGTCTATGCGGTGAGCGGATTTTCGAGGAACGGGCGCGACGATCTGAACGGAAATTATGTCGAGGTCAACCTTACGGCGCAGCATGTCTGGCTGTACCGGGAAGGGAATCTTGTGGTCGAGGGCGACATTGTTTCCGGACTTCCGCGGGACGGCCGGGAAACGGCGACGGGAGCGTTTCCGATCGCGTTCAAGGCGAGTCCCTACAATCTGAAAGGCGGCGGAGGAAGCGGCAGTGGCAGCTGGGACGTTATGGTGCAGTACTGGATGCCGTTCTTTGACGGACAGGGGCTTCACGATGCTTCCTGGCGTTCGTCGTTCGGCGGCGCGATTTATCAGAGCGACGGGTCGCACGGATGCGTGAACCTTCCGACGAATGTGGCCGGAACCATCTATTCCAATGTGGACGCGGGGTTCCCGGTGCTGCTTTACAAATGACAGAAATAACAGGAGCGGGGGATATGCCGGATGTCGTGATGACAGACGGCATATCCCCCTTTACTGTGCGCGAACAGCAACTTTTCTGATAATGATTGAAATATGTCTGACGGTTGTGTTAGAATAATGGCCGGACAAACATATACGAAGGGAGAATTTCATGAAAGGGATTATACTTGCCGGAGGTTCCGGCACACGTCTTTATCCGCTTACCAAGGTTACGAGCAAACAGCTTCTTCCGATTTATGATAAACCCATGATTTATTATCCGATGTCCGTGCTGATGAACGCGGGGATCCGTGATATTCTGATCATATCGACGCCGATGGATACTCCGAGATTTGAGGAACTGTTAGGAGATGGTCATCAGTTCGGAGTACATCTTTCCTACGCGGTGCAGCCGAGTCCGGACGGGCTGGCGCAGGCTTTTCTGATTGGGGAAGAGTTTATCGGAAATGATACGGTGGCGATGGTGCTTGGCGATAATATTTTTTCTGGACATGGCCTGAACCGGCGTCTGAGGGATGCCGTCGGGAATGCCGAGAGCGGAAAAGGCGCCACGATTTTTGGCTACTATGTGGATGATCCGGAACGGTTCGGCATTGTGGAATTTGATCGGAACGGCAAGGCCGTCTCGATTGAGGAGAAGCCGCTGCATCCCAAGAGCAATTATTGTGTGACTGGACTGTATTTCTACGATAATAAAGTGGTAGAGTATGCGAAGGAGCTGAAACCATCCGCCAGAGGGGAACTGGAAATTACGGATCTGAACCGCATTTATCTTGAGAGCGGCCGGCTCAATGTGGAACTGCTCGGACAGGGCTTTACCTGGCTGGATACAGGTACGCATGAGAGTCTTGTGGACGCGACGAATTTTGTAAAAACCATGGAAACGCATCAGCACCGGAAGATTGCCTGCCTTGAGGAGATCGCCTATCTGAACGGATGGATTTCAAGGGAAGAGATGGAGCGGCTGTATGAGTCGCTGAAGAAGAACCAGTACGGGCAGTATCTGAAGGATGTGCTGGAAGGAAAGTATCTGGACACGCTGAGATAACGGCGGATGTTATGCAGGGACAAAGAGACAGAACAGGAACAGAAGGAGAACAGACAGTATGAAGGTATTGGTTACAGGTGTTGGAGGACAGCTCGGTCATGATGTGATGAACGAGCTAGCCGCAAGAGGATATGAGGGAACAGGTTCGGACATTGCAGAGCGGTACAGCGGAGCGGCCGACGGGACAGCCGTGACTTCCATGCCTTACGTTCCGATGGATATTACAGATCGCGGGGCAGTCCGGTCAATTCTGCTGAAAGCAGCTCCGGATGCCGTGGTTCACTGTGCCGCCTGGACAGCGGTGGACCTTGCGGAAGATGACGACAAGGCGGAGCTTGTGCGCAGAGTCAATGTGGAAGGAACAGAGAATATTGCCCTTGCATGCAGAGAAATCGGCTGCAAAATGGTATATCTCTCGACAGACTATGTATTTAACGGGATGGGAACCGTTCCCTGGCAGCCCGACTGTAAAGATTATCAGCCGATCAATGTGTATGGCCGGACGAAGCTGGAGGGAGAGTTCGCCGTGGCAAAGACTCTGGAGAAATACTTTATTGTCCGGATTGCGTGGGTGTTCGGTGTGAATGGAAATAATTTTATCAAAACCATGCTGAAGCTTGGCCGGAAGATGGATCACATCCGCGTGGTGAATGACCAGATCGGCACGCCTACCTACACGTTTGATCTTGCCCGGCTGCTGGTCGATATGATCGAAACGGAAAAGTATGGATACTACCATGCGACAAACGAAGGCGGGTACATCAGCTGGTATGAGTTTGCGAAAGAAATTTTCCGTCAGGCGGCCGCGCTCGGCTATAAAGAGTACGGCGCCGACAGGCTTCTGGTTACTCCGGTAACGACCGGGGAATATGGAGCAAAGGCCAGCCGGCCGTTTAATTCAAGACTTGACAAGAGCAAGCTTTCAGAAAACGGATTTGCGTTGCTGCCTCCATGGCAGGATGCGCTTGGAAGATATCTGCAGGAACTGATTCTGCGCGAAGGAAAAGAGAAGGAGAGTATGAATGCGTAAACTGGCGGGACGCTTTTGCGCTCAGTTTGTGCCGGCCGCGGCAGACAGAGAGCAGGATGGCTGGAAGGAAAGCCGCGGCGGGAATTCAGAGGAGCTTATCCTTGCGGCATACCTTCTCTGGATGACCGGTTCCGTGCTTTCGGTTACCATGTGGGAGGAGTATGGCGGGATTTCCGCTTTGAGTGATCTGCTGTGCCGGGCGCCGCATTTTCTGCTGCTGCTGGAATTTCTGCAGAGAGGACGCTATACCGGAAAAGATGCAGCAGGAGTTTTTCTGCTCATATTTACCGGAATTGTTTCCGGACATTCTGTTCACAACAGCTATGTGATACCGACGCTTCTGTTTGTCTTTTTCTCCGCGCGGATATGTTTCCGTGTACTTTTGAAGGCCACGCTGCTGCTCCATGCAGTCATTATGGCCGTCACAGCTGCTGCGTCGCAGACGGGTATCATCGAGGATGTGATCTGGTATGAGGGAGAGCGCGTCCGGCACAGTCTCGGCTATAAATACTGCGGATATCCGGCGCATCTTCTGCTGTTTATGACGCTTATGTGGCTGTGCATCAGGCGCCGTCCCCGCGTACCGGATGCGGTGTTTCTCCTGTCAGCCAATTATCTGATGTATTGTCTTACGGATTCCCGGACAGATTTTTATCTTGGAGTACTTGCTGTCGCGGGCGCTTTTGTCTGGATGGCTGATTTTCGTTTCCGTCCATTCTGCGTTCTCCGGGGACTGCTGATAAAGTATGGCGCGTTTCTTGCTGCGGCCGGATCGATCGCGCTGCACTGGTTTTATAACGCGGGGAATCCGTTTCTGCTGCGGCTTAATCTGGCGCTGAACAACAGGCTGCAGTTTGGACTTGACGCGATCCGGACCTATGGTTTTTCTCTGTTCGGCAGGGAAATCCGGTGGGTCGGACAGGGGAGCCTTCAGGCGGATCCGGCGAAAACCTACAATTATGTGGACTGTGCCTTCCTGAAGGACGGCCTGTCGTTTGGCCTGCTGTTTCTGCTTCTTCTGCTTGCCGGCTTTTATTTTACGGGAAAGCGGCTGGAACGTCAGAAGCGGTATATGGAGAGCTGGGCGGTTCTTGTTGTTCTGGCATACGCCGTTTTTAATGCTCATCTGTGTGTCCTGCATTTCAATGTATTTATTCTGCTGCTGGGGGAGAACTTTTCGTTACAGTTCACACCTTCACTGTCCCGCGAGGTGATTTCTGTGCGTTCTGCACAGAAATCCCGAGAATTGCGGCGCGAAATGCTGCGAAAGCAGCATTTCTGTGCATCGCGGAGCGTTGTTACGTTCACGACCCGCAGGGGAGTAAACAGTAACAATTTTTCTGACGGCAAAGAGCTGTCCCTGAAAGATGAAAAAACAGCGGAACAGCCAAAAAACTGGCCGGAACGTATCGCGGAAAATGCAGGAAACTTTGCGCTGACTCTGCGCAGCCTGATTCCAGAACAGCTTCAGGGGGAAAAGCAGCGGCGCCTGCTTCGTACCGTACTGTTTCTGGCGCTGATATTCTATATAACGATCCTGCAGTGTCTTCCGACGGCGTATGTAGTGAAGACGTCCGACATGCATATGTGGGCTGCCGCCGGGATCCTGGTGCTTCTTGCGGCGCTCTGCCGGGAGGAAGAAACGGACTGCGCGGGCAGGAGAGATTCCGTTTTCTGGCCGCTTCTGTTTTTTCTCGTTCTGGCCGGGCTGTCGGATCTGATTTTGAATAAACGTTTTCGCAATGCCCCGTTTTTTCTGATGGTGTTTGGCGGACTGTTCTGTGAAAGCTGGAGAAGGATGAGACGTCCGTCACAGCTTCTGGAAGAATTTCGGTGGGCCTGCATGACGGGTTTTGCAGTTTCCGTTCTCTATTGTATTGCGGCGCGTCCGACGGTGCCGGGGATCCGTTACAGTGGATTTCTGTCTGACGCAAAAGAGTACGGTGTGGTAATGACGGTTCTGCTTGTCGTATTTTTAAGCGGTGTGAAGAAAGTCCGGGGTGCGGGGAACTCTGTCCGGCTGCGGAGAGAGCCGGATGCTGTATTTTGGGGAGAGATACTGAACGGAGTTGGCGCGGTGATGACGCTGTATCTGATCTGGCTGACGCAGGAGCTGTCAGCGGCGGCAGCGGCGGCAGTTGTGCTTGCCGCCTATGCTGTATTCTGGCTGTACTGCTGGTTTGTGGAACCGGGACAGGAAAAGATGAGAGATCTTTTGCAGGCGGCTGTGATTGTGTCTGCGGGATTTGCGGCTGTACTTCTGCTGCGGTTTCTGCTGCGTGAGACGGCGCCCGCGCTGGGAACGCAGATCGTCTATGGCAGTGATGAAAACAAGCTGATTAAGGTGCCGCTGCGGGAGTCACTGCTGTCCGTGCAGGAGTGGATCCGCTGGTTTGCCGCGAAATGGCGGAATTGTAAGGTATACTTGAAGAAGATCAATCTGACCGGTCATTATTACCGGGCGAAGCACAAAGGAAAAGCAGTCTGGGCGGCCAGCAGTCTTGTGATGAATCTGTATCGTTACGGGGCGGCCGCAGGCGTCTGCTATGGACTGCTGCTCCCTGTCTGTCTGTGGAGAGCGGGTAAAAATACACTGCGCCGGAAAGATTTCCTGCCGGCGGGACTTGCCGTCTCATCGATTGCAGCCGGTATGACAGCTGCAGTAGAGATGCCGTTTGCAAATCTGAACTGGATGGTCTTTTATTTTGTGACCGCGTGGCTGCTTTCAGACCGCGGAAAACGACAGGACGGATACTGCGGGAGGATAGGAAATGAAATTTTTGAACATGGAGATCGATAATCTGTCTTTTGACGAGGCACTGGAGCGGATCCAGGAGCTGACGGAAACAGGACAGGGCGGCTACGTTGTGACGCCGAATGTGGATCATGTCGTAAGACTGGAGCAGGATGAAAAGTTCCGGAAAGCGTATCAGGATGCAGCCCTTGTACTGACAGACGGACAGCCGCTGATCTGGATATCGAAGCTCCTGGGATGTCCGATCAGGGAGAAGGTTTCCGGTTCCGATCTGTTTCCGAGACTTTGCAGTCTGGCCGCCGGGCGGAGGTACCGGATGTACTTTCTGGGCGCGTCGGAGGGGGTTGCGCAGCTGGCCGCCGAAAATCTGAAGAGGAGTTATCCGGGGTTGATCGTGGCCGGAACATACTCGCCTCCGTACGGTTTTGAGAAGGATCCGGAGGAGGTCGGGCGGATCTGGGAGAGAATCGGCGAAGCGTCGCCGGATCTGCTGGTCGTCGGTCTGGGAACTCCGAAACAGGAAATATTCCTGTGGGAAAACCGGGGGAGGCTGGGCAGAATACTGGCGTTTGGCCTGGGGGCAAGCCTTGATTTTGCCGCGGGGAAGGTACGCCGCGCGCCGCGCTGGATGCAGCGGTGCGGGATGGAGTGGTTTTACCGCCTGTGCCGGGAACCGCGGCGTCTGTTTAAGAGGTATCTGGTGGATGACATGAGGATACTTTCCATCGTGTGGAAGTACAGGAAGGCTGGAACAGATGAGAATAGTGATTGACCTGACGGCCCTCGATGATAATTTTACCGGGATTGAGCGCTATGCGCTGAACATGACGCTGGCGCTGCTTTGGGGGACTGTCTCTTCCAAACAGAAGGGGGAGCAGGAAGAATCAGAATACCGGACCGGAAAAACGTTTGAACTTGTTTTTAAAAACCGAATATTTCCGGATTTTCTGCCCTTTGCGGGAAATCCTGATATTCATTTTCATGTTCTGGAAGGATGCAGAAAGCTGCTTTTTAATCAGTGGCGTCTGCCGGGATACCTGAATCGTCTGAAAGCGGATTTCTTTTTATTTTTCGCGTTTCCGATGCCGGTGTTTCTGTTTAAAAAGAGAGTTCTGGGAACAATTCATGATATGGGATGCTGGGACTGCCCGGAGACGATGAAGCGGCAGATGGTGTGGTATTTTCGGCTCTCGTACCGCCTTATGGCGTGCCGCGCAGAACGCATCATCACAATTTCCAGGTTCAGCAGAGGCAGGATTATGGAGATCCTGAAAGTTAAAAAGGAAAAGATCCTGCTTGCCTGCTGCGGGATATCAGAGAATTTCAGACAGGCGGGACCTGTGGAAAAGGACAGAGAACGACGGGCCGGATACGGCACGGAAGCAAAGTGCCGGAATGCCAGACATTTTTCAGAGGAAGAAAGACAGCGTGTCAGGGAAAAATACGGACTGCCCAAAGAATATTATCTGTGTCTGTCGACGCTGGAACCGAGAAAGAACATGCTCCTGCTGCTGAATACCTGCCTGCGTCTGTATCGGAAGGACCAGCTGAAAACAAAACTTGTGCTTGCCGGACGGAAAGGCTGGAAAATCGATGAACTGCTCGCGGAGGCGGGGCAGACCGGGATGGTGACGGTTACCGGATTCATCGAGGATGAGGATCTTCCGCTTGTGTACCAGATGGCCAGATGCTTTGTATTTCCGTCGCTGTACGAGGGATTTGGAATTCCGCCTCTTGAGGCCATGTCGCAGGGAGTGCCGGTCATTGCGTCCGATTCCAGCTCTCTGCCGGAAATTCTGGGAGATGCCGCGTTCTATTTCAGGAACAACGATGCGCAGGATCTGGAGCGGGCGCTGCTGGAATTTGAGGAAGAGGACAGAGAGCGGATCGCAGAAAAAATACAGGCCGGGTATGAGCGAAGCAGGGAATTCTGCTATGAGACAGCGGCTGAGGATCTGCTGAAGACGCTGGAAGCACTCTCCGCGGGATAAGAAAATGCGCGGAGTTCTGGCTAAAATTTCCTTGTAATGTACAGAATGTTAAGCTATAATAGGCTGACACGGGGAGGAGGCAGCAATATGGCAGTATTGGAATCAGCGATGAACTGTGTAAACAGAGCGAAACCCTTACTAAAGAAAATGGTGCCTGCTCCGGTTTTGCGTAAAAGCAAACGATTGCTGCTGGGGCGCATCACAAAAGAGATCAGACAGCTTGAGCTTAGGCCTTTTGAGAAGGACGCTTTTCCGGCAGGGCTGAATCTGATCGGACCGATCGACGGCGCCACCGGACTGGGACAGAGTTTCCGGCTTGTGGAACGTGTGATCCGGGAGCTGGATATCCCTTATCTTATTTACAATTATGAGCAGAATACGAGAAATCGGGTCTCAGCAGAAGACTATGCGGAAAAAATCCGCGGGGAGCTGGTCTATTCAGTAAATCTCTGGCATGTGAATCCCTCGGATTTCGCGGAGGCATACGCGGTGATGGGGAAAACTTCGTTTGACCGCAGATACAATATTGCCTACTGGCTGTGGGAGCTGGAGGATTTTCCGGATGAGTGGGTTCCGTATATCAATCTGCTGGATGAGATCTGGACACCGTCGGAATTTATCAGCAGGGCCATACGGAAAAAGACGGACAAGCCGGTGTATACGATTCCCTATCATGTCACGGCCGCGGCGGATACCGGAAAATATGGGCGGGAATATTTTGGCCTGCCGCAGGACAGGTTTTTGTTTCTGATGATGTATGACTGCCAGAGCATCAGTGAGCGCAAGAATCCAAAGGGAGTGATTCAGGCATTCAGAAAGGCGTTTCCTTTTGACCGGGCGGATGTCGGACTTGTGATCAAAGTCAATTCCGCGGATGAAAGGGAACTGGAGCTGATTAAGAAGAGTACCGGCGGGTATGAAAATATATATCTGATCACCAGGAATCTTGAAAGGATCGAGGTAAACAGCCTGGTTGCCGATGCCGATGTGTTTGTGTCGCTTCACCGTGCGGAGGGGTTTGGCCTTGTCCTGGCGGAAGCCATGCTGAACGGCGTTCCGGTGATCGCGACCGACTGGTCGGCAAACACGGAGTTTATGGATTCTGAATGTGCCTGTATGGTAAGCTGCCGTTTGAAGGAACTTGAAAAGGACTACCCTCCTTATAAAAAAGGAAACCGATGGGCGGATCCTTCGATTGAAGAAGCGGCGGAATATATGAAAAGACTTGCGGAGGATAAAGCATACTGCAGGCAGATGGCGGAGCGCGCGCAGGCGCACAGCAGAAACGTTCTCGGGATGGAAAAGGTGAAGAAACTTGCCGGGGACCGGCTTCTGGAAATCCTGCGGGGAGATTCCCGGAACCACCTTTCGCAGGATGGTGCCGGCGGGCTGGATAGTGACTGTCTTTTGCAGGATGGTGCCGGCGGACACAGAGCGCACAAGGGCGGCAGAATGCGCATTGCGCTGGTGAATCAGCGGTATGGCATTGAGGTGAACGGAGGTTCCGAAACTTATACGAGACAGCTTGCCGAGCGCCTGACGGCACGATATGACGTGGAAGTGCTGACGACGAAGGCTCTTGATTATGATACCTGGGAGAATTATTACCGTGCGGATGAGGAACAGATCAACGGGGTCCTGGTGCGCAGGTTTGATGTCGAAAAGCCAAGAAGCGCGGCGGGGATGAAGCTGTGTAACCGGATGAGGCGTTATCTGCCTCATGTCAGGAAATTTGCGGAAGAGTGGTGGATTGATGCCCAGGGACCGTATTCTCCGCGTCTGATCCGGTATATTGAACAGCATGCAGAGGATTATGCGGCAGTGATTTTTGTGACGTATCTGTATTATCCTGCCGTGCGGGGGATTCCGCGGGCTGCAGAGCGTGCCGTTCTGATTCCTACCGCTCATGATGAACCTTATATTTATTTTGAGATATTCCAGAATATTTTTCAGATGACCAGAGGGCTGATTTATCTGACACCGGAGGAGAAAGAATTTGTCGAGTCGATGTTTCCGGTATCTGAAAAGCCCTGCTGCGTCGCCGGGGCGGGTGTGGATCTGCCAGAACGGGTCAATCCGGACGATTTCCGGAAAAAATACGGAATTTACGGGGAATATCTGATCTATGCCGGAAGAATCGACCCGGACAAAGGCTGCGGGGAGATGTTCCGGATCTTCCAGGATTACAGGGAGAAGCATCCGGATTCCGATCTGAAGCTGGTGCTTTTTGGAAAGGCGGCGATGGAAATCCCGCGCCATCCGGATATCGTTCCGCTGGGTTTTGTCTCAGAGGAGGACAAGTTTAACGGGATCAGCGGCGCCCGGGCTCTCTGGCTTCCGTCGCAGTATGAGAGTCTTTCGATTGTAGTGCTGGAGGCGCTGGCGCTTGGCAGGCCGGTTTTTGTCAATGGGAAATGCGGCGTGCTGAGAGGACATTGCGAACGCAGTCAGGCGGGGATTTATTATGAAGATGAGAAGGAGGCGGTCCGTCTCCTGGATAAGCTGTCCGGGATGGCAGAGGACAGGGAACTGCCGCGCAGGGCGAAGAACTATATCGAGCAGAATTATCAGTGGGATGCCATTCTTGAGAGGATCAGTGAGGTGATCGGCGTCTGCGCTGGGACAATCATGGAGAAAAAAGATGAATAAAATTCAGGAGATATATCATTATCGGACAATGATTGCCAGTCTGATCAAAAGGGACCTGAGGGGAAGGTATAAGGGCTCTGTGCTGGGATTTGCGTGGACTTTTTTAAATCCGCTGCTCCAGCTCGGGGTCTATACAGTTGTATTTTCCGTTATTATGAGATCCGGGATCGAGGATTACTATCTGTTTTTGTTTGTGGCTCTGATTCCGTGGATTTTTTTCAGCTCGTCCCTGACCGGGGGAGCAAGCTGTATCATTTCGCAGAAGGAACTGGTGAAAAAGATCTATTTTCCCAGAGAGGTCCTTCCCATTTCGCTTGTCACCTGTCAGCTGGTAAATATGCTGCTGTCTATGATCGTGGTTTTTGCTGTTTTGCTGGTATCGGGAAAGGGAGTGAATCTGATCGCGCTCCCGTTTTTGATACCGGTCATTCTGGTGGAATACCTTCTTGCGCTGGGTATAGCGTTTATCTCCTCTTCCGTTACCGTTTATCTCAGAGACCTGGAACACATTCTGCTCATTGTCGCGATGGCATGGCAGTTCCTGACTCCGGTGATGTATTCGATTGATATGGTACCGGAAAGACTTCGGGCCGTATTCTGGATAAATCCAATGTCTTCTGTGATCGTCGCGTACCGTGATGTCTTGTATTATAAACAGATTCCTCGTCTGAACACGCTTCTGACCGCAGCAGGGCTCGGCCTTATTTTGCTGGCGGCAGGCTGGATGCTGTTCGGGAGACTGGAACGTCATTTCGCGGAGGAATTGTGATGGAAGCCATGATGAATGAGGAGAACATGATTGAGGTCAGAGACCTGAAAAAGGGATTTAAGATATATCCAGACAAGGGAAGCACGATCAAGGAGAAACTGCTTTTCGTGAACCGGAGGAAGTATGAAAGGCGGGAGGTCCTTCGGGGCATCAGCTTTTCCGTGAAACGGGGAGAGGCAGTCGGTCTGATCGGGCACAACGGCTGCGGGAAGAGCACGACGCTGAAGCTGCTGTCCAGAATCATGTATCCCGACAGCGGACAGATTGTGATGCGGGGCCGCGTTTCCAGCCTGATCGAGCTTGGAGCCGGGTTTCATCCGGATATGAGCGGACGGGAAAACATATACATCAACGCGTCGATTTTCGGCCTGACAAAGAAGGAGATTGACCGGCGGCTCGAGGACATCATTGAATTTTCTGAACTGGAAGAGTTTATCGACAATCCGGTGCGGACTTATTCGTCCGGCATGTACATGCGCCTGGCCTTTTCCGTGGCGATCAATGTGGACGCGGATATTCTGCTGGTGGATGAAATTCTTGCTGTGGGAGATGTGAGCTTTCAGGAGAAGTGTTTTGACCGGATGAGGGAGATCAAGGCGATGGGTACGACGATCGTGATCGTATCGCATGCTCTTCCACAGATCGAGCAGATCTGCGAGCGCACGATCTGGATTGACAACGGTGTGATTCGCGATGAAGGGATTCCCAAGTACGTTCATGAACATTATCTGAGGGAAATGGAGAATAAGCGGCTGGAAATCCTGGGGAAGGAGGAACAGAGAAAAGCGGAGGCGTCTGCTTCAGCGCAGAAGGATGATAATGAGAAAAAAGGGAAATCTGAAGGACAGGGAGAAGAACTTCCGTCTTTCTGCAGCCCTCTTTCGATCCGCATAGGAAATAAAAAGATTCAGTTTACCGATGTGAAGCTGATGGATACCGGCGGTCGGGAGAAAACGGTCTTTAAAAGCGGGGAACCTTTTGTTGTGCAGATGGATTACAAAAGCGATGAACAGGGATTGTCGGGAAATTTCGGGATCGGGATTTTCCGTGACGACGGCGTCCACGCTTACGGGACGAATACGCTGATCGAACATGACAGCCTGGTTCCCATCCGGATGGAGGGAAGGGTTGTCGTCACAGTGACGGACAACTGTCTGCTGCCCGCGCGCTATATGCTGGATGTCGCGATTCACTCGGAGGATGGGATCCGGTACGACGACATCCGCAATATTATCCCGTTCAGGATTACGGCGAACAAGAAAGACATCGGCGTGTGCAGGCTGGATAATTTCTGGACGGTGGATGGAAAACTTATGGAAAAGAGAAAATATGAGGACTAACTGGGGGAAGACATGAGGAGCAATTTACAATTACTGAAGACGAAACTGAGGGGACATAAGGGAGAAAGAATACGGCAGGTCCAGGAACGCCTGGACCGGATAGAGGCACAGCTTTCCACGGAATATGAGAACGAAAAACTGAAGATCAGACAGAACCAGCAGAGGCTGGATAATCTGGAAAGAATGATTCCTCAGTGCCAGAGGGAACTGAACGCCCTTTTTGCGGCTGCTCAGGAAAGTGGGGTTCCTGTCAGACGTTTTAATTTTCTGGATAAGAGAACGAACGCGCAGAGCGGAGAAGACGCGATTCTGGCGTACACTGTTTCAAGGCTCGGAATCCCGCTTGAAAAGTGTACGTATCTGGATCTGGGCGCAAACCGTCCGGTGGAAGGATCCAATACAAACTTTTTTTACACGCAGGGAGCGAGAGGAATTCTGGTGGAGGCAAATCCGGAACTGATTCCTGCGCTTAACAGGGAACGTTCTGAGGATGTGATCATCAACAGATGCATTGACACAGAAGATGGAAAGACGATTGAGTTTATTGTCATGACAGAGGACGGCCTTTCAACGGTCGATGAGGAGGAAGCCCTGGAGGTGACAAAAATTAATCCGGGGATTCAGATAAAACAGAGGGTGCAGGTGGAGAGTATCTCGATCAACTCGATCATGGAGAAATATTTCGCGGACAGACCTCTGGTGATTTGTTCCATCGATATTGAGGGGAAGGATCTGGAGATTCTTCAGTCGATTGATTTTGAGAAATACAGGCCGCTTCTTCTGGTAATAGAGATGATCCCGTACTCCAATGAGCTGGCTGTCTGCGAGAAGAATATGGACATTTACAACTATATGCGCTCGGTGGGCTATGAAGAGTATGCGTTTACGGGGATTAATTCAATCTTTATTGACAGAAAAGCGCTGCAGGAGAAATGGAAATATAAATTTTAGACAGGTTTTTTGAAACAGAGAACAGCATGCAGGGAAGGTGAATAAGATGAACGATAATTTGGAGACCGGCAGTCTGGAAGTGAATATAGAAGAGATTATTCAGGAGATCCGAAGAGAGATTCGGGAGAAAGGATATAAGGAGACGGATCTGAGCTTCAGCGATATACCGATGCCGGCGGTACAGCAGCCCCCGGCGTTTTCCCCGGAACACATGGAGGAAGATCTGCAGAATATTCTGGATCATCTGAACGCGAATCATCTGCATGATATTATGCTGCCGTTCCAGTCCTCCAATCCGGCTGCGTCTGTCATTAAGAAAATGATCCAGAAGATGGTTCGGTTTCTGTTTTATCCGGTTCTGGCACAGCAGAACACGGTCAACAGCAATGTGGTAAATGCCCTGAATATTCTGGCGGCAAAGGCCGAGACGGAAAACGGGTCAGAGCAGGTGATTGCAGAACTGCAGGAGAGAGTAAAAACGCTGGAAGCGGAGGTTGCCAGGCTGAAGAGTCAGGAAGTTCGGAAATAGAAGGGCGAAATAATCAGGAAATGGATGGATGTGCAATGAGAGTGGTACAGCTTCTGCCGACTTTGTCATACGGAGACGGCGTAGGCAATGATGTTCTGGCGATTGACAGGATTTTAAAAGAAAACAGGTACGATACGATGATCTACGCGGAGAATATTGACAGCCGCATAGATCCGGGAATTGCCCGGTATTTCAGTAAAATGCCCGGGATGGGAGAGGACGATATTATTCTCTATCATTTATCGACAGGAACACAGCTTAATTACAGGCTGCCAAAGCTCGGAGGCAGGAAGATCATTGTTTACCACAACAATACGCCGCCAAAGTGGTTTGCGCCGTACGATAAAAGGGCGGAGGCCTTGTCGCAGAAGGGGATCAGGGGAATCAGACATCTGGCGGGAAGTGCCGAATACTGCCTGGCAGACTCTTCTTTCAACAAGGAGGATCTGATCCGGAACGGGTACCGCTGTGACATCGATGTCCTGCCGATTCTCATACCATTCGATGATTATAAAAAAAGACCTGACGAGAAAGTGCTTGGAAGATACCGGAATGACGGATACACAAACATTGTGTTTACCGGGCGGATCACCCCGAATAAAAGACAGGAGGATGTGATCGAGACATTTTTCTATTACAAGAAGTATTATAATCCGAGGTCGCGCCTGTTTCTGGTAGGCTCCTGGAACGGGATGGAGCGGTACTACAGGAGACTTGAGGATTATGTGGAGAAACTTGGTGTGGAGGATGTGTATTTTACAGGTCACATCAGATTTGAGGCGATTCTTGCGTACTACAGTCTCGCGGATGTATTTCTTTGCATGAGCGGGCATGAAGGATTCTGCATTCCTCTGCTGGAGGCGATGAGTTTTGATGTCCCGATTGTCGCCTGCTGTGAGGCGGCGGTTACAGAGACGCTTGGAGGAAGCGGGCTCGGCATGAAAGAGAGAGATACGCTTCTCGCGGCAGGTCTTGTCAACCGGGTAGTGACGGACCGGAAGCTTCGGGAGAATGTGATTCGTGCGCAGCAGGAGAGACTGGCCGATTTTGATACTCAGAAAGTGAGCGGAAAATTTCTGGAATATCTGGAGAAGTTTATCAAAAAGAAAAAACAGGGGTTCCGGATGTCAAATTAGAAAAGGGTGAAGGGCGGCTTTATGAAAAAAATTGCTTTTATCAATCAAAGATACGGGCTGGAAGTAAACGGCGGTTCGGAGTATTATACGCGTCTGATGGCAGAACATCTGCGGGGAACTTATGAGATTGAGATCCTCACAACGAAGGCCGTGGACCATGTCACCTGGGCGAATTACTACAAATGTGATGAGGAAGAGATCAACGGGATCAAAGTCCGCAGATTTCCTGTGACGGAGGAGCGGAATATGGAACGTTTTGGCCCGCTGAACGCCAGAATGATGGCCACCCGGAGGCATAAGGAAGAGGATGAACTTGCCTGGATCCATGCGCAGGGGCCGGTCTGTCCGGATCTGATCAGATATATCCGGGATCACCAGGATGAATACGATGTTTTTGTTTTTGTGACTTATCTGTACTATACGACCTGCGTGGGCATACTGGAAGTTCCGCAGAAAGCAGTGCTGATTCCGACGGCCCATGACGAGCCTTGTATCTATTTTGACTACTATAAAAAAGTTTTCAATGCGCCGAAGGCCATTATTTTCCTGACGGAGGAGGAGAGGGCTTTTGTTCAGAAGAAATTCCGCAATCAGCAGATCAGAAATGATGTGATGGCGGTGAGCATCGATGTTCCTGCCGATGTCAGCGCGGAACGTTTCCTTGAAGCGCGCAAAGTGAAGAATTACATCACTTATGTGGGCCGGATTGAGGAGGCTAAGGGCTGTGCGGTGCTGTTTCAGTATTTTCTTGAGTATAAAAAGAGAAATCCGAATGACCTGAAGCTGGTTTTGATGGGAAAAGCGGCGATGGGTATTCCGCAGCACGAGGATATCATCAGCCTTGGTTTTGTCAGTGAGCAGGAAAAGTTTGACGGGATCCAGGGGGCGAAAGCGCTGATCCTCCCGTCCTCATTTGAGAGCCTCTCGATCTCTGTCCTTGAGGCGATGACGCTCGGCGTGCCGGTGATTGTCAACGGGAAATGTGAAGTGCTCAAAGGGCACTGCGTCCGCAGCAATGCAGGTTTTTATTACAACACGTACTTTGAGTTTGAGGGAGAACTGAATTATCTGCTGTCCCACAGACCGGAAGCGGAGAAGATGGGGAAAAACGGCATGGAGTATATCGAGCGGGATTACACCTGGGAGAAGATCATCCCGAGGTTCGAGCGGATTATAGACAGTGTACAGGCGGAAGAAAATCATGGGCAGTAAAACGGCAGGGCGGTCGGACAGGAATTCAAATCTGGAGCTTTTGAGGATTTTCTGCATAATTGCAATTATAGCAGATCATTTTACGAACCAGAGCGGTGTTCTGTCGTTTGCCAGTCTGCAGGAGAGTTTCTTTTATTCTGTTCTTTTCAGCCTGGGCCGTGTGTCATGCAGTGTATTTGTGATCATCAGCGCATGGTTTCTGGTCGACCGGCCTTTTAAAGCAAGAAGAATCTTTCATACGTGGATCACGGTGGTCATGTATGCAGTTCCAGTAACACTGGCTGCAAAATATGTTTTTCATGCCGGGGTGAGCAAAGAGAACTTATATGGTACGTTATTTCCTGTGGAAGAGAGTCCTCTGTGGTTCGCCGGTTATTATATCGTCCTGCTCGCGATGTCTCCGTTTTTGAATATACTGCTCAGAAGGCTGAAAAAGACCAGTATGGAGACTGCGCTTTTCTTTCCGTTTGTTTTTATTGTACTGTACAGTACGATTACCCGCAGGCGCGGAGAAATGTTTAAGAGTGATATGTGGGTTTTTCTCTTTCTCTATCTTCTGACCGGATACTTTAAAAAAAATGCAGTCTCATTTGGAAGAAAAAAGAGTCTCGCCGTTTTTCTGATCGTGGAGGGACTGCTGTGTTCTGTGCGGGCGCTGACGTCATATTATGGATATCTGAATCTCACTCTGTTCAGTGAACTGGGCCAGTATACTGAGTTTTACAGGGGAAACATTCAGACTTTACCAAACCTCCTTCTGGCATATTCCCTGTTTTTTCTGTTTAAAGATCTGAAGATACGCAGATCCAGGCTGATTAATACGCTCGCGGGCGCCAGTCTTGGAGTCTACTGCATACATCAGGTCCCCTGCTTTTACAGCTACATGTGGGAGAATATTTTTCTGTCAAAAAAATATGCGGGTCAGGGCATCAGGACTGAGGCGTATACAATCCTTGTGATTCTTATTGTCTGGCTTGGAGGAACGGTGATCGAGCTGACAAGAATGAAACTGACAGACAGGCTGATTGAATCAGGAAAATGGTACGAAAATCTCTGTCTTGCTGTCGACCAGGCGGTCAATTCCATGGAAGAGAACCAGAAAACTGCCCAGGAAAACTGTCTCCGGAAATTAAAAAGGGCGGGGATCCTTCTGTCTGTCCTGTATTTTCTGTCCGGCAGGCTGCTGCTCGCTCCCCGTTCCTGGTATCTTCCTCTGTCGGCGGACAGCCCTCTGGTGACGCAAATGGAGCTTGCGCTTGAGGCTGACGTTCATTATAATGACGGAAGTGTGCAGGGGACTGTGACTGTCAGGAATAAAAAAGCGAAGATTGAGAAGGCATCGAAGGGAAAATATCCCGTCCGGGTTGGCGTCAGTTTGGTGGACGCGGACGGAGAGATGGTAAATCAGGATTATCTTCGGCTGGATATTAAAAATGTCATCGGAGAGCGGGAAGAGATTGAGATACCGGTACAGCTTGACGGACTGGAGGAGCATTTGAAGTCCGGCGGGGGCATCCGCTTTGCAGTTCTGCAGGAAGCAGTGGGATGGAGAGAGGATACCTCTGTGTTTTACTGGTTTGAAGATTAATGATAAAAGCGAAAAGGAGTGTATTGTGCTGGAGGAGAATATAACAATTCAGAATAAAAGACAGATTGACAAATCAGCGATTGTTTTGGGGCTGGTTTTATCTGGTTTGATTTTATTCATCAGATTATGGCATATAACAGATCTCCAGGCTCCCTATATATGGGAGGATGAAATGGGGTACTGGAGTCATGCGGCCAATCTGTCAGGGCTTTCCTGGATGAAAACGCAGACTCTTTGGTACTCGTATGGGTACAGCCTGATTTTAACTCCATTATTCTGGATTACCCATGATATGGGGATACTTTATCGAATGGCCATTTTTATAAATGCATTATGTGGTGTAATAAGTTTTTGGCTTGGAACTGCTGTTTTGGGGAATATAGATAAAAACTGCGGTGACAAAATCAGGATGCTGATATCATTTGTGGGCGTTAACTATTCGGCTTATTTGTTTCAGTCGAATATCGCCTGGTCTGAAACTTTTTTATATACATGGTTTTTATTTGTTTTATGGTTTGGCATAAAATTTTTCAGGAATCCGGACAACAAAAACTGTATTTGCATGACGGGAGTTGTCTTTTATCTGTATATGATTCATAACAGAACACTTGCAGTGCTGATTGCTTTTGTGATGACTGTAGGATATATGTTTGTCAGAAAAAAAATAAGCTGGAAAAAGGTTGGGATTATTTTTCTGACAATTATGCTGTTTTGTTTGATAAATTATTTTATGAAGATTCAATTGACAGAAATGGCCTGGGGAGGTGAAGGAGGCTTCGGAGGCAATGATGCAGCGTCCATGAAAACCAGATTTTCTTTGCTTACTTCCTGGGGAGGAGTAAAAATTCTTATAAAATCTTTATGCGGCAAGGTCTGGTATGTTTTGACTTCTACCTTTATGCTGGCATATTTGGGAATGGTCCTGATTGTAAAAAAAGGATACAGGTGGATCAGGGAAAAAACTGACGAGATGAATTTGTTCTGCATATTTTTGGTTCTTTCGATCCTGGGAACCCTGGCAGTTACAACTATAGCCATGATACCCGAATATATGGATTATACAGTTCCGACAAGACTGGACGTACATTTTTATGGCCGGTATACGGATATGGTATGCGGTATATTAATCATGCTTGGCTTGTTATTTTTATTACAGGAGAATGAAAATGAAAAAAAGCAGAGAATGATGGAAATGGTTTTAGGATGTACCGGTTATATTGTGTGTGTGGTTATAGGTTATCGGTGGATTAAGAACATAAAAGATTTCTTTTTGGTTAGACCGTGTGTTCCAGGCTTATATTTGTTTAGAAATTTTAATTTTATAAAATTATCGGTAATTGTTTTACTTTTATTTTTGACTCTGATGTTTTTTGATATTATAAGAAAAGGAAGACATATTGTTAAAGGGAAAATTATTTATTTTCTTCCTTTGATGTTATTTTTAACCGGAGCGGAGAATGGATATCAAATTGATATATTGCCTAACCAGATGATGTATCATTTTCAAAATCAGCTGGTAAAAATCATGAATGATAACCTGCAGTATCCGGTATATATAGCTAAATATTATTCAGATATGCAGCATAGCTATATGCAGCGCCTGAGAACAGAAGTTGTTGAGGGAAGAATATGCAGTCAGCTTCCAGATGAAAATGATTATTTTATGATTATCCCTGATGGAAATTTGCGTGATATAAGTTTGAATAAAAGCGAATGCAGTTATATAAAAGATCCGTATGTAAATAATGGAATTTATGCTTGTGTAATCGTTGGAGAAAAACTTAAAGAAGATTTAATATTACAGGGATATGACTGCAGGAATATAGAAGAGATTCAGAATCTCTATGGAATGGTAAGCGTTAATGACAGGAAAGTTGGAGTAAAAAACGGTACAAAAGAGGATGGCTGCATAATATCCTCTGGAGATAAGGGAATAGTAACGTATGGACCATATATTTCCATGCCTGAGGGGAAATATCGACTGCGCATTCCTTTTGAGGTCATTTCTTCGAGGAAGAAATCGTTGGGCAAATGCAGAATTGGAGTCAATCAAAAGGAACCTGTTCTTAATCCGACACCGCTTAGAAAATTCATGATTAAAGATGAGAAGGATGGAACAACTTACTTGTCAATACCATTTGAGCTCAGTGAGTATACAGAAAATCTGGAGTTTATAATTACGGCTTCAGAGGGTTCGGTCTTTCGTATGGGTTCATACGATATCTGCTATGAAGAAGGAGACTGATGCTGTAAAAGATATTCTCCAGAGAGATTAAAAGTTTTGTCTGGCACTGGACTATAAAATTACAGTCGGATGAGAAAAATCCGGGAAAGGATGAAGTAATGAAGCTGATCATTCAGATCCCCTGCTACAATGAGGAAGAGACGCTTGAGATAGCCTTAAATGATCTTCCGAAGCGGATAGAGGGAATTGATGAGATTGAATATCTGATTATAAACGATGGAAGTCGGGACAACACAGTGGAGGTAGCCAGAAAGTGGGGCGTACACCATGTGGTCAGTTTTAAAAAGAACAAAGGGCTGGCCCGGGGATTCATGGCCGGTCTGGACGCGTGTCTGCGGAACGGGGCGGATATCATTGTGAATACGGACGCGGATAATCAGTACTGCGGCCAGGATATCGAAAAACTTGTGCGGCCGATTCTGGACGGGAAAGCGGATATTGTGATCGGGGCCCGCCCGATCGATCAGACGGAACATTTCTCTCCGCTGAAGAAAAAGCTGCAGCATTTTGGAAGCTGGGTAGTCAGAAAGGCGTCCCGGACCGATATACCGGACGCGCCGAGCGGGTTCCGCGCTTACAGCCGGGAGGCGGCGATGCGGCTGAATGTGACAAATGAATACACGTATACGCTGGAGACGATCGTGCAGGCGGGGAGGGAAAAGATTCCCATGATGTCGGTTCCGATCCGCACGAATGCGGAGCTTCGCCCTTCGAGACTGTTTAACAGCATGTTTGGCTATGTGAAAAAGTCCGTGCTCACAATCGTGAGGGCGTTTATGATGTACAAGCCGCTGCAGTTTTTCAGCATGATCGGAACAATCCTGTTTCTGATCGGAACTGCGGTCGGCGTCAGATTCCTGATTCTTTTTATCGCGGGCGACGGAGTGGGACATATCCAGTCTCTGATACTGGCCAGCATGCTGATTGTTCTGGGGGTGATGACTTTCATTGTGGGCCTTCAGGCGGATATTATTGCGGCCAATCGAAAAATACTGGAGGATATTCAGTACCACGTCAGAAAACTGGACTACGACAGGGAAGCGGGAAAAGATGAAAGATAAAAAGAAATTACTGAAACTGACAGGCAATCTGCTGACTGTTCTGGCGATTTTTCTGATCATCAGAAAAATGACCGCACTGGATATCGATTACAGTGTGCTTGCCAGTGTGCGCAGTCTGGCCGGAATGACAGGCATTGCCCTGCTGTACGGGCTGCTCGTTCTTGCGAGCGGCTGGCCATGGGGGAACTATGTCCGCATGCTTACGGGAGTGCGGCTGCCTTATCCGGCGGTGGCGTTTGTCATGACGAAAGCGAATCTCCTGAAATATCTGCCGGGAAATGTTTTTCAGTATGTAGGGAGAAATGAACTGGCGGTTCGGGAAAATCTGAAGCACAGCGACGTCGGGCTGGCTACATTTTTTGAGATTCTGACGCAGCTGACGGCTGCGGGCGTCCTGGGCTGTCTTTTTTATTTCCAGGGTTTTGTAAAAATTTTGGGCGAATTTGGAAGACTGGCCGGGAGAGCGCAGTTTGTCATCTATGCGGTTTTGCTTCTGGGGCTGTCTGCCGTGTTTCTGATCCTGTGGAAAAAGAAACGGGAGCTGATCCAGAGATATCTGAAAATTCTGACAGATAAGAGAAACGGAACAGTTTTTCTGAAAGGCTTTCTGTTCTATGTCATGTACACACTGATAAACGCGGGGCTTTATACGATGACACTGGTTCTGGTGCTGCGGATGCAGCCGGGAGTTTTTGATGTGTATGGAATCATGGGGGCGTTTATTCTGGCATGGATCGTCGGATTCGTTGTGCTGGGAGCGCCCGGAGGCATCGGCATCCGGGAAGTTGTCATGACATTTCTGGTGCCGCAGAATGTGGATCTTCAGCTGATTCTGCTGGGTCTGGTCGTATACCGGCTGATCAATATAACCGGAGACATTCTGGGATTTGGATTCGGCTGCCTTTTCTATAAAAAATGGAAAGGCAGATCTTCATGACTGGTTTTATGGCAGGCGTGAAACCTGCCATGCAGAGAAAAATCTGAAAAACAACAAACAGCAGGGAGGATAATACATTATGAAAAAAACAGCTCTTATCATGGCAGGCGGCCGCGGCGAACGTTTCTGGCCGCGCAGCCGCAGAAATCTGCCGAAACAGTTTCTTTCGCTGACGGATGACGGAAAGACAATGATCCAGCTTACAGTGGAGCGCATCCGCCCGCTTGTGGATATCGGGGATGTTTATATTGCGACGAACAGGGATTACCGAAATCTGGTCATGGAACAGCTTCCGGATCTGCCCGAAGAGAATATTCTGTGTGAACCGGTCGGGCGCAATACGGCCCCCTGCATCGGCCTTGGCGCCGTGCATATCGCGCGGAAATATGAGGATGCCATCATGTATGTGCTTCCGTCGGATCACCTGATCAAATTTAATAATATGTTTCTGAATGTGCTGCGCGATGCGGAAGAGGTCGCCGAAAAGGATGCGAATCTGGTGACGATCGGGATCACGCCGGATTATCCGGAGACAGGATACGGATATATCAAGTTTCACCCGGACAAGACGGAAGGCAGGGCCTACGCGGTTGAACGGTTCGTGGAGAAGCCGTGCATTGAGGTCGCGAAGGAGTATATTGCGACGGAAGAATATCTGTGGAACAGCGGCATGTTTACCTGGAAAGTTTCTTCCATCCTGAAAAATATCCGGATACATCTGCCGGATACGTATGAACGCCTGATGAGAATCGGAGAAGCCATTGGGACCGGTGAGGAAGAACTTGTTCTTGAGCGGGAATTCCGCGCGATGCAGTCACAGTCCGTCGATTATGGAATTATGGAGAGGGCGCAGAACATCTATATTCTTCCGGGTACGTTCGGATGGGATGACGTGGGTTCCTGGCTGGCGGTCGAGCGCATCAGGCGCTCCAATGAATCCGGAAATGTGGTAAACGGGAATATTATCACAATCAATACGCATAACTGTATCATTCAGGGCGGGAGAAAGCTGATCGCGACAGTTGGTCTTGAGGACATGATTATTGTGGATACGGAGGATGCCACGCTGATCTGCGCGAAGGACAGCGCCGGGGATATCAAAAAGGTGCTTGAGAATCTGAAGATATGCAACCGGGATGAATATATTTAACTGGAATTTTGGGAACTTGCATATGGTTATGCGTTGCCCAAAAGGGAAAAAGGTGTTATACTTTACAGGATTGTGCAGATAAATAAGTCATGAAAATTAAAGGAGACTACGATGAAAAGAGCACTGATTACAGGCATTACCGGACAGGATGGCTCCTATCTTGCGGAGCTTCTTCTGGAAAAAGGATATGAAGTATACGGAATTATGCGCAGAAAGAGCGTTGTGGATTACGGCAATGTGGATCATATCAGGGACAGGATTCATTTTATCTATGCGGATATGACGGATCCGGTTTCCCTGATCACCGCGATGAGAATTTCGCAGGCCGACGAGGTGTACAATCTCGCAGCGCAGTCTTTTGTCGCTACGAGCTGGGAGCAGCCGCTCGCGACCGCAAATATTGACGCGCTCGGCGTGACGAACATGCTGGAGGCGATCCGGACGGTAAAGCCGGAGGCACGTTTCTATCAGGCCTCGACCTCGGAGATGTTCGGGCTTGTGCAGGAGATGCCGCAGAGAGAGACGACGCCGTTTTATCCGAGAAGTCCCTACGGAGTAGCCAAGCTCTACGGGCACTGGATCACCAGGAATTACCGGGAGAGCTATGGGATGTTTGCGTGCAGCGGTATTTTGTTTAATCATGAGAGCGAACGCCGCGGAAAGGAATTTGTTACGAGAAAGATTACCGATGCTGTCGCGAGGATCCGTCAGGGAGTCCAGGACTGTGTTGAACTGGGGAATCTGGATTCAAAGCGGGACTGGGGACATTCAAAGGATTATGTCAGGGCCATGTGGCTGATGCTGCAGCAGGACGAACCGGACGATTATGTGGTTGCCACGAACGAGACGAGGACGGTGCGTGAGTTTGTCGAGACAGCTTTCGGACATGTCGGCATCCGCATTGCATGGTCGGGAGAAGGCGTTGATGAGACCGGTACCGATAAGGAAACCGGGAAAGTAGTCGTCAGAGTCAATAAGAATTATTTCCGTCCGGCAGAAGTTGACGTGCTGCTTGGGGATCCCTCCAAGGCAGAAAAGAAGCTGGGATGGGTGAGAGAGATTCCGTTTTCCGAGCTGGTAGAGCGTATGGTAAAGAATGACATGGAGCTTGTCGCCAGAGAAATCAGAATGAATTCTTTATAATGAGAGAGTTGGCAGGGCTGCTGTGCGGGCGGATCCGTCAGGGACCGCCTTTGCGGCAGCCCTGCCGGACTTTAACGGTTTGAACAGGAAAGGAAGGAATATGAAGAAAGCTTTAATTATCGGCGGAGCAGGTTTTGTCGGAGGCTATCTGATCCGTCAGCTTCAGAAGGACGGATATCAGGTCGCGGTCACAAAAATGCCGCACGAGACGATTCCGGGGGAAGGCTTTGAAGTGCTGGATCTGGATATTCTGGACAGAACTGCGGTTGAGAGACTGCTGGAGCAGGTGCGGCCTGACTGTATCTTTCATCTGGCGGCTCAGAGCTCGGTCTACCTGTCCTGGAAGAATCCGGGGCTTACGATCGATGTGAATGTTAAGGGAAGCGTAAACGTGCTGGATGCCGTGCGTATGCTTGATCTACGTGACAGCGCGGAAGGAGAGGAGATGACTGGCTCTCCGCCGCAGGCCTGCTACAGACCGCGGATTCTTCTGATCGGATCGGGGGAGGAATACGGACACGTTCTTCCGGGCGAGATTCCGGTCTCCGAACAGAACATGGTGCGGCCGGGCAATATCTACGCGGCAACCAAAGTATGCCAGAACCTGATCGGAAAGATTTATGTGGACGCCTACGGAATGAATATCATGTCTGTCCGCGCGTTCAATCATATCGGACCGACGCAGACGCCGGTATTTGTCGTGGCTGATTTTTGCAGACAGGCGGCGGAGATCGAGGCAGGGAAGAGGGAGCCGGTCATCCGTGTCGGCAATCTCAGCGCGAAACGGGATTTTACAGATGTGCGCGACGTGGTGCGCGCCTACAGTCTTCTGATGGAACATGGTGTGCCGGGCGAGACTTACAATGTCGGGAGCGGAAAAGCAGTTGAGATCCGGGAGATTTTGGTTCAGATTCTTTCTCTGGCAGATGCAGAGATCACTGTGGAGGTTGATCCGGAAAAGCTGCGTCCTGTGGATGTTCCGGTCATTGAGGCGGATATATCGAAACTGAGAAGCTGCACCGGCTGGAGCAGGGAGATTCCGCTGGAGCAGACACTGCGGGAGACGCTGGATTACTGGCGCGGGAAAGTAAGGGAAAGTTAGTGTGAAAAGCAGATTTTCATCACTGTTTGAGCCGTTGGCCAAAAAGCGGAGGAATGGAGAGTAATATGGATTACCGGGAGAGATACAGGTACTGGTGTACGGATGAATATTTTGATGAGGAAACAAAAAATGAATTAAAGAGCATCGCCGCAGATGAAGCGGAGATTGAGGACCGTTTTTACAGGGATCTGTCGTTCGGTACAGGCGGACTGCGCGGCGTGATCGGAGCGGGGACGAACCGCATGAACATCTATACGGTCAGGAAAGCCACACAGGGGCTTGCCAATTTTATTTTGAAGGAAGGCGGTCAGGAAAGAGGCGTGGCGATCGCGTTTGATTCGCGCCATATGTCGCCGGAGTTTGCCGATGAGGCGGCTTTGTGCATGGCGGCAAACGGGATCAGGGCTTATATTTTTGAATCGCTCCGCCCGACGCCGGAGCTGTCTTTTGCATTGCGGACGCTTGGCTGCATCGCCGGAATCGTGATTACCGCGAGCCATAACCCGCCGGAATACAACGGATATAAAGTGTACTGGGAAGACGGTGCGCAGATCACTTATCCGAAAGACAGGGAAATCATTGCGGAGGTAAATCTGGTGACGGATTACGCTTCCGTAAAGACAATGAGAAAAGAAGACGCTGTGTCGGCCGGACTGTATCAGGTGATCGGCAGTGAGGTTGACGACAGATATATTGCGGAGCTGAAAAAACTAATCATTCATCCGGAGATCATTGAGAAAACTGCGGATGATATCACAATCGTGTACACGCCGCTTCACGGGACAGGCAATCTGCCGGTCCGACGCGTGTTAAAGGAACTCGGATTCCGGAAAGTTTATGTCGTCCCGCAGCAGGAGAAGCCGGACGGTGATTTTCCGACCGTTTCCTACCCGAATCCGGAGGATCCGAAAGCATTCGCTCTGGCTCTGGCGCTGGCCGGGGAGGTTGACGCGGACATTGTGCTTGCCACGGATCCGGATGCAGACCGTCTCGGCGTGTACGCGAAGGACAGTGCGACAGGCAGATACATGCCGTTTACCGGAAATATGTCCGGGATGGTGATCGCGGAGTATATTCTCGCGCGGAAGAAGGAGAACGGTACGCTTCCGGCAAACGGTGCTCTTGTCAAGACGATTGTGACCACGGACATGGCGGATGTGGTCGCGCAGGATTACAAGGTGAAGCTGATCGAGGTGCTGACCGGATTCAAGTATATTGGCGAGCAGATCAAATTCTTTGAGCAGCAGCACACATATGAGTATCTGTTTGGCATGGAGGAAAGCTACGGCTGTCTGGTCGGCACGCACGCAAGGGACAAGGATGCTGTTGTCGCTGTGATGGCGTTGTGCGAGGCGGCCGCGTGGTGTAAGAGCCAGGGCCGGACGCTCTGGGATCAGATGATCTGCCTGTACGAGAAGTACGGATATTTCCGCGAGGGCCTGGAATCCGTCACGTTGAAGGGAATCGACGGGGGAGAGAAAATTCAGCAGATGATGGCGGATATGCGCGCGAAGCAGCCGGATGAGCTCGGGGGACTGAAAGTACTGGAATTCCGTGACTATGACGCGGGCACGGTGAAGAATCTGCAGACAGGAGAAATAACTGCGGCGGGACTTCCGAAGTCGAACGTGCTGTATTTCAAGCTGGAGAACAATTCCTGGTGTTGCGCGAGGCCGTCCGGGACGGAACCCAAAATCAAGTTTTACATGGGCGTGAAAGGCAGCAGTCTGGAAGATTCCCAGGAGAAGCTGGAAAAACTGAAAAAGGCGCTTCTTGCGTTCGCGCAGATCGGATAAAGGAGAAAAAGTTTTATAAAGGAGTCATGTGCCGATGAAATGCCTGATACTGGCGGGGGGCAAGGGAAACAGCCTGTGGCCTCTCTCAAGGGAAGAATATCCGAAACAGTTTATGCAGATCAAAAAGAACCGTTCTCTGCTGCAGGAGACAGTCGCAAGAAATATTCCTTTCTGCGATGAGTTTCTGATCACGACGAACGCTTCCTGTCACTTCATTGTGGAAGGTCAGATGCAGGCATTTCAGGAGCTGAAATACCGCTGCATTCTCGAGGAGGAGGGCCGGAAAACGGCTCCGGCGATTGCGCTGACCTGCATGTATCTGAATCCTTCCGAGCTGGTTTTTGTCGTCTCGGCGGATCAGATCATCGAGGGTTCCGAGTATAAGGAAACGATCATGCGCGGACGTGCGCTGGCGAAGGAGGGGAAACTTGTCACCTTCGGCATGGAAGTGAAATCCCCGCACACCGGATACGGCTACATTCTCCATGAGAAGGAGCGTGTGCTTGAATTCAGGGAGAAACCGGATCCTGAAACCGCGCAGAGATATTTTGAGCATGGTGGATATTTCTGGAACAGCGGCAATTTTCTGTTCCGCGCGGGTGATTTTCTGAATGAGCTGAGAAAATATGCTCCTGCCGTGCATCAGGCGTGTCTGGCGGCGCGCAGAAAGGTCAGAATGGACGGGAGCGTGGTCCGTCTGGACCGGGAACTGATGGAGACAATACCTGCCATCTCAGTGGAAAAGGCCGTGTTTGAGCACTCTGACTGTGTTTCTGTGGTGAAAGCTTCTTTTTACTGGAGGGACATCGGAAATCTGGAAATACTGACGGATTATATGAAGCGCGAGGAAGGCCATAACGTCATAAGTGAGAACTGTGAGAATGTCACGGTTCTGAACCAGTCGGAGCGGCAGCTTGTCGTTGCTAACGATATACGTGACGTCACGATTGTAAACACGGAGGATGCCTGCTATATTACCGGGCAGACGGGGGGAACAGCTATCAAGCAGATCATGCAGCATCATCCGGAGTATGGCATGTATTTTGAAAAATCCGGAATGGTGTATCGCCCCTGGGGTGTTTACGAAATTCTGAGTTACACTTCAAATTACAAAGTAAAAAGAGTGCGCGTTTATCCCGGGAAATCGCTCACAACGCACCGGCATGCGCTCCGGAGCGAGCAGTGGTCCGTAGTTCAGGGGACGGCTACCGTGACGCTGGACGGCGAAGAGCGGGAACTGCCGCTGTACAGCAGCATTGAAGTGCCGGTCGGCGTCAATCACAGGTTGTCCAACCGGGCGGATGATGATCTGATTATCGTGGAGGTGTCGTTTGGCCCTCAGATTACGGAAGAGGATAAGGAAGGCGTCATAGAGGCCGAGCCGGGGACGAATATCTGTGAGGAATTTATCCGGTGCGAGCCTGTGTTTAAGGATTACCTCTGGGGAGGGACAAAGCTCAGGGATATTTACGGGAAAAAATGTGACTATGACACTATAGCGGAGAGCTGGGAACTTTCGGCGCATGAGGACGGGCAGTGCCGGGTCGCTTCCGGGAAGCATAAAGGAATGTTTTTCCGTGAGTATCTTGAGATGATCGGGGAAGACGCCCTGGGCTGGAAGTGCCAGGCATTTGAAAAATTTCCTCTTCTGATCAAATTTATCGACGCGAAGAAACAGCTTTCCGTTCAGGTGCATCCGGATGACAGCTATGCTCTTTCGCAGGAAAATGAGTATGGAAAAAATGAGATGTGGTATATCATGGACTGCGATCCGGGAGCGGCAATCTACTTTGGACTGAAAAAAGAAGTGTCTCCGGAAGAACTGAAAAAGAGAGCGCTCGATCATTCCATAACGGAGATATTAAATGAGGTGAAGGTGAAGAAGGGCGATACCTTTTTTGTGGAGGCCGGGACGATCCACGCGATCGGCGGCGGGATTCTGCTGTGCGAGGTTCAGCAGAATTCCAACTGTACCTATCGGCTTTATGATTACGGCAGGAAAGATAAATTCGGCAATCTGCGCAGACTCCAGCTGGACAGAGCAGTCGCCGTTGCGGACAGGTCGGCTGTCCATGAAACGGCCGAAACGGCCGCAGACGGAGAACCCGCTGCCGGCAGGGATATAAAAACCGCTGCAGAAAGGAATCCGTCCATCGGAAAAAGCGCAGAAACTGCTTCGGATGGGACGAGCTCTGAAAAAGCAGGAACAGAGGCCGCCGGAACCGGCAGACCCCGGGGATCAGAGCAGTATCCTCTTCTGAAACAGGAAGGATACCAGCTGCAGAAGCTGTGTGAGTGCAAATATTTTACAAGCGTCCGCTATGATGTGGAGAAGTCTGCACAGATCGCAGCGGATGAGGCTTCGTTTTCTTCCATTGTGATCCTGGAGGGGAACGGAGAAATCCAGGTTGGCGACAGGAATATGAAATTTCGTGCGGCGGACAGCTTTTTTGTGCATGCGGGCAAAAAAACAATTCAGGTGAAGGGATGCTGCAGTTTTATTCTGACGCGTCTGTAGGCTGTTCGGGAATGAATGCAGCCATGCAAAGGGCAGAAAAGGAGGCTGGAGGGCATGTACAGCAGGAAAAAAGGCAGATGGCTGAAGCATCTGGATTTTATGCTTCTGGATATCTTCAGCATCTGTATTTCACTGATGGCGGCGTATGGTCTCAGACATGGGTTTGACAGTTCTTACGCCCGGTCTGAATATACACGGATTGGCCTTTTGATGGTCGTGATCGATATCTTTCTTGTATTTTTCAGGAACAGCTACAGGGATGTGATACGGAGAGGGTATCTAAAGGAGCTGGGGGCAGCTTCCGCTCATTTTTCGTTTGTCATGGTCGGGGTGCTGCTATACCTTTTTGCCGTTCAGAGGTCGGAGATATATTCCCGTCTTACGCTGTTCTGGACGTGGGGGATCGGAATCCTTCTCATGTATTTGCTGCGGATTTCTCTGAAAACATGGATTCGGAAGCGGATGATGCAGAGCAGCCGTCTGGTATCTGTCCTGGCGGTCGTGTCCTCCGATACTGCCCATGAAACCATTTGCGGTCTCCTGGAGAGGAAATACCGTGATTACGGGATTACAGGCGTCATACTTGTGGATATGAATCCAAACGGATGGACGGAAATCGAAGGGGTTCCGGTAGTGGCAGACCGCTATAACTTTGCCGATTACATCAAGGAAAATGTTGTCGATGAACTGTTTGTCAATGTCTCAGATGATTTCCAGGTGACGGAAGAAATCATGCAGTCCTGCATCCGGATGGGAATTACCGTTCATCAGAATCTGATGGGGATCAATAAGAATGCCGGGAATAAGGTGGTAGATGAGTTCGCGGGTTTTATGGTGCTGACAAGCAGCATTAAGGTAGCGGCCTACCGGGATCTTTTTCTTAAAAGATGCATGGATATTGCAGGTGCTCTGGCCGGTCTTTTTCTGACGATGCTCATGTTTCCGTTTGTCGCGGCCGCAATTAAATGGAAAAGTCCCGGTCCGGTTCTGTTTGTTCAGGAGAGGATTGGAAAAAACGGAAGGAAATTCCGGATGTATAAATTCCGCTCCATGTATATGAATGCGGAGGAAATGAAAAAGGATCTGATGAGGCAGAATGAGATGAACGGCCTGATGTTCAAGATTGAGAAGGATCCCCGCATTATTCCCGGAGTGGGAGAATTTATCAGAAAGACATCGCTTGATGAATTTCCTCAGTTCTGGAATGTTCTCAAGGGCGACATGAGCCTGATCGGAACAAGGCCGCCGACTGTGGAAGAGTATGAGCAGTATGACATGAATCACCTGGTTCGGATCTCGATCCGCCCGGGTATGACGGGGCTGTGGCAGGTGAGCGGCAGAAACCGGATTAAGGATTTTGAGGAAGTAGTCCGTTTGGATACCAGATATATCGAGGAGTGGAGTCTTAGTCTCGACATTAAAATCCTGATCCGAACGGTGATGCTTGTGATGAAGGGGGATGGGGAGTAATCGGGGAAACGGAAAATTTTATTAATTTTCAATTAACTCTTTGCAATCTCTCTTTATTTGTTAAAAAAATGTGTTAAATTAGTCCTGTACGCTGCTGTTGTTGAGGTTTACGAAACAGGCAGGAAATCCGAAAAGGCTTTATGTGTTTGTTATGGCAGGGGGGAGCAAAAGATGAAATTTTTAAAAGGAAAAAAGGGAAAAAAATATCCGGAAATGGTTGACACGATTCGCAGTGACTCCACGGAAGAAATTTCCGCAAATGGGGAGGGAGAGCTGCCGGACGATGTGCGGGAGGAAGACCAGAAAAATGCCGGGGTTCTGAATTCGGAATATGTTTCAGAAATGCCGGGGTCTGTGCCGGAGGACAAAAAGGACCGCGGGCGGAAACCGAAGAACAGAGGGGAAACGCTGAAGTCTCAGATGACAGACGAGAAAGACCGGCCGGGCCGGGACGATACCTTCCCTCCTTATGAGGAATATGGAGCGCCGCAGGAGGGACAGGAAGGAACTGAAGAAGAATTTATGTCTGATCCGCCTCAGCCGGACGAGAGAGAGCTTGCAAGAAGAGCCAGAATGCAGAGGCGGAAGCGTGAAATGCGCAGGATACATTTTCTGATCGGGTTGCTGATTCTTCTGCTGTTTGCCGGATGCGGAACGTTAAGTTATATGATTGTCCATAACCGGGGAGAGAAAATCAGTCTGTTTTCTTCGGGAGAATCCGGGTCCGGGCAGCCGAATGAAAAAGCTGCCGTGACAAAAGAAGATGCCGGGCAGAACACGGATGACAAGGCGGATTCCGATGGAAATGCTCAGGCTGACGAGCCTTCTGTGCAGAAAGAAGAAAAAGCGACGGAGAAAGTTACAGAGGCGCCTGCCTTGCCGGCTGCCGGGAGTGTGACGGCAGAAGCGGACCGGATGGCGGCGCAGTATGATTATGACGGGGCAATAAACCTGCTGAAATCGCAGGAAACATACAGCTCTGATCCTTCAATGCAGGAAAAAGTGACAGAATATGAGACGGCAAAGGCGGCCTGTGTGGAGATTTCTCCTGATACGGTCTCCCATGTATTTGTTCATTCTCTGATTGTGGACCCGTCGCGCGCGTTCGACGGTCAGGACAATCAGCAGGGATATAACCTGAACATGGTGACTCTGGAGGAATTCAAAAAGATCATTCAGTCGATGTATGACAACGGATACGTTCTGGTCAGCCTGCATGACATGGGCGAGATCGATGAAAACGGCAAAATGCAGAGAAAGAGTATTTATCTGCCGGAAGGGAAGAAGCCGGTTATATTTTCACAGGATGACGTGAGCTACTATCACTCCTATGCGAATGACGGTTTTGCGGACCGGCTGATTGTCGACGAGAATGGCGAAGTAAAGAATGAATACACTGACACGGCGGGAAATACGACGGTTGGTGATTATGATATGGTTCCGGTGCTGGATACCTTTATAAAAGAGCATCCGGATTTCTCCTACCGGGGGCGGAAGGGCATTGTTGTACTGACAGGATACAACGGAGTGCTCGGATACCATACGGACGGAGACTACAGAGACAAACTGTCTCTGCAGGCAGACCAGGCAAAATGGCTGGAGGAACATCCGGAGTTTGATTTTGACGCGGATGTGGCGGCCGCGACTAAGGTAGCTGATGCAATGAAAGCGAACGGCTGGGAATTTGCCAGCCATACATGGGGACATATTTCCGTTTCGGATGTATCTCTTGACAAACTTCAGACGGATACGCAGAAGTGGCTGGATTACGTTGCTCCGATTGTCGGAAATACGGATATGATCATATTCGCGTTCGGGTCGGACATCGGGGACTGGACCGGTTATTCTTCGGATAATGAGAAATTTAACTATCTGAAGAGTGTCGGGTTTGATTATTTCTGTAATGTGGATGGTTCTTCTCTGTCATGGGTGCAGTTTGGCGATACGTATCTGCGGACCGGCCGCATGAATATTGACGGATACCGCATGTCATCGAATCCGGATATACTGGCACCGCTGTTTGATGTCAGCCAGGTGTATGATTACGATAATCGTCCGGAGATGGCGGCATGGAGCCAGTGAGAAAAAATAATTTTTGCGAAAGCAGGTGTCAGGAGAGGCTAAGGCCTCTCCTTTTTTGTCACAGGAAATTTTTACTGATTTATACTTGACATACCATGCTATATATACTATATTATGAATAGCATGTAAAACACAGCATAATCTGATAAATTGTTTAGTACAGGAGGAGAATGATTATGGATGCACAGAGAAAGAAAGGAATCCTGGATGTGTGCGTGCTGGCAGTTCTGAAGAAGGGACCGTCGTACGGCTACAAAATTATCCGGGATATCAGCCGCTGCATTGACATTTCCGAATCTACGCTTTATCCGATTCTGAAACGTCTGGAGCAGAACGGAAGTCTGCGGACGTACCGCAGGGAATACAACGGACGTATCAGAAAGTATTATGAACTTACAGAAACAGGGCAGAACCGGATCAATGTTTTTCTCGATGAGTGGGAGGAACTCCGCACGATGTATCTGTTTATTGAGGAGGAGAACCGGCAGGAACCGGAGCATTCCTTTTGTGATGGGGAAAACAGAGAGCAGGAATGTGCGGATGGGCAGGCAGAAACAACGATGCCAAAAGGCGAAGCAGAAACAAATGAAAGGATGGAAGCGGCGGAGAGATCGGAAACGGTGAACCCGGAGCGCGGCGGGACAGAAGAGAAAGCCGCAGAAGAAGGCAGAAATACTGTACATGAGGAGGAACAGGGATGAAAAAGGAAGAATATTTAAAAAAACTCCGGTTTTTTCTGAGTGATCTTCCGATGGAGGATCTGGAACAGATCGAGGATTTTTATCAGGAACTGATCTATGATGGTCTTGAGCAGGGATATGCGGAGGAAGAGATACTTAAGCGTTTTGATACGCCGGAGGAAGTGGCGAAGAAGATCCGCGCAGAGTACGGCGGACTTGTCGTGTATACGGCAAAAGGGCAGAGCAAAGAGGAGAAGAAGGAATACGGCCCCGTTGATATGATCCACTCAATCCGCGTGCAGACGGAGAATATCCGGATTCGGATCCGGACGGTCGAGAGCGGACCGGTACGCATCTATTTCAAGCCAAAGGAAGGACAGGATATTGTTACCTGCAGTGAAGAAAACGGTGTATTTTCTTTTGAACATAAGATGAAGGGAGCGTTTCACCTGAGCTGGCTGAATCTGTTTCTCGATTTTAATGTTCTGATTCTGGAAATGCCGTCCTCCTTCGCGGGGAATATCTGGATCAAAACGACAAACGCCTCGATCAAGGGGAGCAAAATGATGAACCTTTCCATGGCGGAACTGATCAGCACGAACGGACGAATCAAAATTGAAAACAGCAGGATCGATAGACTGAATATCCGCTCAAACAATGCGCGGATTGAGCTTGCCAACATGAGCGGGAGCAGGGCGGAAGCCGTTGCGGGGAACGGATTCATCACGGCAAAGGAATGTAAATTCCCGGAACAGATCTTCCTGGAGACGCAGAACGGCACATTGAGCGGGAAAAATCTGATCAGCGATAATTATGTTCTTCAGACCTGCAACGGTCTGATCAGTGGAACTCTCATAGGGAATATTGAGGATTATAATATTGACTGCAGTACGATCAACGGGTTCTGCAATCTTGACAGCAGCTATACAGCGGGCCGTCAGAAGAACCTGAAAGCGAAAACGCATAACGGAAGGATTCAGATTGAATTTGTGATGTAGATGCCGGTCAGCAGCTGGTTTCCCTGCCTGGGCCTGCGCATAGACGGCAACAAATAAGGAGCTGCTTAAGGCAGCTCCTTATCTGTCCAGATGATAAATCTGCGAATCTTATTTTTTCTGAAGAATCCGGACGGAATTCAGTACGCACAGAACTGCGACAGCAGTGTCCGCGAATACAGCGATCCACATGGATGCGATACCGCCAAGACCAAGCAGAAGGATGAGAACCTTAACGCCAAGAGCAAGAATAATGTTCTGCCATGCGATACGGCTGGTCATCTTCGCGATCTTGAGTGCGACCGGAATAGATTCCATGTTCGAATTCATAAATACAGCGTCAGCTACCTCAATTGCCGCATCTGCGCCATTACCCATTGCAGCTCCTACATCAGCAGCGGCAAGGACAGGAGCATCGTTGATACCGTCGCCTACGTACATAACGGAATCATAAGATCTGCGGATATTGATCAGCTCGGTAAGTTTATCCTGCGGCATAAGTCTTGCACGCACTTCATCGATACCTGTCTCAGCAGCAACAGCTTCTGCGCTCTCCAGAGAGTCGCCGGTCAGCATTGCCGTTGTAATTCCCATCTCCTTGAGGCTGGAGACTGAGAAACGTGCATCTGATTTGATCGTATCAGAGATCACGATATGACCAAGGAATGTTCCTCCGCATGCAACCAGTACCTCAGTACCATAGGTGCTGTGCTCATAATCGGAGAGGTCAACTCTGTAACGGTTCATCAGTTTTGCATTTCCAACAAGAAGCAGTCCGTCCGGAGAGTCTACGCGGATACCATAGCCTGCGATTTCCTCTGCGTTTTCCGGTCTCTTCAGTTCCAGTTTCATGTTATGTGCGGCGTTCACGATGCTTGTTGCGATCGGATGAGTGGAGATCAGCTCGCACTCAGCAGCGATGCCGAGCAGCTTCTTGGCTGTCATTTCGCCTGCCGGGATGATATCCTGTACAACAAAGTTGCCTTCTGTGACAGTACCGGTCTTGTCCATGATAACTGCCTTAACACCTGACATACGCTCCATTGCAAGGCCGCCCTTGAAGAGAATGCCGAGCTTGGAACCAGCGCCGATGCCTGAATAGAAGGTAAGCGGTACGCACAGAACCAGTGCGCACGGGCAGCTGATTACGAGGAATGTCAGTGCGGTGTATACCCAGTGTCCCCAGTTGCCTGTGAACAGAGACGGAAGGATTGCAGTCAAAATTGCAAGCGCTACTACGCACGGTGTGTAAATCTTTGTAAAGCGTGTGATGAAACGGTCGATCGCCGGCTTGCTTGCAGCAGCGCTCTCGACGGAATCAAGGATTCTGGAAACCATGGACTCTTCCAGAGTCTTCTCAACACGAACCTTGAGCTGTCCGGTCGTGTTGACGCAGCCGGAAATTACCTCGTCTCCGGATTTGACGTTAACCGGAATCGGCTCGCCAGTGATCGGAGCGGTATCGATGTTGCTTTCGCCTTCGACAACAACGCCGTCAAGCGGAATTCTGTCGCCCGGCTGAACAAGGATGATCTCACCTACCTGAGCATCTGATGCGGAGATGATCTGCAGACCGCCTTCCACCAGAAGATTGACAACCTCAGGACGCATATCTGCCGTATCCATGATCTGGCGGCGGCTTCTCTCAACTGCTTTGGCCTCGAAGAATTCACCTACGCAGTAGAAGAGCATAACAACAACCGCTTCCGGATATTTGCCGATCGCGAATGCGCCGAGCGTTGCAACGCTCATCAGGAAATACTCGTCAAATACAATACCCTTTGCAAGATTTCTCGCAGCGGTGAGAACAACTCTGCCGCCGAGAAGAATGTAAGCGATAATGTAGATAGGAAGAGTAACCATCAGTCCCTGTCCCTGCAGAGATACGATGCCGGCAATCAGTAAGAGAAGAGCTCCTCCGATGATGGAAACAAGGCTTCTGACATCATCTGTCACGGCTTTTGTACTTGTTTTGCCTGCCTCGATCGCAAGAGTATCGGCGCTTCTCGGCGCGGTGTCCTTCGGAACGACTTCAATCTTGTCGTCGATGGCAGAGCAGATCTCCCTGTACTGCGGAAGCAGACGGTCAGGATTTGTGCCGGTGACTTTGAGCTGTTTTGTGGCGAATGAAACTGTGGCGCTCATAACATCACCGATCGCATTAATCTGGCGCTCGATTCTGGAAGCATTTCCGGCATTGTTCAGATTCTTGAGCAGATAAGTCTTTGTAGTGGATGCCTTCCGGGGATCATCCTTCGGGACTACCCTGACTGCGGACTCGATATCGGTACAGATATCCTGAATCCTTGGAAGAAGAGCTTCCTGATTGTCCGCTACAAGATGAAGCTGTCTGGTCGTATGTGTGATTGATGCGTAGGAAACACCAGGCAGCTCCTTGATTTTTTTCTCCATCTTGGCAGCACAGTTGGCACTGTCAAGATTCTCGAGGATGTACACCTGTTTTTCTGCCTCGTGATCCGGCAGACTACGCGTCGCAGGGACGTGCTGTTCATCCTGTGTCTGTGGGCTTAATAAAGATTCGCTCATGTTTTATCCTCCTTTGTGACAAATACAGTTCCATTATATTAATGTGTATTAATATGCTTAAACTTTAGCACTACTAACAGTATTTGTCAATGATGGGCTTGAGATTTTGTAAAAATGTACATGGAAAAAAAATAAATTTGTGTATATTGAACACATCTTATCTCCTGTCCATAAAAAACAGCATCCGTTTCTGCGGTTCAGCGTATCCATACGCGGTAACGGTGCTGCCGGAGCACTTCGGCGGCGTGCAGGGACGGTTCCTCTTCGTAGAACTCAATCCGGAGAACGCCTTCATCGAATTCGCGGTTATGAACGATGCCTATGTTTTTGATGCTGATGCCGTTGACGGCGAGCGTGGTCGCGATCGTCGCGATGGCTCCGGATTCATCGACGATGTCGCAGAAAATGCGCCAGGTCTTCTTGATGCTGCCGAGAGGCGAAGACGAGAAAGAGTTCCGGTAATCGCGGGATTCTTCAAACATTTCGTGAATCGCGCGTCCGTTTCCCTGATTCATCTCACGGCGGGAATCCTGAAGAAGACGCAGGAAAGTTTCCATCACCTCCGATATATTTGTATTGTTTGCGACGCAGATCTGCTCCCACATTTCCGGAGATGAGGAAGCGATCCTTGTGATATCCTTAAAGCCTCCGGCAGCGATCAGCTTCATCAGCTCGTCGCTGGTGTCGAGGCAGTGGACCGTGTTGACAAGAGCGGCAGCGATCAGATGCGGCAGATGGCTGACAGCTGCTGTGATGTAATCATGCTTTCTGTAATCGAGAACCAGGGGAAGCGCGCCGGTCGAGGAGACGAGCTCACGGTACGATTCCACTTTCTGCCCGCTGGTGCCTTCGGAAGGCGTGATTACATAGTAGGAGTTTTCGAATAAATGCGGATTCGAGTTCGCAAAGCCGGACTTTTCGGAACCTGTCATCGGGTGTCCGCCGATAAAGCGGCCGTCGAGTCCGAGTCTGTGAGCAGCCTCGTGAATTCCGGTTTTTACGCTTCCGACATCCGTCAGGATGCAGGAATCAGGGACGGTTTTTCCGAGAACGGAAAGAGCGCTGATGTTGTGGCCGACGGGCGCGCACAGAAAAATAACGTCACAGCCGGAAAATGAAGGGTCGCCGGTCGAGCCGCAGATCTGGTCGATCACACCCTCTTCCAGCGCCTGCTTTGTGGTGGCTGCGGTTCTTGTGTACGCCATGATGCGGCAGCCGGGCTGTGATTTTTTCAGGTTTCTGGCCAGGGAACCGCCGATCAGGCCCAGGCCGATGAACCCAAATGTAGAAAAGTGCATTGTCATATCCTTCCTTTACTTTCATAATTTTAAGCGGTAAAGACACAAGCTAGATTTTACTATGTTATGGGGAGTTCGTCAATTCTAAAAATCTTGTTAATTGTGAATAAAATGCTTGAATTATCGGCTGTATTTTAGTAAAATGTATCCATGTGGGGTTTTCTGCCCCTTATTAACTTATATTGGAGGACAAGACTATGAATGTTTACACAACAGACAAGATCCGCAATGTCGTTATTCTGGGTCACGGCGGAGCCGGCAAGACAAGCCTTGTTGAGTCTATGGCATATCTGTCGGGCATTACGAGCAGACTTGGAAATGTAACTGACGGAAATACCATCAGCGATTTTGATAAAGAGGAAATCAAGAGAAAGTTTTCAATTTCCACCTCCATGGTGCCGGTCGTCTGGGGAGACACCAAGATAAACGTGCTGGATACTCCCGGATATTTTGATTTCCTGGGTGAGGCTGAGGAAGCGGTAGCGGCGGCTGACGCGGCGATCATCGTTGTGAACGGCAAGAGCGGTGTGGAAGTCGGTACGGAGAAGGCATGGGATCTCTGCGACAAATACAAGCTGCCGAGGATCATCTATGTTTCCAATATGGACGTTGACAACGCAAGCTTCCGCAGTGTCGTTGAGACTCTGACTGAGATCTACGGCAAGAAGATCGCTCCGGTCCATCTTCCGATCCGTGAGAATGAAAAGTTTGTCGGATATGTGAACATCGTAAAGATGAAAGCGAGAAAGTATGTAAATAAGAACGAGAAGGTGGAGTGCGAGATTCCGGATTATTCAAGAGAGTACCTGGATCAGTACAGAGAGAACCTGATCGAGGCAGTCGCCGAGACGAGCGAGGATATGATGGACCGCTATTTCGAGGGCGAGGAGTTCTCCGAGGCCGAGATCGTTGCCGCGCTTCATACCAACGTTGCCGACGGTTCCATTGTTCCGGTCACGATGGGTTCGAGCGTCAATCTGCAGGGTACGACGATTCTCCTGAACGATATCGTGAACTACTTCCCGAGCCCCGAGATGCGCAAAATCGCAGGCGTCAACTCAAAGACAAAGGAAGTTTTTGAGGCGAATTATGATTTCTCCAAGCCGAAGTCAGCGTTCATCTTCAAGACAATCGTGGATCCGTTCATCGGTAAATATTCCATGTTCAAGGTTGCGTCCGGCGTGATCAAGAATGATGACACGCTGTACAACGTGAACTCGGACAATGAAGAGCGCATCAGCAAGCTCTACGTATTCGAGGGCAGCAAGCCGGTTGAAGTGAAGGAGCTTCACGCAGGTGATATCGGCGCCATCGGCAAGCTCGACGCTTCCACGGGCGATTCCCTTGCGACGAAGGCCGCTCCGATTCAGTACGGCAAGATCGATGTCTCCACCCCGTATACATACAAGAGATACGAGGCGAAGAAGAAGGGCGAGGAAGATAAGGTAGCGCAGGCTCTTGCAAAGATCGCGCAGGAAGATCTGACGATGAAAGTGGTCAATGACGGCGAGAACCGCCAGACTCTGCTTTATGGCATGGGCGATCAGCACCTTGATATTATTGTCAGCAAGCTCCTGACGAAATATAAAGTGGAAGTCGAGCTCTCCAAGCCGAAGGTGGCGTTCCGCGAGACGATCCGCAAGAACTCCGACGTGGATTCCAAGTACAAGAAGCAGTCCGGCGGACATGGACAGTACGGACATGTCAAGATGCGCTTCTCACCGTCAGACAATCTGGAAGAGCCGTACGTATTCGAGCAGGTAGTCGTAGGCGGCGCCGTTCCGAAGAACTACTTCCCGGCTGTTGAGAAGGGCGTGCAGGAATCCTGCCAGAAAGGACCTCTGGCCGGCTATCCGGTAGTCGGCGTGAAAGCGGTTCTCTACGATGGTTCCTACCATCCGGTAGACTCCTCGGAAATGGCGTTCAAGACAGCGACCAGCATGGCCTTCAAGAAAGGCTTCATGGAAGCGGGACCTGTGCTTCTTGAGCCGATCGCATCCATGAAGGTTACGGTTCCGGATAAATTCACCGGCGACGTTATGGGTGATCTGAATAAGAGAAGAGGCCGTGTGCTTGGCATGAATCCGGATCACAAGGGCAATACGATCGTTGAGGCGGATGTTCCGATGTCCGAGCTCTATGGTTATTCCACGCAGCTTCGCTCCATGACCGGCGGAAGCGGCACATATGAATATGAGTTCGCACGCTATGAGCAGGCTCCGAATGACGTACAGGAGAGAGAGATCGCGGCGAGGGCGAATGAAGAAGAATAAGAATAAAAAATCTCAGCAGAATAAAGACATCTGAAAAAACTACCATGAAAAACGCATGTTTTGTGTTTTTCATGGTAGTTGTGGCGTAAAATAATTTTGAAAGGCGGCCATATGGATTATCTGTCATTTGTTTTTTACGCATTTGTAGCTGCTTCTGTTATTGTCTATTACATTGTGCCTGTCAGGTTCAGGTGGGGCGTGCTTCTTATGGGAAGCGTATACTTTTACTGCAGGCTGGTAAATGATATCAGAACCTTGGCTATTTTTTTAATATCTGTATTTTCGAGTTTTGCGTTTGGCATACTGATTGAAAAACAGCGGAATGAGGAAAGCGAAAAAACGAAAGGTACGCTGTTCTTCGCAGTTTTTATATCGCTGTTTGTTCTGATTGGCCTCAGATTCACAGATTTTTTTCCGGCAGCGAGGGCCTGGAGAGACGGATTTAACTGGCTTGTGCCGGTCGGAGTTTCTTTTTATTCCCTGCAGCTGGCGGCGTATCTGACGGATGTGTACAGGGGAAAGATAAGCGCGCAGAGAAATCCTCTGAAGTTTCTTCTTTTCAGCTCCTTCTTTCCGCAGATTATTCAGGGGCCGGTCCCCAGGTATGAACAGCTGGGAGAGCAGCTGTTTAAAGGGAACCGGTATGACAGCAGAAATATAATAAAAGGGATTCAGCTGATCCTGTGGGGATTCTTTCTGAAACTGATGATCGCGGACAGGGCGGCAGTTGTTGTCAATACCGTTTTTAATAATTACGGGCGATATGAAGGATTTTATATACTGGTGGCTTCTGTCCTTTACAGTATCCAGCTGTATGCGGATTTTTTGTCCTGTGTTACTCTCTCCCAGGGAACTGCGCAGCTCTATGGGATTTCCCTGGCGGACAACTTTAATCATCCTTTCTTTTCGACTTCCATCCAGGAATTCTGGAGAAGATGGCATATGTCGTTCAGCTTCTGGCTCCGCGATTATATCTATATACCGCTGGGCGGGAATCGAAAGGGAAAGTTCCGCAAGTATGTCAACCTGATCATTACCTTTGCTGTCAGCGGAATCTGGCATGGAGGAAGCCTTCGGTACGTATTCTGGGGACTGACTCAGGCAATGTATCAGATTGTAGGAGGGTTTACATACGGAATAAGAGACAGGCTGTATGAACGGGCAGGAATGGGAGCAGATTCCTGGATAAAAAAAGGGATAAAAACGGTTTCCACCTTTTTGCTGATAACGCTGAGCCTGATTATTTTCAGGGCGGAGAGCCTTAAAGCCGGCATAAGAATGATATGGTTCATGTTCCGAAAATTCAATCCGTGGATCTTTTTCAATGACGCACTGTTTAAGCTTGGCCTGGACTGGAAGGAATGGGCTGTTCTCCTCGCATCTGTGATGGTTCTGGCGGCTGTGAGTTTTCTGCAGTGCCGGTTTGAGCTGAGAGAAAAAATTCTTGAGCAGAACATTGTGGTCCGCTGGACGATCTACCTGCTGGCTGTCTGGATCATCTGGATTTTTGGTACATATGGATATGGTTTTGACGCGCGCGATTTCATTTACGGAGGATTTTGATTATGAGGGACAGGGTAAAAAGATTTTTGCTGAATCTTCTTTTTGTAATCATTCTTGTCAGTTCTCTGGCGGAAATCAATCAGATTCTGAGCCCGAAATATATCTATGCCAACTCTTCCTGGCCGACGACTTCATCGTACAAACAGTTTTACAAAATGAAGAAAAACTCGATTGATGTGCTGTTTCTGGGAAGCAGCGTGTGTGTCAATGCGTTTTCACCGCAGGAAATTTATAACACGTATGGAATCCGGAGCTATAATCTGGGAAGCGAACAGCAGAGCCTGGTGCTGAGCTATTACTGGCTGAAGGAGGCGCTGCGCTTTCAAAAGCCGAAGGTGGCGGTCATCGACACGAAATTCTGCTATTTGTATAAGGAAAGCTATGGTCTGACCAATATGTCAGAAGGGCTTGTCAGAAAATGCCTGGATCCGATGCGGTGGTCCATGGTGAAGGTGGAGGCCGTAAATGATATCTGCAGGCTGGACAAGACACAGAGCCGAAAGAGCTATTACTTTACCAATATCCGGTTCCATACACGGTGGAAGTCATTGACGGATTATGATTTCAAGCTTTCTTACGCTGCGGAAGCGCCTTTGAAAGGATTCGGTCCTTTGAGCGATATGGGTCCCTCGGAATATGAGACGTTTGTTCCTTCCGATTCTTCCGCAAGATCCGATATGATGCCGACCATGCAGGAATACCTGGAAAAGATAGCTCAGCTTTGCAGTGAGAATCAGGTGAAGCTTGTGATGGTGAACCTGCCTGAAAACGCAGATGACGACGGGATTCACAATACGCTGACGCAGTTTGCCGCGGAGCATGGGGCAGATTTTTATGATCTGTGCGAAAAGTCAAATTATGAGGCGATTGGCGCGGTTCTTCCCAAGGAAAGCACTCTGCGGCATGCGAATATCTGGGGTTCTGTCAAACTGTCGGATTATATCGGAGGTCTGCTTGCCGAAACGTATGAGGTTCCGTCAGTGACAGACGAACAGTGGGAGGAAACGAAAGATTACTACGAGTATGTGAAAGACAGGTGCGATTTACAGTTTGAAACGGATTTTTCAGAATACCTGAAGATGATAGACAATGAGAACTTTACGGTATTCATATCAGTCAAAGATGAAGGAGTCAAGGCGCTGACAAAGGACGTTCGCGCGGGACTGCGGGAACTGGGGATTGAGACACAGTTTAAAGGAAAGTACAGGAACAGCTTTTACGCGGTGATCTCTCATGGAGAGGTGATCAGTGAGGCAGCCGGTGAGGAAAAGCTGAACTATGAAGGAGTGGCCGGCGACCAGGCGCTTTCCTTCTCCGTTGTAAGCGCGGGACATGACTGTGGAAATGTCAGCTCCATCGTGCTCAACGGGACGGAATACTCTCAGAATAAAAGAGGGATGAATCTTGTTGTCTATGATGAACAGACACGCAAGGTGGTTGACAGTGTCTGTTTCGATACGCATGATGACCTGAAGGCCACCCGCAAGAAAAGCTGACTGCCTTCCGGCGGGTGCTGTGCGCCAGAAACGCGCATTTAGCATCGGTTCTGAGTTCCGATGGCACATTTGTTGTTCCTTCGGATCCAGGTCTGTCAGGAGTGTGAATTGTAATCTGCCCTGGTTTCCTGCCGATATCAGAAAATGTAACTGGAACATTCCGAAAAAATACAGCCGCAGATGATCCGGTGTCCCTGCTCTGTCAGATGGATGCCGTCTGTGGTGACGGATGAAAAGCCATGCTCTGAGGCGTACGCATCAAGAGCAGGCTGAAGGGGAACAAGACGGATTCTCCTGGAGGAGTCCGCAAAATCCGGCGCGGAAACTGCAGCAGGGCCGCCGATGGGCGGCTCTGCCATAAAAGCCGCGTTTCGGATCATACCTTGTACTCTCTCCAGCATGGGCATCCAGTTGGCAAGATAAGCGGGGTGCGGGAAAAGAAACGGCTCCAGCAGCAGAATCCGGCGTGTGTCTTTCTGGAGCAGGCGGCGCAGCAGTGTATATAATGCCTGTTCCGACGATGCGAGGAGCGAGCTGACGGCATTTTCCGACAGGCCGGAATCCATAACTGCACCTGCCTCGTTGACGCCGCCCAGGATGGAGACAATATCCCAGTTCTCCATGGAATACTGCCGCTTCCATTTCTGATAAATGCGCGGAAATGTGAATCCGTCCGTTCCTCCGTTTGTTATGCAGAATTTTTCTCTGCAGGCTCCGGAAACGGCGGCGTTTTGTTTTTGGTCGTTTTGAACGGATTTACAGTATGGATCATTCAGTTTCTGCGAAATCATTTTCACATAACCATTTCCAAGAAAGTCCTCTGAAAAACAGTGACCGCAGTCTGTGATGCTGTCTCCGAGAAATAAAAGATTCATGATACACCTCCCACGAATAGCGGGGCACGGATCTGCATGATCTGTACCTTATTATATAGGGAATGACAAAACGATTTTCGTCTTGCTTGTTTCTGGCGCCGAATCTGCGCCGCTCAAGTGGTATTTTACCGCGATGTGCCTCGTATGGCAATCATGAATTATGTCAGCTTAAAAGGCGTAAAAAGCTGAAAAATAATACTTTAAATTTGTAATCTTCTGTGATACAATAATCCACAGGTCATCCGGCAGAAGGCAATCTCTGATTGTTCTGCGTCCTGGCTGACAGAATCATCATAAAGAGAAGGGGGTCAGACGTCGTGAAACATATCAAGACACTTAATACAAAGTCTTTGCAGAACACATTGAAGAAAGGCGGCTGCGGCGAGTGCCAGACATCCTGCCAGTCTGCATGCAAGACATCCTGCACGGTGGGAAATCAGACATGCGAAAGCAATAAATAGAAACAGGTCGGGAGAGAAGAGCAGCGGCCCGTGCCGCTGCTCTCTCTCTTATATATTGTGCGCGGCGGGCAGGAGGGAAAACCGCCTCCTGCTCGATCACAGGGCGCAGGCCCAGTCAGGGAAACCAGCTGCTGACGCAGCACCTGAGCGGCTGTGTGGCGGGCAGGGAGAAAAACGTTTCCTGCCTGATTATGGAAGAGAAAGCGGGGAATGCATGTGATTCATCAGTACAGGAACAATGGATACAGCATTGTGCTCGATGTGAACAGCGGCGCCGTTCACGTTGTAGATGACCTGGTTTATGATGTGATAGAATTGCTTGATGCGGGAGAATCCCGGGAGTCTGTAAAAGACAGACTGAAAAATAAATATGACAGCGCCCAGATTGAGGAAGCGCTTGAGGAATGCGGGGAACTTGAGAAACAGGGAGTTCTTTTCACCGAGGATATCTATGAGAAAGCGATCATGGATTTTAAGGCCAGAAAGACAGTTGTGAAGGCTCTCTGCCTGCATATTGCTCATGACTGCAATCTTGCCTGCCGCTACTGTTTTGCGGAGGAAGGGGAATATCACGGGCGCAGAGCGCTGATGAGTTTTGAAGTCGGAAAGAAAGCGCTCGATTTTCTGATTGCGAATTCCGGCGCTCGGCGGAACCTGGAGGTTGATTTCTTCGGAGGGGAGCCGCTGATGAACTGGCAGGTGGTGAAGGACCTTGTCGCTTACGGAAGAGAGCAGGAGAAGCTTCACAATAAGAATTTCCGTTTTACGCTGACGACGAACGGCGTGCTGCTCAACGACGAGGTAATGGAATTCTGCAACCGCGAGATGGCGAATGTCGTGCTGAGTATTGACGGCAGAAAGGAAGTCCATGATTTCATGCGTCCGTTCCGAAAAGGAAAGGGCAGTTATGATCTGGTACTTCCGAAGTTTCAGAAATTTGCCGAAAGCCGTAATCAGAAAAATTATTATGCGCGAGGTACATTTACAAGACACAATCTTGATTTTTCCAGAGATGTCATGCATCTTGCGGATCTTGGCTTCAAACAGATCTCGGTGGAGCCGGTCGTCGCTCCGGAATCGGAGGAATATGCGCTTCGCAGGGAGGATCTGCCTCAGATTTTTGCGGAATATGACCGTCTTGCGGCTGAGATGGTGCGCCGGGAGGAAGAGGGGAACGGATTTACGTTTTTCCATTTCATGATGGATCTGACCGGAGGACCATGCGTGTACAAGCGCCTGTCCGGCTGTGGTTCCGGGACAGAGTATCTGGCAGTCACACCGTGGGGAGATTTTTATCCATGCCATCAGTTTGTCGGGCATGAAGAGTACCTGATGGGAAATGTGGATGAGGGAATCACCCGGCGGGATATTGTCGATGAATTCAAGTGCTGCAATGTCTACACGAAGGAGAAGTGCCGGAACTGCTTTGCGAAGTTCTACTGCAGCGGCGGATGCGCGGCGAATTCCTACAATTTCCACGGAACGATCCAGGATGCGTACGACATCGGCTGCGAGCTTCAGAGGAAGCGTGTGGAGTGCGCACTTATGATCAAGGCAGCGTTAGCTGAAAAAGAATAAAAAGGAGAAGTACAATGAACAAGAAAAAGGCAAAAATCACAATTGGCGGTATGCTGATACTGCTGCTGGTTCTGGTTTACACGTCCGTGTTTGGTATCGGAAAGACCGGTACCGGCTCGGCCCGCAACATTATTCTGGGTCTTGACCTTTCCGGCGGTGTCAGCATCACTTACCAGACAGTCGGAGACGACAACCCGTCCTCAGAAGATATGGATGATACGATCCACAAGCTGCAGCAGCGTGTTGACGGCTACAGCACGGAGGCGCAGGTATATCAGGAAGGCAGCAACCGCATCAACATCGAGATTCCGGGTGTTACCGACGCGAACGCAATTCTTGAAGAGCTCGGCAAGCCTGGTTCTCTGCAGTTCCGCCTCTCCGACGGCACCGTCGTGCTTGAGGGTACGCAGGTGGCTTCCGCTTCCGCGGGAACGCAGCAGGATCAGACGACGAAGAGAAGTGAGTACGTCGTACAGCTTGATCTGACCGCCGACGGAAAAGAAGCCTTCGCCAAGGCCACTTCCGAAAATGTAGGCAATGTGATCGAGATCGTCTACGACGATGAAGTGATCAGCGCTCCGAGAGTCAATGAGGCGATCACGGACGGTTCCGCGATCATCACGGGAATGGCTGACGCGGAAGAGGCGCAGAATCTTGCTTCCTTCATCCGTATCGGTTCTCTGTCGCTTGAACTTGAGGAGATCCGCTCCAATGTGGTTGGCGCTCAGCTTGGCGAGGATGCGATCCGGACGAGCCTTATCGCCGGCGGAATCGGTCTTGCGATCGTGATCATCTTCATGATCTTTGTCTATGCGCTGCCGGGTGTTGTCGCAGGCTTCTGTCTGCTGATCTATACGGCGCTGGTTATCGTTGCCCTGAATGCCTTTGATATGACGCTGACGCTGCCAGGTATCGCTGGTATTATTCTTGGCATTGGTATGGCGGTTGACGCCAACGTTATTATCTATGCCCGTATCCGTGAGGAGATTGCGGCCGGCAAGTCAGTCAGATCTTCGATCACGACTGGTTTCCAGAAAGCGCTCTCCGCAATCCTCGACGGAAATATCACAACGCTGATCGCGGCGTTTGTGCTGAACGCGATGGGTACCGGAAGCGTCAAGGGCTTCGCTCAGACGCTGGCTCTTGGTATCGTGATCTCCATGTTCACGGCGCTGGTTATCGCGCGTCTGATCGTGCTTGCTCTGTATGAACTTGGCTTCCGCGATGAGAAATATTACGGACGTGCAAAACAGCGTGCTACTATTGACTTTGTCGGAAAAAGACGTCTTACGGCTCTGATCGCTCTGGTGGCAATCCTTTCCGGTCCGGTTCTGATGGGAATCAACTCCGCGGCAGGCAAAGGCGCTCTGAACCTGAGTATGGATTTCATGGGCGGTACATCGACAAGCGTTACGTTTAATGAAGATATGAGCATCGCCGATCTTGACTCCGATGTCAAGCCGCTGTTCCAGCAGGTGACAGGTGATGCCGAGATTCAGACCCAGAAGGTTGCAGGTACAAACGAAGTCTTTATCAAGACGCGTGTGCTCTCCGTGGATGAGCGTGAGGAAGTGGCGGCCCTGATCGCCGAGCAGTTCGATATTGACGAGGATACGATCTCTTTCGAGACGATTTCCTCCACCGTCAGCAATGAGATGCGCCGCGACGCCGTGATCGCCGTGCTGATCGCTGGTCTGTGCATGCTGGTGTACATCTGGTTCCGGTTCAAGGATATCCGTTTTGCGGGAAGCGCTGTTCTGGCTCTTCTGCATGACGTACTTGTTGTGTTTGCGTGCTACGCGATCGTGCGTATTTCCGTGGGAAATACTTTCATCGCCTGCATGCTTACGATTGTCGGTTATTCGATCAACGCTACGATCGTTATCTTCGACCGTATCCGTGAGAACCTGAAAATCATGGCGAAGGCTCCTCTGGAAGAGATCGTGAACGCGAGCGTTACCGAGACACTGACACGAAGCATCTACACATCATTCACAACGTTTGCGATGATTGCGGTGCTGTATATCCTCGGCGTCGCTACGATCAAGGAATTCTCCATGCCTCTGATGGTCGGTGTTGTGGCCGGAGGTTACTCATCTGTCTGCCTGACCGGTGTGATCTGGTATCTGATGAGAAAGAAGAAAGAAGCGGCTGCCAGTGCGGCTCCTGTAAAGGGCACAGCGCCTGCAAAGCCGGCAAAGAAGAAAAAATAATGACAGGATATAATTTAATATGAAAGAAAAATGGATGGTTGCAGCAAAGCGCGCCGATTTCAAGGCAATCGGACAGCGGTTCGGCATCGACCAGGTCACAGCGCGGATCATTCGGAACCGTGGTGTCGTGGGAGAGGAAGCAGTAGCCGTCTACCTTCAGGGCGGTCTGGAGTCGTTAAACGATCCGGCCGCCCTGAAAGGCTGTACGGAAGCAGTGCGCCTGCTGCAGGAAAAGATAAGAGATGGAAAAAAGATCCGGATCATCGGGGATTATGACATTGACGGCGTCAATGCTACCTATATTCTTTATCGGGCGCTGACACGCTGCGGCGCAAATGTGGATTATGAGATACCCGACCGGATGAAGGACGGGTTCGGACTTAACATAAAACTCGTGCGGCTTGCGTACGAGGAAGGGGTCGATACGATCCTGACCTGCGACAATGGAATCGCGGCGGTTGAACAGATTGCCTATGCGAAAGAGCAGGGGATGACGGTCATTATTACGGATCATCATGAGCCTTATTTTGACACGGAAAAAAGGGAAGAGAATGGACGAATCTACATACTTCCTGGGGCCGATGTGATCGTAAATCCGAAACAGCCAGGCTGTACATATCCGTATAAGAAACTGTGCGGGGCTGCCGTTGCCTGGAAGCTGATCTGCGTGCTTTACCAGGCCATGGGAATTCCGAAAAGAGAAGCCCTTGAGTTTCTGGAGTTTGCCGCGATTGCGACGGTCGGTGATGTGATGGATCTCGATGGGGAAAACCGCATTCTGGTAAAGGAAGGGCTGAAGCGGCTTCAGACGACGTCCAATCCGGGACTGCGCGCCCTGATCGCGGCCAATGGTCTTTCGGATTCCCAGATTACATCCTACCATATAGGGTTCGTGCTCGGGCCGTGCATCAATGCCAGCGGACGGCTGGACACAGCAAAACGCTCTTTGCAGCTTCTTCTGGCAAAGGATCAGGAGGAAGCGGGAAAGCTTGCCTCTGAGTTGAAAGAGCTGAACGATGCGCGCAAACAGATGACGCAGGACGGCGTGGAGGAGGCATGCAGACAGATCGACAATACTTCCCTTATGGATGACCGCGTACTGGTCGTGTACCTTCCGGACTGTCACGAGAGCGTAGCGGGAATTATCGCCGGGAGACTGCGTGAACGCTATTACCGGCCGGTATTTGTTGTGACGGATGGCGAGGAGTGCGCGAAAGGTTCCGGGCGTTCGATTGAGGCTTATTCGATGTTTGACGAGATGATGCGCTGTCAGGATCTGTTTCTGAAGTTTGGGGGACATCCGATGGCGGCAGGATTTTCCATAGAGAAAGCGCGGATTGACGAGATGCGCAGCAGGCTGAATGCAGGCTGTACATTGACGCAGGACGATCTGGTACAGAAAGTGCTGATTGACGTTCCGATGCCGATCGATTATATCACAGAGGAACTGATTAACGGGCTTGACGTGCTGGAACCTTTTGGAAAGGGCAATGAGAAACCGCTCTTTGCCGAGAAAGGGCTGAAGCTTCTTAGTGCCCGCATCCTCGGAAAGAACCGGAATGTACTGAAGCTGCAGGTGTCGAACCATACAGGGATTATAATGGAAGCAATGTATTTCGGAGATCCGGAAGTATTTCTGCAGGATGTGGCCGCCCGGTATGGGGAAGATGAACGGCAGAAACTCTGCTGGGGCAGACAGAACGCTGTGTATGCGTCTTTTGTCTACTATCCGTCGGTCAATGAATATCAGGGCAGAAGGACCTTGCAGATCGTGGTCAAAAATTATCAGATTGGGTAAATTCTGTTATCAGAATGTATTAAACTTTAAGTAAGCCGCCTGTTCTTTACCGGGGAGCAGGGCGGCTTACTTATTTTTCAGATTCAGAATGGCACGGATTAACAGGCCTATGGTTAGTAAATATATCAGAATAGAAAAAACGCTCACAGAAATAGTTTGCCTGAAAATCATTTACTTTCCTATTGCTTTGCGGTAGAATGAGAAAAAAAGAGGGAGGTTCCACTAATGAGAAAAATAAGAAAAATGCTTTGTATTCTGACTGTGTTAGTCATGTGTCTGACAATTTCAACGCCCGTATCTGCGGCGGTGGAAATTTCAAGCAAGAGTATAACACTGACGATTGGACAAAAGAAACAGCTGAAAGTTAGAGGTACCGTGAAGAAAGTCAAGTGGTCAAGCAATAAGAAAAAGGTTGCGGCGGTCGACCAGAAAGGCGAGGTAATTGCAAAGTCTGCCGGAACCGCAAAGATCACGGCGAAAGTGGGAAGCAAAAAGTATACGTGTACAGTGAAAGTGAAGAAAGCGGCAAAGATTAGCCTTAATAAGACAAATATTACATTGAATATAGGGAAGAGTTATGCACTGAAACTAAAGAACGCAACTGGAACAGTAAGTTGGAATACAAGTGATTCTAAAATCGCCATGATATTTCCTGACGGAACAGTGACAGGTATGAAAGCCGGTTCCTGTATAGTTGCGGCAGTATATGGCGGGAGAGAATACAGATGTCTGGTTACAGTAAAACAGACATCTAATAATAACACACCGGTAAATCCATCAGTACCGGTTACAGGAATTTCACTGAATTATTCAAATGTGGTAATCGATGTTGGGGAAAGCAAAAAGATAACAGCGACTGTATTACCTGCAAATGCAACAAATAAAATTGTAACATGGATTTCATCAAACAACCAAGTGGTAATTGTAGATTCTGTTGGAAATATTAAAGGCGTTTCTTTTGGAATAGCTACAATTACGGCAAGTTGCGGAGGAAAGAAAGTTACATGCATAGTGAATGTGAAAAGGAAAACGGATACTGTGCCATATAAGATATATGGAGAAAGTACTTATAGGGTTGGAAGCACTATTCCGGCAGGACAATACGCTTTGTTTACAACAGGTTCTATTAGTGGATATTTTCAAATATCTTCTGATTCTACCGGAAGTTTAAGTTCCATAATTGCAAACGATAATTTTGATTATAATTCCATAATTACAGTAAAAACCGGACAATATCTAAAGCTGTTAAGATGCAAAGCGATCCCTATTGTCCATGCGAAAATATCTCCCAACGTGAAGGGTGGTATGTATAGAGTTGGTATTGATATAAAACCTGGAGAATATATGTTGGAATCGACATCATCAATAAGGGGATATTATGAAATCTCATCTTCTGACAGCCATAGTCTCAATGATATTGTGGCAAATGATAATTTTAGCGGAGTTGCTTATATAACTGTTGAGAACGGACAGTACTTAAAACTGAACAGATGCAAATTGTCCAAATATAGAGAATCTTAGTATTTAAAGTACTGCAGAGGCAGAGCAGAATACAAGGTTTAGTATAAATAATCTTATGGCGGCGGAGAAATCTGCCGCTGTTACAGAAGAGGGAGGGGTTGGCATGGCCTTAATAAACTGCCCGGAATGTGGGAAAGAGATAAGTGATAAAGCAACGACGTGCCCAAACTGCGGATGTCCTGTTGCGAAAGAAACAGAAGAACTGAATGGAAAACAAACAGGCCACTTATCATACATAAGAATTGCATTAAGTATTTTACTCATAGTTTCGGCTGTTTTTGTTGTATATCAGTCATTTTTCGCAGGCTTGAGCAATACAATTAATGCGACAGGAAATCTGGATGGAACGTGGGGACTAATATTTGCTCTGCTTGAAATATTGTTTGGAGTAATGGGGATAGTGACCGCAAAAACCGAAAATAGCAAAACGTTAAGAATTTTGAGTTTTTTTATGATGATGTCAGGATTTTTCTACGTATGGTTATATCATGGGTTTTATGAAGATTTAAAGATATGGGCATGGCTGATGGTTATTGTCGGATTTTCATTTGGAGTGAGCGCAGATCGTTTATATAAAGCAGAACATGGAATCAAAAAGAAAAAATTTTCTTTTTTCACATCGGTAAACGAATTAAAAAAAACTGATAATAGTAGCGCCGAATGGACAGGACTTTCGCAAGGAGAAAATGTTGCATACAATGTTGCTCTGATTCTGTTTATTATAATGGTCGCTGCGATAGTTTTTATGATATTTTACCGGACTGTTATCAATCCGGTTTAATAGAAACACAGAAGATGGAGATTATACAAATGAAGAAAATTTTAATTGCGATATTGATAGTGGTTGTATTGATCAATATGCCAGTGAGAGCAGAAGAAACAGAAATAGACAAAGTTCGTGAGTTCCTTCTGAATTATAGTTCTAATATAGATACTTTTTATGTAGAGGAATATCCGAGCATATTTGATGGGAAGGATTTGTTTGTCAGGATTTCCGCAGTTCCGGAAGATATACTAAGCAACAGTAAATATGATTTAGTAACAAAAAGAGATGATTTTTTTGAAGAAATGACAAAACAGAATTGGTTTGACTATAAAACTATTTACTGTATTATGTTTTCAGAAAATACTGGTTTTATGGCATATAATAAATATAGTGTTGAACGTGGAATTTACTCATTACAGGATGGGACTTCGTGGCCGTGGATAATTAAAACTGAAGGTGACATGCCGCAGGAGAATAAATTATTTTTAGGCAGAGTTGCGCAGGAGTTATTGTTTAACAACATATCAGGAGTAGTATTGGAAACAGAAAAGGGCTGGGAAGAAAAATTGTCTATTGAAGAATGCGCTGGGATTGCAGTTGTGCGCGGACAATTTGAGAAAGATGGAAAAACCTATAATTATGTTACAGAATTTACATATGAAATGGAAAGTGAATATGATGGAACATATGATACAATTTACATTGGTGTAAATGACATAGATTTATATGGAGAGTATAGCCCTATTGAATTAATAGAAGTGAAATAACCTTGAACACTTATAACCGCAGGGAGGTTTCTGTATACTTAGACATGCACAGGTTGCAGTTCACATCTTCACTAAGCTCGAGGTGATTTCCAGGCAGATTGCCCGGAAATCCCGAGGCCTGAGGTGCGAAATGCTACGAAAGAAAATAAACAGCTTTGAAAGGTAAAAAAAATCGCACAAATAATGCAGGAAACAGGCCGATTTTGCGGGAGATGGTGTAAAAT
>CANQUH010000002.1 GCA_947626965.1 uncultured Lachnospiraceae bacterium
ACGACCGCGATGATCATCCACAGCGTCATCGTTTTCGCGGAACCGAGCATGCCGTTAAACAGCTCGCTTGTCTGATGGGAATACAGAATTTCCTTTGTGAAATCCCCGCGGATGCTGCGGAAGCAGTAATACATCATCCACCCGGCAACCATCGTGTAGAACATCATCAGCAGGTAGTTGCCGGCCATGCCGAACCATCCAAAATGATGCCATCTCGTTCCTTCCGGCTCCAGTACGCGGAACGAAGACGCACAGCTCTTCTGGCTGCCTCGTCCAACCGAAAACTCGCAGACCATGATCGGCCACCCGAGCAGCGCCAGAAATACCAGATAAATCAGTATGAATGCCGCACCGCCGTACTTGCCGGTCATGTACGGAAACTTCCATACGTTACCAAGTCCTACTGCGCAGCCTGCTGACACCAGGATAAACCCGATGCGGCTGCCAAATTTCTCTCTCTTCTTCACCTTGTTTCTCCTTTTCATTAACGTATTGGCCTGCTAAAGCACCATGGATAAGTATACAGGTTTGTGCAACACCTGTCAATTCCAAGTTCCACTCTTTCTGGTACTTTTACACATACCGAAAGGTATTATTCTATATTCTTTCTGCCGAAATATACAAATAAACCAGATTCGCAGGTACATACAAGACCCGCTCCCGGTTCTTACGCACTGGACTTGGGGCTGCGTCAGCAGGCATCTTCAAATCATTTCCTGCCTGATCGAGCAAAAGGCGGTTTTTTCCTCCTGTTTGCTGCATGGTCCATATGCTGCGCCAGCAGCTGATTTCCATATGCGGACCTGCGCAAAATATGGAAAAACGGGAAAAATCCAGCTGTTTCCGGATTCTCCCCGTTTTTACAGAACAGGCAGCTTCCGGCCATAATTCCTCAGCCTCCCGTTCTTAACAAAATTCTTTTATTTGCAAAGCTCTCCGACCACCTGATTGATCACCTTTCCGTCAGCCTTCCCTTTCAGATCACCCATGACGGCTTTCATGATCTGGCCCTTGTTCTTCGTCGCCGCCACCTCAGCAAACTTATCGAGAATATACGCCTTGATCTCATCGGCTGACATCATGGCCGGCGCGTACTCCGAAATCACCTGATAGCGGAACGTGTACTCCGCCTTCAGCTCCGGGCGGCTGTCCGGGCAGGTATCAACCTGCTCTTTCGCCGTCTTCTGTTCTTTTAAAATCGCACGGACGACCAGCTCTTCCGGAATATCGTCACGGCAGCCTTCGTCGATCGCAAGCTTCTTGACCGCGGAGATCAGAGAAGAGATTGCTTCTTTCCTCGGCTTATCCTTTGCCTTCATCGCCGCTACCATGTCTTTTCTCAGTAATTCAATGTCCATTATTGTCCCTCCTGCTTCAAACAAAATTAATTCGTCATATTTATCATCATACCATCAATGATGTAAAATTTCAATCCATCTTTTTGTTTGAAGATTTACTGTTGATTTTTCACTATCAGCTGGGTATATCATGATCCTTCAAAATGGCAATTTTTGTTGACTATCGCAGTAAATTGAGTATAATATAACCAGGAGCAGAGATGGTTTCGGTATAAAAGTATCATTAAAAACTGTACTGTATAGGAAACAGGCTGAACTTCCATCTCATCAGAATGTTTTGATCGGCTTTTTTAAGAAACTCTCAGGGGAGTGTGTATTTACCACATTCCTCTTTGCATATGAGGTACAAAGAGCGGCAAAAGCAAAAAAGCAGCCGCTGTAATCAGAAAACAGGAAGGAGGTGCCGTGGATTTTTATTAATTTCAGGCAAGAGAAAAAACATCATAAAGGATATGAAAAACAGGGAGGATAATGTTTTATGAAAAAGAAATTCAAATTATTGATGCAGATTTTTCTGCTGGTCCTGCTGCTCCTGCCGGTTCAGGGCCGGGAGGTCCAGGCAGCCGGTCTCAAGACACCTGCGCTTGTAAAGGTGGTTTCCGTAAACTACAGCACGCTGAAGGTTCAGTGGAAAAAGGTTTCAGGCGCCGCCGGATACCGCGTTTTCCGAAAGAGCGGGAATTCCGCGTACAAGAAAATCGCGGACGTTGCAGGAAACAAAACAGAATACTCTGACCAGAAAGTACAGACAGGTACAAAGTATACCTATACAGTCAGAGCTTATAAAGGATCTGTGATGAGCGGATTTTCCAGCAAGGGAATCAGCGGCACCGCACAGCTTGAAAAACCGGCGATCAAAAGCATAACCGCCGGAAGCAGCAATCAGCTGACGATAACCTGGGGAAAGGTAGACGGAGCCTCTGGTTATGTGGTCTGCCGGGCTGTCGGCACGTCTGGCAAGCTCAGCGTCCTGAAAACGCTGGGGGCGGGCGTTGTTTCCTACACGGATACAGGGCTGGAAAGCGGAAGCACTTATTATTATTCGATCCGCGCCTGGCGGAATGTAGGCGGGAAAAAGGTATACAGCGCCTATTCCGCAAAAAAGGGAAAAAAGACAGCGGAAGAATCCATGAGCTTTGAAGCGTTTGCCAAGACAGTGGCTGAGCTGATCAAAAAATACAACATCGATCTTGGAAATATCGGAGATATTAAAGATAAGTTCTTCTCCAAAAGGCTGATCGTAAAAGCAAAGAGCAGCGACGTTTCCTTTGAGAAGTATAATCCTCTTGTAATTCTTAAGGGACCTGAAAATCTGTGTCTGCTGCAGTTTGAAACAGAAGAGGATACGAGACGTGCGCTTCAGGAACTGAAAGGTTCCTCCAAGGTACAGTATGTGGAGGCGGACAGCGTTTCTTCCACCGACGGCACCTCCTTCGGTGCGGCAGCCACGCAGCATAAGTCCTGGGGAGTAGAAAAGATAAATGCGGATGCATATGCACAGTACGTGGCTTCCGTGACAAACAGCAGCATCAAAGTAGCCGTGGTGGACAGCGGCGTTTCCACTCATCCATTCCTCAGCGGGAGACTGGATGCCGGAGGATATGATTTTGTGGATGTGGATTCTGATCCGTCTGATCAGAACGGACACGGAACTCACGTGTCGGGAACGATTGTAGATTGTACGCCCGGACTGAATGTAAAGATTCTGCCTGTGCGCGTGTTGGACAGACGCGGAAGCGGCTACACATCCGTTGTGGCTTCCGGTATCCGTTATGCCGCTGATCATGGCGCCAAAGTAATCAATCTGAGTCTGGGAGGCGGACACAGCAGTCTGCTCGACGAGATGATTAACTACGCGATCAAAAAGGGAGTGACGGTAGTAGTTGCTGCGGGAAATGAATACGGCGATACCAGTACTGCCTGCCCCGCTCATATGACCAATGCCATTGTCGTCGGCGCGGTGGATTCCAGTAACAGAAAAGCCGATTTTTCCAATACAGGAAAATCTCTGGACGTGGTGGCCCCGGGAGTAAACATTGTGAGCAGCGTGCCGGGAGGCGGTTATGCGTCTTATGACGGAACTTCCATGGCGACCCCGCATGTAGCAGCGGTCGCGGCCATGATCAAGCTGGTCAGCCCGGGAAAAACTCCCGCACAGGTAGAGGCGCTGATCAAGAAAAATACGCAGGATCTGGGAAGCAGCGGATGGGATTCCAGCTATGGCTACGGCATTCCGAAACTGAATCCTCCTTCTCAGCCGGAAAAAGTGGTTCTGGACAGAACCTCTGCTTCTCTGAAAGTGGGCGGAACCCTGACCCTGAAGGCTTCTGTACAGCCTGACTACGCCAGCCAGAGTGTAACCTGGAGCAGCAGCAATACAAGAATAGCCACGGTAGACAGCAGCGGCGTTGTAACAGCAAAAGCAGAAGGTACCGCGAACATTACCGCCAGCACGGGAAATGGAAAGAAGGCTTCCTGTACGGTTAAGGTGACACCGAACGAGGTTCCGGTAACCGGAATTACAATAAACAAAACTTCTGCCTCTCTGAAAGTAGGCGGGACAGTTACCCTGTCAGCGACGGTTTCACCTTCCAATGCCACGGACCGGACGGTAACCTGGAGCAGCAATGACGTGGGTACAGCCTCTGTCAATAATAATGGAGTTGTTACTGCCAATTCCAAAGGTGAGGCTGTGATAACCGCCACGACAAGCAATGGAAAATCGGCTTCCTGTACGGTGACTGTAACAGACGGCACCGTTGAGATTAATCTGGACAAGAGATTCTATACCTGCAAGTCCGGAGATGAGCTGATGATCGAAGCCGAGATCATTCTGCCTGAAAAGGTTACGCTGAATCAGAGGAAATATATCTTATTTACCGCAGTTATGGGTCTGGGCTGGAAACAGCTGAGCGCTTACAACGTGGGCGGAACCAGAGAATACCTGGAGCCCAGGGAGGCAGGCAAAACCACAATTTACTCCTGCGTTCCTCAGGGGAACAAGCTCACCATAAAAATGGGCATCGATACCAGCGAAATGAAAGCAAGTGCTCTGATGAAAATGCTCAAGCTTGCAATATTCCCCTACAATAATTTCTCGGCAGGCAAGAGTATGCACGATGAAATCTTCTTCGTTTCAGTAAAATAAAATCAAACAAATCAGAAGAGTGTGGTTCTTATCACACTCTTCTTATATGAAGGAAAAAACTTTTTACACCGGACAGGTTTAGACCGGGACAGAATGGAGTGACATAAATGAAACCTGTGATTGGAATTGTACCGCTTGTTGATATGGAAAAAGAGAGCTACTGGATGCTTCCGGGCTACATGGAAGGCGTCGCACAGGCCGGCGGCCTGCCGCTGATGCTGCCGCTCACTGACGAAGCAGCAGATCTGGATCAGATTCTTTCTATGTGCAGCGGTTTTTTGTTTACCGGAGGACATGACGTCTCCCCGGAACTTTACGGCGAGGAAAAACTTCCGCAGTGTGCCGAGTGCTGTCCTGCGCGCGACCGGATGGAACTCCCGCTTCTCAAAAAGGCTCTCGCCGCGGATAAACCGATCCTCGGCATCTGCCGCGGCATCCAGTTTTTCAACGCGGCGCTGGGAGGAACACTGTATCAGGATCTCCCGACACAGCATCCGTCCGATCTCACACACCGGCAGAGCGCTCCATACGACGTCCCTGTTCATGAAGTGATCATTGAGGCAGGTTCTCCGCTGCATGAACTTCTGAAGACTGACCGTCTTCCTGTAAACAGCTGCCACCATCAGGCAATCAGGACACTCTCCCCGCAGCTTCAGCCGATGGCTTATGCACCGGACGGCCTGGTTGAGGCTGTTTGTATGCCGGAGAAACGCTTTGTATGGGCCGTGCAGTGGCATCCGGAATTTTCCTGGCGCACGGACGCGCAGAGCAGGAAGATCTTTCAGGCGTTTGTGGACGCGCAGAACCGGTAATTCTTTCCAGGATCACACTCGCAGAGCCGGCAGCAGCGCTCCACGATACAAAAAAACCGAAAAATTATGCGGCGGCAGAAGATGTCAATTTCTTCTGACCGCCGTATTCTGATTAATCATTCACTTAACGGGGAACCGCAAAAATCACATTCTCCAATTTCCCCTTTTACAATTCTGCTTCTGCCGCCACAGCAGGGACAAATGCGGACGACGAATTCCGGCTGGATTGTATTGGAAACTTCGTTTTCTGGCCGGGCTGTATCAGAAGCCGTGTTTTCCGGCTGGATTGTATTAGAAGCCGTATTTTCCGACTGGATCGTGCCAGAAACCGTGTTTCCTGAAGTCTGAGCCTGCTGCTGTACTTTTTGGGCCATGGCGGGAAGTACCAGCTGATTGGCCTGCTCATTGATAAACGCATTTGTAAAGAACTTCTTTTTGATCATATATTTAAGATTTTTCTTTACTGTATCAACGGATGTGCCTGTCGCAGATGCAAGATTCTCCAGCGAGCCTGACGGATCAACAGACAGCTGTGTTACATATTTCTTAAATTCAAGACGCATCTTAGTTCTCTTCCTGCCTGCTCTGAATATCATGATTCCTATAACACAAAAAACCCATACCATAATAATTTCCTCAATAAGTTCTTTCTGATCATCAAACATAGCATACAATGCCAAGTATCCAAAAAGTGCCGCACAGCAAAATCCTACAATTTTCTCAACTTTTTCAATAATCTGGCTGACAACGATAGATGCTTTTGATTTATTCATACTTCTATACCTCTCTTCTCTTAAATTGTAAATTTTATAAACTTGACGCGGTTCAGATCCCGCCTTGTTTTAAAGCACGTACTTGCAGGTTCCGTTTTTTGATAAGCAGTTCTATATCCTGCAATGCTTTTGAAAATTCGTTCTCCTTTTCATCGTCTGACTGCACAAGAGTCTGCAAAGCGTCAATCGCATTGCAAATCTCTGCATCCGCTTCTGTTATTTCAGATATATCAGAAAAACGCAGGTCTTCGATCACTTTGTCCACATCCGTTTTCTTTTCTGCCTGCTCCCTCAGAAGCGTCAGCTGGTCTATGGCATACTGAACTGTGCGGCCGGCCTCCAGAACTTTTTCCTCCTGTTTCCTTAATCCTGAAGAAAGATTACGAATTATCAGACAAACCGTCAGTACAAGAACCAGCAAAATAATCTGAAATACCAGAAAACCTCGAACAGCTGCCGTATGCATCCTCATGAAAAACAACGATGATGCAAAAACTGTTACTGTATAAATACCAAGCGAAACACCCATACCCGCCCACGACAAGAGTTTTGATGATTTCTCTGCTCTGGAATCGATCAGTATAAATCCCACAAAAAATACGATTTCAGAATACAGCAGAAAACACAGACCAAGGACTGTTGACGGAAACAGAGTCGGGCTCAGAATCAAATAGACTGCTATGGAACCAAGAAGAACTATACACCCAATAATCAGTAAAGTTTTGGCTCGTTTACTCATATGGATCACCTCAGCTTTTCTCCGCAATCGGGACAAAATTTCGGATTGCCGTCAATCGGCTTCCCGCATTTCGTACAACGTTTCACCATTGATTCGCCGCATTCCGGGCAGAATTTTGTTCCCTCCTGCACAACTGCTCCGCACCTCGGACATTTCTTTGGAACTTTGTATCCACACTCCGGGCAGGACTCGGCTCCTTCCGGTATATCAGAACCGCATTCCGGACAGGGATTTATTTTATTGCCGCACTCTGGACAGAATTTTGTATTCCTTATAACCGCTCCGCATTTCGAACATTTTGCAATCTTCTTTTGCTCATTTCTCTGATTTTCATCCTCAAGCGGTTTCTGTATATCAAATCCGCATGAGCTGCAGAATCTCTGCCCCTGCAAGACTTTCGCATGGCATCTCGGACATTTTATCTGAGGCTCTTCATTAGAAATGGAAACCTCTTTTACCAGATTTGACATAGAGCTGGCCATTGCGCCGCCTGCGCCAACCCCCATGCCTATTCCCATGCCAACTCCCATGAATGGCATAGCGCCCAGGCTGTCATTCTGAACAGCAGATCTCATTGTGTCAAAAGAACGTTCCTGCTGGTAACTATATCCGATGATGTTCATTTCAGCTTTCTTGGCAAGAGCCTCTTTTAATTTGCGAACTGCCTGATCTTCCTCAGGTGTACTGATCTCATTCACATAGAAACTCACCAGCCTGATCCCATACTCTGCCATTTCCGGTTCAATACGTGATTTCATATGAGCAGATAATTCATCAATGTAAGCATTTATCTCTAAAACACTGATTGATTTCCTCACAACATACGCCGCTATTGCGTCCTTGACTTTCGCTATATAAAGTCCGCGAAAATACCGGATAATGCTCCGTTCATCAAAACCTGGCGCTGTACCCACCAATTTAACCAGAAATTTCTTTGCTTCCTCAATCTGGATTCCAAACATTCCATTTGAACGGACTGGTACAAACACACCATATTTAGGATCCTGAATCTGGATTGGAGAAGCAGTGCCCCATTTAATATCCAGTTTAAACCGCTTGTTGACATACCAAACCTCCGCGGTAAACGGTGAATGTCCTCCAAAAGGCAGATTAATTATCTTGTTAAGGACTGGAATATTACCTGTCTCCAGTGTATGTCGTCCACTCGGAAACACATCAAGAGCCTTGCCTCCCTTGAATAAAACAGCCTCCTGGGACTCGTTCACGATAAGCTGCGTCCATGTACCCAGCTCTTCACTCGGATATTTCCACGCGAAAACATCAGGTGGGCCATCATATTTCACTATTTCTGCAATTGCCATATGTAATCTTCCTTTCCTTCATCCTCGTTCCTCCTTCAAATAATTTCCAGTTTCATGTATACCATTCTCATTTGCGAGTATCTTATGTATACATTATATACTCTGTACATCATTCATGCAAGAGTAATTTTCCGATATAATTATACTAAAAAATGCCTTCGGCATATCAGGCCCCCTGCTCCTCATTCATGAGGGAAGAAGGTATTTTTTATGCGCGAGCAGGCTGCGAAAGAGGAGGCTTGTCATGGTTCGTCTGCGGATACTGGAAATTTTAAAAGAACAAAATCATACAAAATACTGGCTTTACAGGCAGATGGATTTAAGCTACCAGAATTTTAACCGTATGGTGACAAATCAAACTACCTCCATTCATTTCGAAAATCTCGACACATTGAGCACTCTGCTGCATTGTTCCGTCGGCGATTTGTTTGAAAAAATAAATGAGGATGCCCTAGACGAAGATTCTTAAACCATCTGAATCCATATGCAGCAGAAAAACTGAAATAATTTTACTGGCGGCCACCATATCAGCCGCCATTTTTATGCCTTAGTATGCAAGGCGAGTTGCCGATGACAGGTCGTCTGCATTACTATTTTCTTACTCTGTCTGGTTTTCTACCCTGTTATACACCCCATAAGCAGCCTGACCGCAAGGTGAAATCCCTCCACAAATCCATTCTCTTCCGCACCGGACGCAATCATAAACAAATCACTGCGAAACTCCGCGTATTCCCAGTCTTCTGACCCTGTTCGTCTTCTTTCTTCAAGAAAATCCAGGACGATCTTTTCCGTCTCTCTGCTGACTTTCCTGTTCCGGTCCTCCTTCTTCACTACATTCTCATATAAATCCCGTATTATTTCATTCGTAATTTTTGAAAACATAATGTGATTTTTTACCTCCTCCAAGCGTACTTATCGCTCGCCCTGGTACTGCCCTGCGTAAATTCCGGCGAATCAAAGACCCCGCTGCAAGTAACGGGGTATCAATCAGCTGGGGCAGAATTCACTGTTAATTGCGCAGGACAGTGTCAGTCTTGTCTTCATACAAAAAGGCCTCCGGTAAAATTACCGAAAGCCCTGGTTTCATTTTGCTTTTGCAGTTTTTTCCTGTAAAATCAGATATGTGTCAAACTTTTTAGGAACATACATTGTTGAAATTTCTCTATTTAGTCCTCGTCCTCGATCTCTACCTCCGCATGAATAAACTCACGGATCCGCTCATCAATGTCAATCCTCCCAAGCGGCGCTTTCTGGATTCCCTCATCGGCGGCGAGGATAAATTTTACCTCCACCTGCTTTCCGATCTTCTCCGCGATGATCTGCTCCAGTTCTTTTTTGCGCTCCGAATTATGCAGATAACGCTCGGCAAGAAAATCCGCAAACACAACATACAATCGGTTGTCATTGGGATCCTGCACATTGAATTTTACTTCGGCAGATGACAACAAAATTTTAAACCGTCCGCTCGTCTCGGAGATAATGACTTTCCACATGGCTTTGACCTGCTTCAAATCTTCCGGAACAGCCTTCTGATAGGGCATGGAGACCGGTGCAACAGTTCCATATCCGCCTGCTGGATTTCCCTGCGCCGGATTAAAATTCCCCACTTGAATGCCAGATACACCCGGGACAGGATGCATTCCCGGAGTACTAGAGTAAACATCCGAAGACGCTCCTGCGCCGCCCGAATAGTCCCCGGCAAACTGTGTTCCCGGCTCACCGGAATAATCGTCACCGGGCTGCATCGCTGCCATCGCACTGTAATAGTCTGCTTCCGACGGGTATGCCTCATCGGTTGAACTTCCCTGCTGACCTTCCGTATAACTGCCTCCCACGGCTCCAGGATATCCACCATTGGAAATTCCCGCATAACCCCTCGGAATCCCGGGATACCCTCCTCCCGGCCAGCTCCCAAGCTGCTCCAGTCTGTGTTCGAGCTTCCGGATGCGCTCCACCAGAGACAGCTCATCCCGCTCAGATTCCGGCTTGCAGAGTTTGATCATGGCCATCTCAACCAGAACACGCCGGTTTGTGGAATTACGGATCGTGTTGGACAGCTCCGAAAAAATCCGGATATACCGCATCAGCGTATCGCTGCGGACCATAGCCGCTTCCTGCCGCAGCTGTTTCAGATTCTCCGTCGAGACGTCGAGCACATCCTCCATGTCCTCAGATGCCTTGAGAAGCATCAGATTGCGCAGATACCAGGTAAAGTCATTGACAAACTGAAGCAGATCAGCTCCTCGCATGATCAGCTCTTCAAGCGTGCTGATTGCCCCGACAATGTCTTCCGCCAGCAGTTTGCGCAGCAGATCGCTGTATACATCCGTGTCGACAGCGCCAAGCACCTCAAGCACCTTGTCATAGGTCAGCGTCTCTCCCAGATAAAACGCGATACACTGATCCAGAAGGCTGAGCGCGTCACGCATGGCTCCGTCTCCCTTTTTCGCTATATAGCGCAAAGCTTTTTCCTCGACATCGACATGCTCTTTCTCCATCAGCTCCTGCAGCCTCGCAAGTATGGTTTCCTGGCTGATCCTTTTGAAATCATATCTCTGGCATCGCGACAGAATCGTCACCGGTATCTTATGTGCCTCAGTCGTCGCCAGTATAAAGATTACATAGGAAGGAGGTTCCTCCAGTGTCTTCAGCAGCGCGTTGAATGCCCCGATCGACAGCATATGAACCTCATCGATAATGTATACTTTATATTTCCCCTGCGCAGGAGAGTAGGAAACCTCCTCCCGGATCTCCCTGATATTATCGACGCCGTTGTTCGACGCCGCGTCAATCTCAATCACATTCATGGAAGCTCCGCCTGCAATCGCACGGCAGGCAGCGCACTCATTGCAGGGGCTTCCGTCCACAGGATGCTCACAGTTGACCGCCCGTGCAAAAATTTTCGCGACGGACGTCTTTCCCGTTCCTCTGGTGCCGCAAAACAGATACGCATGGCCGATGCGCTCTGCCTGAATCTGATTTTTCAATGTTTTTACGATATGATCCTGCCCCTTCACATCCGCAAAGGTATCAGGACGAAATTTCCTGTATAATGCCGTATAACCCATATCTGCTCTCCTGTCCTGTTTTTACAGTAAAAGACGACTGGCGGGTGATAACTCGCCCGCCAGATATGTTTCTTATCCGCAATATTTTATTTGCAGCAACCCGCCTGTCTCCCTCCAGAACAGGCTGTCGTCGGCTTTCTTTTGATAAATCAGTCGCCAAAGCTGATGCCAAGAAGCTTCGCTTCCTGAATGATCTGATCATCCGGAGAAACAACTTTCAGCTTGCCGGCAACCTCGCCGAGCGGAACTTTCTTCATCTTGCCGTTGACAATACCTACCATGTAGCCGTACTCTTCCTTCATGATGAGCTCTGCCGCCTTCACACCGATACGGGTGGAAAGTACACGGTCATACGGACACGGAGCGCCGCCGCGCTGTGTATGTCCCGGAATCGTGATACGAACTTCCGGTCCGTTCGCCGCCTTGATCTCATCTGCCAGCTCGTATGCTACAGACAGATAATTTCTCTCTTCCAGTTTCTTCTTGTAGTCTTTCTTGCTCAGCTTCGCATCCTTCTTGGAGATCGCGCCCTCGGCAACCGCGATTACGGTAAAGCCTTTGCCGGCCTGTGTTCTGCGGTCGATCGCCTCGATGACCTTCTTGATATCATACGGAATCTCCGGAAGAAGGATGATGTCCGCGCCGCCTGCGATGCCTGCGTACAGAGTCAGCCAGCCTACTTTATGGCCCATGACCTCAACGATAAATACACGGTTGTGTGAAGCAGCCGTCGTATGGATGCAGTCGATCGCTTCCGTCGCGATATTAACCGCACTGTAGAATCCGAACGTCATATCGGTTCCCCAGATATCGTTGTCGATGGTCTTCGGAAGATGGATGATGTTCAGTCCTTCCTCGCGCAGAAGGTTCGCTGTCTTCTGTGTTCCATTGCCGCCGAGGATTACCAGACAGTCAAGACGAAGCTTGTGATAGTTCTGCTTCATCTCCTCAACTTTGTCCAGACCATTTTCATCCGGAACACGCATCAGTTTAAACGGCTGTCTTGAAGAGCCAAGGAACGTGCCGCCCTTTGTCAGAATTCCTGAGAAATCCTTTGAGGTAAGAAGTCTGTAATCTCCGTAGATCAGACCCTTGTAGCCGTTCATAAAACCGTAAACCTCGAGTTCCTTAATGTTGCTGGAAAGACCTTTTACCACACCACGCATTGTAGCGTTGAGAGCCTGGCAGTCACCCCCGCTGGTCAGCAATCCAATTCGTTTCATAATGTTACACTTTCCTTTCCTAGTTTGTCTCATGGAGAGTCGGGCCGACATATGCTGCTGTTCGCTTCCCTGCGGGCCGCTGTCAGCAGCAACGCCTTGCGATGCATCAAAATGCCGCTTCCGCAGCGTTTCACGCCACATTCCCCGGGATTTCCTCGATCCCCATTTGCGTCGCCGCACATGCAGAGCTCGCTTTGTGCTACGTTCCGTCTCTGACATAGATACCATAAAGTATACCTCATTTTTTCACAATGCACAACAGTAAATCGAAAAATTTCTTAACAACATCTTGCAGAAAGTGAAATGTTCAATTTCTGCGGTCCCGGAACTTCATAATTCCGGCAGATTGCCGAATTTTTCTCCGCGTGAAGGAGATCCTGGCATAGACCGGCGAAATGTTTCCCGTATTCCGATCTGTTCACGGATCCGCCGACCCATTTCACGGCATAAATCCTTCAAATATGAAGGAGTCATAGTACGGCCTGCACTTTTCAAGCTGTCTTTTCGACCGCACCGTCCACGCTACGGACGGACATCCGAACACATGTCTGCAGATATTCTTGGATACCGCTTCCTTGTCGCGCAGATCGTACGCGATAAAATCCGGCCGGGTCAGGAAATTCGTCAGAAGATGACGCACGATCATGCGCTCCGGTCCATAATTTCCTTCCTGCCGCTGAAAATTCATCGCAAGCTGGCCGCGGCAGATCTCCGGACGGTGTTTTCTGTACCACATCAGCGCCCATGGATGGAAGGATTCGATGCAGTATTCCCCTTTATAATCCTGCAGCAGCCTGTCCGCCTCCACGCAGATGCGGTTGTTAAAGTCTCTGTATTTCATCTCAATGATCAGCGGAACTTTTCCGTCCACCAGTTTCAGAACATCCTCAAAAAGCGGAATACGCTGATCAGTCCCACAGATGGAAAACTGCTGCAGCTCCCGATATGTATAATCGCTCACATGGCCATCCGCGGAGCAGACCCTCTTCAGCGTAAAGTCATGAAAAACCACTACTTTAAAATCCTTTGTGAGCTGCAGATCCATCTCGATGCCGTAGCCTGCCTCACAGGCACGCGCAAACGCGCGCATTGTATTCTCCGGCGCGTCCGTTTTGTTGTCATGAAGTCCCCGATGCGCATAATAAATCGTGGGGGAATGCATACGGTGATGCTTCAGACCGGGCATGATCGCCGCCAAATAGGCTCCGACCGTCCCAAATAAAACCCCTGCTTCTTTTATCATATATACGCCTCACCTGTTTTGTTTTTCTTTTATTTCTTCATATTTGCAAACTTTGTAAACCTCGGCAGCCACGCAAGCTCCACCGTCCCCACCGGGCCGTTCCTCTGTTTCGCGATGATAATCTCCGCGATATCTTTTTTCTCTGAATCATGGTTGTAATAATCATCACGGTACAGAAACATCACGACATCCGCGTCCTGCTCGATCGCGCCGGACTCACGCAGATCCGAGAGCATCGGGCGGTGATCCGGCCTCTGTTCCACGGCACGGGAAAGCTGGGAGAGCGCCACAACGGGAACCTGCAGTTCCCTCGCGATCTCTTTAAGAGAACGTGAAATATCTGAGATTTCCTGCTGCCTCGACTCAAAGCGTCTTCGGCCTCCCTGACTGCCCTGCATCAGCTGAAGATAGTCGATCATAACGATCCCCAGATTATGCTCAAGCTTGTATTTTCTGCATTTGCTCCGAAGCTCGCTGACCGTGATTCCGGGGGTATCGTCAATAATGAGATTGGACCGGCCAATGATCCCTGCCGCCTCGATCAGACTTGCCCAGTCATTGTCGCTGAGATTGCCTGTGCGCAGAAGCTGGGAATCCACCCTTGATTCCATGGAAAACAGGCGGTTCACAAGCTGCTCCTTCGACATCTCCAGACTGAACACGGCGACCGCGATATTGTTGCGGAACGCCATATGCTCCGCAATGTTCAGAACAAAAGCCGTCTTTCCCATGGATGGACGCGCCGCGATCAGAATCAGGTCGGAAGGCTGGAATCCGGAAGTCTTGTAATCGAGATCGATGAAACCGGTCGCCAGTCCCGTGACGTTTCCCTTGACACGGCTGGCCGCCTCAATGCGGTCAAGCGCGTTCAGCACGATCTCCTTGATCGGCTCAAAATCATCGCCGCCCCGTCTCTGGAGAACCTGGAAAACGTTTTTCTCCGTCTTCTCCATGATAACGTCGAGATTGTAATGCCCTTCGTAGCAGACCTCCGCAGTCTTCTCGCTGACACGGATCAGACGGCGGAGCTGCGATTTTTCCGCGACGATCTGTGCGTAATATCTGACGTTCGCGGAGGTTGGCACCGTCGTAATCATCTCACGCACAAACTCAAGACTGCTGATCTCCGGAGGCACATCTTTCTCACGCAGCCGGTTCTGCAGCGTGACCAGATCGACCGGCTTATTTTCCATGTACAGCTCCTTCATCGCCTCAAACAGGAGCCCGTACTGCTTCTGGTAAAAATCATCCGCAGTCAAAAGTTCCGAGGCCACTGTAACAGCATCCCGGTCCATGATCATGGCGCCGATCACCGACTGCTCCGCTTCATCGCTGTGCGGCATAACTCGTTTAATCAGAGCTTCTTCCACGTTGTCTCCTTTCCGGCGCCTCTGCATTTTTGTTCATTCCGTGACCGGCGGCAGCGCCCGGGCCCTGTGCGAACTGTAACACCTCTACTCCCCTGTCACATTCACACTGATCTGAGCGGTCACTTTCGGATGAATCTTTATCGGCACAACCGTTACGCCGAGCTCCCTGATCGGAGCGGCAAGCTGAATTTTCTTTTTGTCAATCTCATAGCCAAGCTGCGCCTTGATCTCTTCCGCGATCTCTTTCGAGGAAACAGACCCAAAAACACGGCCTTTCTCTCCTGTCTTTACCGCGACCCGGATTTCCCTGTCCTTTATCTCCTGCGCAAGCTTCGTGGCCGCGTCAAGCGCTTCCTGCGCCATCTTCTCCGCGTTGGCTTTCTGAAGCTTGAGATCATTCATATTCTTGCCGGTCGCTTCCTTTCCCTGTCCTTTTTTCAGCAGAACATTTCTCGCGTACGCATCGCTGACTTCCACAACCTCGCCTTTTTTGCCTACAGTTTTTACATCCTGCAGTAAAATTACTTTCATACTATATCGCCCCTTCATCTGTCATTTGTTTCAGTAAATCTTTCAATGTCACAAGCGCTTCCTCGATCGTCATATTCTCAAGCTGCGCGCCCGCGATGTTCATATGGCCGCCTCCGCCCAGACGCTCCATGATAATCTGCACGTTGACCTCGTCGATCGCGCGGGCGCTGACAAATATTTTATGATCAAATTTTGTCAGCACAAACGACGCCTTCACTCCAACGATATTGAGCAGCTCGTTCGCCGCCTGTGCGCCGATCACGGTCGGACTCTCGAGTTTCTCCGCCGGGCAGACGCTGATTGCGTACATGCCCATATAAGCTTCCGCATTGCGCACGGCCTCAGCTCTCGCCTTGTACGTCTCCATGTCATTGCGGAACGCCTTGCGCACACGCGTCACATCCGCGCCGTACTTTCTGAGGAACGCGGCGGCTTCAAAAGTCCTGCTGCCTGTCTTCGCAAGGAAATTATTCGTATCGATCACAATGCCGGCATACATGCAGTCAGCTTCATATGGCCGGAGTTTGATCCCCTCATCGTAATACTGCAGAAGCTCCGCCACCATCTCACATGCCGACGATGCCGACGGCTCGATGTAGGACAGAGAAGCATGCTCGATCTGATCCATCGCGCGCCTGTGATGATCCAGCACAACGATCGATTTTGTCATGTCGAGAATCTCCCTGCATTCTGCCATGCTCGGACGGTTTGTGTCAACCACGACCACAACGGTATTCTGATTCGTCAGACGGACCGCTTCTCCATGCGTCACAAACAGGTCATCATCGTAATTTCCCGTATCCTTGAGCATGTTCACCCACAGGCGGATACTGCTGTTGACGTCTCCCAGAACAATGTGCGCGTGCTTCCCGTCCTGCAGAGCCGCTCTGCATATGCCGACGCTCGCTCCAAGCGAATCGATATCCGTGATCTTGTGTCCCATGACGATCACGCGGTCACGCGTGCTGATAAGCTCGCGCAGCGCCTGCGCCTTGACACGGGCGCGCACCCGCGTATTCTGCTCAGCGCGCTGTGTCTTGCCGCCGTAAAACTGAATCTTGTCGCCTTCCTTGACGACCGCCTGATCCCCGCCTCTCGCCAGCGCCATCTCCATGGCGCCCCGCGCGGCCTCACAGTCGCTGCTGTAATCCCCGTTCTCCAGCGCGATTCCGATACTGATGGTGACGCTGATCGTGTTTCCCATGTTGACCGATTTCACATCCTCGAGGATCGAGAAGCGGTCCGCCACCATCTGCTGCAGTCCTCTGCGGTTCGTCACAAGGAGATATTTATCCCTCTCAAATTTCTTGCACAGTCCTCCGGCCGGCGTGATATACCGGGTAATCCGCCGGTCCACCAGCGCCTCCAGCATGGATCTGCGGACTTCCGGCACGCTCTCCATCGCTTCATCGTAATTATCCATATAGAGAAGGCCGACGACCTGTCTCTGATCAAAATTCTCACGTCTGAAATGATCCAGCTCCGTGATGTCAACAAAGCTCAGAGCAATCATATAACTTTCTTCCACAAGTCTTTCCACCGCGCCGGCGCCGTCCAGCAGAGAATTTACAAGAATACGGTGCATATTTATGCGGTACATCCGGTTCATGTACTCCAGCTCGACAAACGTTTCTTCCATATCCTGCGGAAAAAATGACACATCCAGCCCCGGAAACAGCAATTCAATGTTCTTATGGTAATGCCTGCCCTTTCCAGTCAGCTCCATCAGCCGGTCATTCATCCAGAGAACCTTTCCGTCAGGCTCCATCAGCCCGCAGGGGATCAGAAATTCCTGCAGGATCTCCATCTGCACATTGTCGTAATGACTCGCAAAATCGACCAGCTCGCGCAGCACTCTGGGTTTGTAATAAAAATACAGCCCAAGCAGCAGCAGATACATGATGATCGAAAAGCCCGCGGCGGTGCAGCCGGCAAGTGTATCAATAAAAAAACTGACTGCTGTCAGCCCCGCAAGAAGCAGCAGAACCAGACAGCTCCAGTACCAGTGCCTCATCAGCATTCCGCTGTACTTCGCCTGGTATCTGGCCAGCTTCTTTTCTGCTTTCCTCCCCGCACTGCTTTTCGTATCCCTGATATTTTCCACATCGGCCGTCCGGGCCGCCGGCATCCCATCCGGTACATCAGTCATTCCCTCATTCGGAACATCCTCCGGTACATCGTCCGGCGTCTCAGCAGTTATACCGTCCGGTACATCATCCGGCACGCTGTCTTTTCTGTTATCGCTCATGTTGTCCTCCCACTGCTCTTCTCCAGTTTATTCCCGCGGGCAGCCGGCCATCACATGCCCTTTGCATGTGTCTGGCGAATGCCCCGGGTGCGTCCAGTCGGTTCATGCCTGCGTGTACCCGGCAGATACCGAGAATACGTATGGACATAAATACCCATGTATATTTTAACATAAAACAGCGTTTTGGGAAAGACCTTTATTTGAGTACCCGCCTTCTGCTGTCAAAATACGGAAATCTTTCAATCGCGTCAAGGATATCCGCAAAATCCTCCCGCGGCGCCAGGTCGATATACCGCCGCAGCAGTTCTTCCTCCTGTTTGCGGAAAGGACCGTAAAAAATATCGAATAAATTATGGCCGCGCATATAAATTTTAAATTCTTCCATGTGCGCCTTCAGTTCTTCAACCGTATGGATTTTAAAGCCAAGTATCTCTGTCAGCTGCCTGCCGCTGCGGATGCGGCAGAGATATTCCTCCCATTTTTCAAACAGAATCCGATAAAAATCCTCTTCCCTTTTCAGTATGCCGATCTGCGTCATAATTTTCGGATTCAGAAAATAGTTCTCAAAAGAATAATATTTGAGGATCAGTACATGTTCCGGCCTCACCCGCGGAAGCTGTCCGGGATCTTCACGGCCGCGCGCGTCGTAGTAACGGCAGAGACCGGCTGCCAGCTCCCTGGGATCTTTGCCGTCCCCGTCCCGGATCATCAGAAACTGATCTCTCAGATACAGCTGATTCATATATTTAAGATTGGCATAAGTCCGGATATTCGTACAGCTGTTTGTGGATATAATCGCGATACGCAGAAGCTTCCCGTTCTCATCGTAGACTTCCGAATAATATTTCTGAAGAAGCAGCGGCAGCCGGCTCCTGTCCTGCTTGCCCTCCACAATAAAGACAAAACTCACATTCATCAGATCGCTCGCGTTAAACCCGAGATCATTCAGAATTTCATCCATCTTCGTCTTCCTGCGGACGGCAGTGCTGCACTCCTCGTCGAGCACTACCTGGCAGATCTGATCACTTCTGAAATTAAAAATGGTATCCGGCGAGTGCGTCGAAAAGATTACCTGATTCTTCAATGACAGACGATACAGGATCTCTCCTGCTTTCTTCTGAAGCTGCGGGTGCAGAAATGTCTCCGGATCCTTGACCAGGATCACACAGGGCAGCCGGTTCTCCTCCTGAATATATGTCTCAAGCAGGGAAAGCATATAGATACTTCGCATACCCTCTCCCATCCGTTCCACCGGGACCGCCATGCGGCGTTTCTGATTATATGCCTCAGCCTCCACCGTACACAGCTCTCCGGCGCGAAACCGCATCTGATAGCGGATTTCATCGTAACCGCCGTTCAGACGAAAATTCCGGTTCAGTTTCTCTGAAAAATCTTTCAGATTCATACTGCAGAGCTTATATTCGAGAAGCTTCACAGTCTCATACGCACTCAGTTCAGACGGCTGTTTCTGGTTAATCAGCCCCACACACTGAAAGCAGTGATTGCAGCGCTTACTCTCCTCAAACAGACAGACATCCGACCGAAGGCGCTCCAGTTCTTCATTTTCCACAAACGAGAGCAGTCCGCTCTGAAGTTCTTCGAGGTTCCGGTCTGTCCCGATATAATAGATCTGCGGCAGTACTTCCCGGATATATTTGTTATTCTTCGCAGTGCCGTCGCTGTACCGCTCCTGTCCCGCCGTATTTCTCGTGTAGGTAAATGTCAGGCTGCCCCCGCTCTGTTCCTGCACAAAAGAGGGCAGTTTTCTGCAGAAATCTGCATACCAGTATTCATAGCGCCGATAACGGCTCACGCGTCCTTCCTCGTGAAGAAGGCGCAGATCCTCCTGCGATATGCCCAGCGTCATTTTAATCTCAATCCGCTGTCCTTTTTCATTAAAATCATCCTCCTCCATCGCGCGCGTCCCGGTCAAAGTGCGGATGGCATCCAGGATGGACGTTTTACCGGTATTATTCCTGCCGACCAGAATCAGCGCATTATCGATATCTTCCAGATGGACATCGCAAATGGATTTAAAATTTCTGATCCGAAGATCTGTAATCTGCATAACTCCCCTCCTTTCCAAAACTGCCTCACTCTGTCCCGTCATTTGGGGGACGGCAGCTTTCCTGTTTCCCACTCTGTTATTTTCCGGTCGGTTCAGATTTTTCTCATTTCATGTTTGCGGCAGTTTCCGCCTGAGCTGAATCCTTTTTTTCATTCCTTCGGCGATTCCGCCTGGACTGAATCCTCTTTCTCATTCCCATTTCTCCGGCTGTTTCCGCCCGACTCGAACCTGCCGCCCGCTTCAATCATATTCCGGATGTTCTGCATCTCATTATCCAGCCCCGAAATCACATCCGCGCACCGGCGCAGCATCTGCATGATTTCCTCCTCATTTTCCAGATCCTTCTTGTAGCGCAGTTTATGATCAACACTCGCCCAGAAATCCATCGCGATTGTCCGGAACTGAACTTCCACCCGCATGGGCGTTTTCCCCTCCGCGAGAAACACCGGAACTTCCAGGATCAGATGAAGGCTTCGGTAGCCGTTTGGCTTAGGATTCTTAATATAGTCCTTGACACGCAGAACCTTTATATCATCCTGACTGACCAGCAGCTCCGCCAGACGGTAGATATCCTCCTGAAATGAACAGATCACCCGTATCCCCGCGACATCGTTCAGATGCTTCTCGATCATCGTTTCCAGCATTCCCTCCGTAACGCTTATCCCACGGCGCTGCAGTTTCTCAACAATACTGGCCGGACTCTTTAAACGGCTCTTGATCGACTCAAACGGATTGCGGTCATACTGGCTGGAAAATTCCATATTCAGAACCCTCAGTTTCGTTTCCACTTCCATGATTGCGCAGCGGTAACGACTCATTAAAGCCATATATTTTTTCCCGGTTTCAATCAGTTTGATATACTGGAATTCATCCAGATTCTCAAATATCTTCTCCACGCTGTTCTCCCCTTCTGTCTGTTCCTTCATCTGCTGTCCATTACGTGTTCCATGTCTCCTAGATTTTCACATTCCGAAGTCATATTTTTACAGTCATGAATCCTGGCGCACCGCCTCCCGGCCCTGCCGTCATGTTCTAAAAATTATACGTGCCGGAACACAAAACGTCAATACAAAAATGCCTTCGGCTTATCTGCTCCCTTTCCCTTGTGTTACTGCCCGCCCACGCGGCCCAGGTACTGCGTCAGCATCTGTTTTCCCTGCCTGGGCCTGTGATCGAGCAGGAGGCGGCTTTTCCTCCTGCTCGCCGCGCGGCCCGCATGCTGCGCCAGCAGCTGATTTCCATGTGTGGGCCTGTGATCGAGTAGGAGACGGCTTTTCCTCCTGCTCGCCGCGCGGCCCGCATGCTGCGCCAGCAGCTGATTTCCATATGCGGGCCTGTGCATCAAAAAGTCCGGAAAATCGGCTCTGACAAACCAATCTCCCGGACTTACAGATTCGTCTTAAAATTTTACTGCTTCCAGAATAGCGCTTTTTTTCTGCACGCCCACCATACGGTTTTCGGCTTTTCCATCCCGAAATACCATCAATGTCGGCACTCCCATCACATGATACTGTCCTGCAATCTCCGATTCTTCATCGACATCCAGTTTGCATACCTTGAATCCCTGCGCTTCCTCGCCAAGTTCCTCGATCACCGGCATCAGCGCCCTGCAGGGGCCGCACCAGGAAGCCCAGAAATCAACCAGTACCGGGCCGCCTGCCTGAAGCACTTCCCGGTCAAAATTTTCTCTTGTCAACTTTACCACTGCCATAATTTTGTCCCTCCTGATCTATATAATGGCAGTATTTCCAGGCAGAAGAAAACCTATACATACCGGAGACAGCCATAAACAAAACTTGCATTCCCCGATAACCTGTGTTATACTGGCAGTCATTGATGAGCCGTTACAGTTCACACCCCCCCGCTGAACTCGAGGTGATTTCCGGGCAGATTGTCCGGAAATCCCGAGGTCTGAGGCGCGAAATGCCACGAAAGTGGCATTTCTGTGCATCGCGAAGCGTTGTTGCTGGTCACAGAGTGAACAGTAACGATGTGCCTGAGCGCACACTGTTCTGATATACATAACGTCAGTTCGAGACCTTCCTGACGTAAAACAAAACTAAAGGAGACAAATGAATATGAAAAACGAAAAGGTACTGTTACTGACCCAGGCAGCCGCAATCGCTGCCATCTATGTAGTGCTTACTGTTGTGTTTGAACCGCTGTCATTCGGCGTTGCGCAGGTTCGTATCGCGGAGGTTCTGACGATCCTTCCGTATTTTACTCCTGCCGCGATTCCCGGACTTTTCGCCGGATGCATCATCGCCAATTTTCTGGGCGGCGGCATCCCGATGGATATCGTGTTCGGCAGTCTCGCGACGCTGGCCGGAGCTTTTGGTTCATACGCACTGCGCAGGCATAAATATCTGGTTCCGGTTCCGCCGATCGCCGCAAACGCTATCATTGTTCCGTTTGTACTGTTCTACGGATATGGAGTCAATTACATGCCGATCCCTCTGATGATGCTCAGTGTGGGGGCAGGGGAAGTGATTTCCTGCGGAATCATGGGCCTGGTGGTGCTGTTTGCCCTGGAGAAATACAGAAAAGTAATTTTCAGCGCCGCGTGACAGACTAAAATCACATAAACAGGGGAGCGTATGCTCCCCTTATTTTGTTTCCGCAGACAGCCAGATGCCCTAGTACTGCCCTGCGCAATTAACGCAGGGTAGTACTAGACATTGCGAGCAAAAGCCCGCAGAGCGTTGTTGCGTTCACGACCCGCAGGGAATGATCCGTAACACTTTCACTGCAAACTTTCATGCCCTGCGAGGCAGGGCACTACCATGAATGAAAGCCCACGAATCGCTCCGTGCCTTTGGCACTCCCGCGCTTCTGCCCCGCATTCGCAAATTGCATCGCTCATGTTCATTCGCGCTGCTGTTTTGCTCATACGGGTTAGCGTCTTCTATGCATCACCAGTCCGGCAAGTGAACTTGCCTCCTGGTTCTGCATGAAGACTGGGCTTTCACTGCAAATATCTGATCTCAAACTGCGCTCTTCCTGTTCCGGTTGTCTCCATTATAATATAGCTGGGATTGCGCCCTTCCTGACGCGGAAAAGAAATGCTGCCGGGATTCAGCACTGTGAGCTGCCCGTCCTCCTGATTTAAAAAAGGCATATGCGTGTGCCCGAACATCACAACATCGCAGTCATTTGCCTTCGCCTCAAGTATCAGATCACGCAGCCCTGCCGTAACGTAATAGTAGTGTCCGTGCGTCATCATAATCCTGCAGCCGTCAAGTTCCAAAAACTTCACACGCGGCATTTTTGAAAAAAAATCACAGTTTCCCGCCACAATGTCCATCGGGCATCCGACAAGACGGGCAATCCGCTCTTCTCCACGTTCAACATCCCCAAGATGAAGAACATGATCCAGATTTCCTTCTCGTTTTAAAATTTTCTTCAGATTATTCTCGTTTCCATGTGTATCACTGATAACCAGGATCCTCATATATTTTCCTCTTCTATGTTTTTTATATCTCCAAATCCTTTTTGCTGTCAATTACAGGACTTTTTGCCGGCGAAGGCCGCGCGCAAAACCCTTTCGTTTCCTCTGGCTGCCGGGCACAAGACCTTTTGCCGGGAAAAGACCGCGCAAAGCTCTTCCGTTCCCTCTGGCTGTCGGGCACAAGACCTTTTGCCGGGAAAAAACTGCGCAAAGCTCTTCCGTTCCCTCTGGCTGCCGGGCACAAGACCTTTTGCTGGAAAAGATCACACCCCCGGAAATCCTTACAGACCCAGATGTACCGCAAGCAGTTCTCTCATCTGGCGAAGCGCTTTGCCGCGATGACTTAATTCATTTTTCTGCTCCGGCGTAATCTCCGCTGAAGTGCAGCCACATTCAGGAAGATAAAAAATCGGATCGTAACCGAATCCGTTCTCTCCTTTTATCTCATAACCGATAATTCCTTCCATTACTCCCCTGCTTGTGAGCACGGCACCATCCGGAAACGCACAGGCAATCGCACACACAAACCGGGCCGTTCTCTTCTCCTCAGGCACCCCGTCCAGCTGACGCAGAATTGCAGTGTTCTTAACATCATAGGAAGTATCTTCTCCCATATACCGGGCAGAATAAATACCGGGCGCTCTGTCAAGATAGTCAATCTCCAGACCCGAATCATCCGCCAGTACCGGTTCCCCCGTAAGTTCCATAACCGCTTTCGCCTTGATCACCGCATTCTCCTCAAAACTTTGCCCGTCCTCGATAATCTCTGCTGTGACCCCCGCCTCTTTCATGGAGACGACCGGCACGCCAAGATCTTCCAGAATCATCCGGATCTCCTTCATTTTTCCTGCATTCCGGGTCGCAAATATTATCCGTTCCACTATACTCCCACCTTTTCTTATTATCTGCAATGCGGACATTATAGCATAAGGAAGACAACCTTGTAAATATGTGTGTTTGCTGCAAAATGCAGGCTGCCTCCTCTGAAATTTCTGTTCACTCCGTGACCGGCAGCAGCGCTTCCGTTTTATCCGGCCGACAGATACCCCTTCAGGCATACATTGCTTCCGAACTTCTGCTCGGTGTTTTCCCAGTACCTGCCATCCTGACTCAGATAGCCTTCCTTTCCTTCAGTTGTGACACTCTGCGAATAAATATCCGCCGGATATTCAACGGCCGCCGGATGTTTTTCGCCGGGCGAAGTAATCTTCACGACCATCGCAAATCTCTCCCCCGGGCGGAGCTCCTCCGCTTCCCCGAGATCTACGGTATAATAGCCTGGCTGGTCCAGTTCCTTTTTCTGGAGAAATTTCATGTCGGAAAAAGAATCCGGGTTTTCAAAATCATGTACCAGATAGAGCTCACATACTGTATCGGATCCCGTCGCATAAAAGCCAAAAGCGCGAAGCTGCAGGGAAGACTCACTGCCTGCCGTGTATACATTCGCAAACCAGCATGTCTCGCTGGCATATCCCTGCTGCCCGACCCAGCCGCAGTCGTCAGTCTGATACAGAAAATCATAATTGTCCGCCGCCTCAATCCGGCTGTAGGCAAGTCCCGTCCGCGCTATATTGGCATCTGCGTAAGAGACATAAAAAATCCCGTTCTCTCCGAACTTTTCTCCCCATGAGTTCTGGCAGATAAACGCGCCGTCCTCCGGCGGAACCTGGCTGAAGTGAAAGCGGGAATAATCATCGTCCCAGCCAAGTATGATCACATCATGATTCTGTGTCCGCTCCTGCGGATAATACCAGGCCGCGTTCAGCGGATTATAATAGCCTTTCTTCGGAGCCGTCTCGCTGCGGCTCATGTAGAGCGAGGTCTGGACTGCTCCGTACTGACAGACTGCCTCTTTGATCTCCTCACGCGTACATTCTTCTAAAAGGCGGATCTCCTGCACATGGATAGCCGGCGAAAGTCCGTCCGGAGAATATGCGTCTCCATAGGGATCTTCCCTCTCCAGCACCGGTCCCTGCCATCCGCTCAGATAAGCCATAACCATGACGTAGTCTCCTCCGTCTGACAGTGACGTGACAAACCGGTTGTTCAGCGCCATATGATCGGCTGAAAACTGCGTCTGCAAATCAAAGGGCAATGAGGCCTCGAGCGCGGATGTCGCTGCGAGCGCCCAACAGGTTCCGTAAGATCCCTGACTTTTAATCACAGGAATACGTCCCTGCTCCCTGGAGTCAAAACGGCGCGGAAGGATGACGGGAAATTCCAGGGCTGTGTTTTCTTCCGCTTCATCAAAAAACACATCAGAATCCGGCTTCGTGGAAGAAATCCTGTCTGCACCGGCCGCTTTCCTCTCGTCACCAGACACACTCGAGACGAACCCCGATTGTCCGTCTGCCTCTTCCGAACTGCAGAGCAAGCCGGAACCTTTTGGTTCCTGCCGCATCTGGCACAAAATCCCGGCGCACAGCAGAACGACAAGCATCCGATAAATTTTTCTGTTCATCTGTACGCCCCCCCTTCAATTCCGGATATTCCTTTCTAATGTTACTGATTACTTCTCTGTCCTTTTCGGCGGCTTTGGCCCGAGAAACTGATAGAAATACGTCTTTATCATACCATTGTAAATTTTGCGGTTTTTGTCCGCTTTTCTTCCTATATAATTCTCCGCCTGCTCGTACGCCGTAATCACATACTCCGACCAGGAATCCAGCCGCGAAAACGCCTCGCCGATCTCCCGATAAAGCGCCGGCAGCTTTTCCTTTTCCTCAATGCGCTCGCCGTACGGAGGATTTGTGATCAGAAATCCATATTTCTTCGGATGATTCAGCTCGCTCACCGGACGGCGCTGAAAATGAATCAGATGGTCCACCCCCGCAAGCCGCGCATTCTCGCGGGCCGCTTTAATCACCTCATCATCAATATCATACCCCTGAATATCCGTCTTTATATCCCGGTCGATCAGATCCTGCGCTTCTTCCACCGCATCCTGCCACAATTTTTCCGAAATCAGATTCGTCCAGGTCTGCGCAGTGAAATTCCGGTACATTCCCGGCGCGATATTGGCCGCCATCAGCGCTGCCTCGATCGGAAATGTTCCGCTCCCGCAGAACGGGTCGACAAGGATCCTGTCCTTCTTCCACGGAGTCAGCATGATCAGGGCCGCCGCCAGCGTCTCGGAGATCGGCGCTTTTGCCGTCATCTTCCGGTAGCCGCGCTTGTGCAGCGATTCCCCTGAAGTATCGATTCCGATCACCGCCTCATCCTTCATAAAAAACACACGGATCGGGTACTGCGCCCCCGTCTCCTCAAACCAGGAAATTCCGTATTTCTCCTTCAGGCGTTCCACAATCGCTTTCTTCATAATCGACTGGATATCCGACGGGCTGAATAATTTACTCTTCACGGACGCGGCCTTTGCCACCCAGAATTTCCCGTCCTTTGGGATAAAGTTCTCCCACGGCAGCGCTTTCGTCTGCTCAAACAGCTCGTCAAACGTCTCTGCGCGGAACTGCCCCACCTTGAGCAAGATCCTCTCCGCCGAACGCAGAAAGACATTCGCAAGGCAGACCGCCTCCATATCTCCCTCAAACGTTACCCGACCGTCCTCAACACTGCTGATCTCATAGCCCAGATCGGTAATCTCTCTTTTTAAAACTGCCTCCAGCCCAAAATGGCAGGGGGCGATCAGTTCCGTTTTCCTCATAATTTCCTCCGAAATATTCCTGAATACAGTTTTTTCTTCCGAATTATACGGCTCAGCCGCTGGTTTTGCTCCCCGGACTCACAGGCACATACACCACACAGTTTTGTCCCGAACATCATCAGTACAGAGATTCCAGCACCTCAAAATAATTCTCAAACGTCTTGGAAACACACTCCGGATCCGCAATCACGATCCCCTCGCAGCGCAGGCCGATCAGAGAGAACGCCATTGCCATCCGGTGGTCATTGTATGTCTGTACTACCGCAGGTCTTACTTCGCCCGGGATGATCCGTATCCCGTCCTCCGTCTCATGGCACGCGATCCCAAGCCGCGTCAGCTCAGCAAGCACAGCCGCGACGCGGTCCGACTCCTGATTTTTAATGTGGCTGATATTCCGGATCGTTGTCGGAGAATCCGCAAAGACCGCCAGCGCCGCCAGCGTCATGACCTGATCCGAAAAATCGTTCATATCGAGGTCGATCCCAGGATACTTTCCTCCCGCGGGTCCGGTCACGCGGATTCCGTCCGCTTCCTCCGCGACCACAGCGCCCAGTTTTTCCGCGACATCCAGAAAACGGATATCCCCCTGCATGGAGTCACTGAAAACACCCGGCAGAAAAATCTCACTTCCAGTGAGAACGGCCGCCGCGATAAAATAGCAGGCCCCCGAGATATCTGGCTCCACATTGTAGACCCGCGCCTGACAGCGGTCTCCTGCTGGCATGGTATAACGGTTTCCTTCCTGAATGACAGTCCCCCCGAACTCACCCATCATGCGCTTCGTCATCTCAATGTAGGACTTCGCCGTCTCCTTCCCCTGCACCTCAAGAATCAGCCCGTCCCGGAACTGGCTTCCGGACATCAGAAGCGCGCTGACAAACTGACTGCTCAGCGTCCCGTCGATCGCGATTCTTCCGCCCGCGCTGCATCCGTGAATCCGAAACGGCAGATAACCCTCCTTCTCCGGATACGAGATTTCCGCTCCAAGGCCGCGCAGCGCATCAAGCAGAGGCTTTATCGGCCGCCTCTTCATCTGCTCCGAAGCGTCAACATAAAAATCCGCGTCCTGCGAGGACAAAAACGCCGCAAGAAACCGCGCGGCAGTCCCGGCGCTGTTCACGTAGATACTGGATCCCGGAACCGGCTTCCCCCCGGTGATCGTCACCCGACAGTTCTTCTCGTCCACCTCCATCGGATAACCAAGATCGCGCAGGCACTGCAGAAACGCCCTTGTGTCATCACTCAGCAGAACTCCATTGATCACGCTCTCACCGTCGGCCATGGCGGCGAGCAGCAGCGCCCGGTTTGTGATGCTTTTGGAACCGGGGAGCACAGCCGTGCCCCCGAACTTATCTGAAGCTGTTTTTACATGATACTCTGACATAGATAACCTCCGTAATTTTTCTGCACTATCCATACAGGCATTTTTCTGTCAAACGGAACATGGTTCCCGCACCACATTTCCTTCAAAATCTTTGATCAAAAACACTCCATTCTCCAGCACCGCGTAAGTCGGCGGATTCCCTTCCTTCGGAATTGCCACAGAGCCCGGATTCAGAATCAGGATTCCGTCCTTCCTCTACGCCCGCAGCACATGCGTGTGGCCATGCAGAAGCACATCGCCCGGTTTCATCGGCGGCAGGTGATCCTCATTCCAGACATGACCATGTGTCGCATAGATCACCTTGTCTCCCTCAAACAGCAGCATGTAATCCGCCAGCACCGGGAAATCCAGCACCATCTGGTCAACCTCCGCCTCGCAGTTGCCGCGAACCGCATAAATCTCATTGCTGCGCTCATTCAGCATGCGGATAACCTCTTTCGGGGCGTACTCCCGCGGAAGATCATTTCTCGGCCCATGATACAGCACATCACCGAGAAGCACCATGCGCTGCGCTCTTTCCCTCTCATACGCTTCCAGAAGTTTCCTGCAATAATACGCAGAACCATGAATATCAGACGCTATTAAAAGTTTCATATTGTACCTCCTGTTACAGTTCCCGCCCTCTGAATCTTTGATATTCCCGGCAGAATAATCAAGCAGGAGGCGTTTCCCCCTCCTGCTCGTCCGCGCAGTCCGCATGCTGCGTCAACTTCCTGTTTCAGTACTCTGCCTCCATCTCCTTCACTCTCTCGTAAAGGAAATCATTCGCCGGCACATAGATCCCATGCTTCCTGGCGAGTTCGCGCACGGTTCCCGCGAACATCTCCACCTCGGACGGACGTTTTGCCACCCCATCCTGGCGCATGGACGGCATACCGTCCGGCGAGAGCGTCCCGAGGATATCAATGTACTCGTTCAGATCTTCTTCCCCGATCGGGATTCCTTCACAGCGGGCAAGGGCAATCACCTCGCGCATCGCGGCGATCATCGTCCGGTTCGGCTCGCCGGGGATCAGACAGCCGTGGTAGGTTGTCTCGTAGACCATGCAGGTTTGGTTGACGCCGACATTCAGCATGAATTTGCCCCAGAGCCGTCTCATGATATCCGCGTCTTTCGTGTAGGGAACGCCGACCCGGTCAAAATACTCGCAGACAGCTTTTACATTTTCTTCCTGGCAGGCTTCTTTTGCGCCGAGACGCAGTTCGCCTCTTTTTGTGTAAGTGAGCTTGTCCCCGAACTTCATCGCGTCCATTCCCTGCGCCACAGTGTAGACAAGATGCTCTTTTCCGTAGCGGGCCGCAAGAATCTCCTCGCTCGTGATGCCGTTCATCACGGACAGAATAATCGTATGTTCTCCCACGCAGTTTTTCATCGTGTCGAGTGCGGAGGGCAGGCTGTTGTACTTGACCGCCACGATGACAAGATCTGCCGGCTCCGCCTGGCTGTCCGCCACAATCGGCATATGACGCGGCTTCCCGTTTTCATAAAAAGTTTTGTCTTTGTATTTTCTGACGCGCTCCTCATCCATCACATAGCACATTCCGTCAGGGCCGGCGCCCTCCAGAATACAGGTCCCAAAGAGCATGCCGAGCGCACCCATTCCTATGACTGCTGTCTTTTCTATTTTCATCTGTCGTCTCCTATCTGATATAACTGACATCCTATGCTTCCGGCATCTCAATCCCGAACCGCACCCACATATGGTACTCGATAAGCTTCGCGCACTGTTCGTAAGTCAGAAGTTCCGTATTCAGACACAGGTCATAGTTGTACGGATCCTTCCACTCATGTCCTGTGTGATATTTGTGGTACTCGCTGCGGTACTTGTCCATCCGCTGGACATGGCGCGCCGCATCTTTCTCGGAAATTCCCTGACGCGCCGCCTCCCGGCTGATGCAGCATTCCCTTGAGGCGTAAACAAATACCCGGAACACGTTCGGCACGTCTTTCAGGACGTAGGTACAGCCGCGTCCGATCCCGACGAAGGATTCCCGCTCCGCAAGCTCTTTCAGTACCTTTGCCTGATAGTTGAACAGATTCTGATCCGACATGAAATTCCCGCTCTCCGGCGGAATCAGCTCGCCTTTGTAGACTTTCCTTGAGACGCGGTACAGCAGGCTGTTCTTCACATGTTCGTCCGCTGTCGCGAACAGTTCCTCGTTGATTCCGCTCTGCTCCGACGCGAGCCGCAGAATTTTTCTGTCATACAGATCGATTCCGTAATCATTCGCCAGAATCGTCCCGATTGACGTGGCTCCGCTGCCGCATGTCCTTGTAATCGCAATCACAAAACGCTCCATACCCAAACCCTCCTGTTCTCTATTTTCTCAGACTCTCCCACAAGTTCCGGCACAACTTTGAGGATGTTCCTGCAGACATCTTCCAGAAACCACCGAAGGCTTTTCCAGGTTTTTCACATCCCCCACGCAGCAAAATCAAATACTCCGCAGATCATCTGCAGTGTCCGTCCATCCATTCCTTCAGATACGCAGGCGTCAGTTCCCCTCCGTTCGCCCCCAGAAACAGCGTACTGCAGGAGGCCCCGGCGCAGGCATAGCGGCAGGCCGCTTCTACATCATCTCCCGCGAGGATCCGGCTGATAAACAGAGCGTTCATGCAGTCCCCTGCGCCTGTCGTATCCGCCGGCTGCACCTTGACGGCCGGCACATAACCGCTTCTGCCGCTTTCCCTGGAACTGTAGTAACAGCCTTTTTCTCCGCATTTGATAATGACGTGGGCCGTCCCATTTTCATGATAGACTCTGGCGGCTTCCTCCGGCGTCTTTGTCCCGGTCATCCCAAGTACGTCGTACAGACTGGGGAGAAAATAATCGATCAGCGGAAGAACCTTCCGGATCCCGTCCAGGCCCAGCCTTTCCTTGTCATAGGCAAGATCTCCCAGCACGATCACGCCTTTTTTCTTCATCTCTGTCAGGTATTCAAAAAGACCGTCCTTCTCCAGAAACGGCATCGAAAACAGACTTGCGAGAGAAACCGCGCGGATATCTTCGGTCAGCGTACATTCCAGGTCTTCGCGCGTCAGACAGCTGTGCGCGCCTCTGACTGAAAAGGTATGCCGTTCTCCTTTCGCGTCCACCAGCACCAGAGAAGTTCCCGTGCTCACATCTTTTTTAGGCGCCAGAAATCTGGTGTCCACGCCTCTTTTTACAAGCGCATTTCTCAGGAAATCGCCGTTCTGGTCCTCTCCGATTCCTCCGACAACTGCCGCATGAAGCCCCAGATCCGCAAGCCGGATGGCCTGATTCACCGCATCGCCCCCGATCCGAATCTGGATATCAGATATTCTCTGTTTTTCCAGCCAGTCCTCGTTCTTTCCCACCGGCGTCGCCATGATGTCTACCACGTCCATGCCGATACACAGCACATCCACAGTCTGGTCACCTTCCCTTTCCTGTAAACTATTCTCTCACACTTCTTCTTTCTTCGCAAGCCGCTGGATGATATATTCCTTCTGCCTCTCCACATGCTGCGTCATGATCTTCAGAGCCTTCTCCTCATCACCGGCCTCCAGTGCGTTTACAATCTCATCATGCTCCCAGACGAGCTGTGCATGCGACGACTTGTCCTTGAGATATTCCAGACGATAACGGTACATCTGCTCCCGCAGATTATTCAGCATCTGCATGAGCCGGCGGTTCCCCGCCATTTTGTAGATAATCTCATGAAAATCCTCGTCCGCCTGCGCGTACGCGGAAATGTCAGAACCATGCAGAACTCTCCGGAATTCCGCCGCCGCTTTCTGCAGTTTCGCGATCTGTTCGCCGGTATGTTTTCTGCACGCGTGCTTGACCGCAAGCTCTTCAAGTGCAAGGCGCACCTCCAGCACATCCTCCAGCTCGGATACTGTGATCTCGGCCACGATCGCGCCTTTCCTCGGTATCATGATAACCAGCCCTTCCAGCTCAAGCTTGCGGATCGCCTCACGCACCGGCGTGCGGCTCACGCCGAGCTTCTGGGCAAGATGGATCTCCATCAGCCTCTCTCCCGGTTCCAGTTCTCCCTTCAAAATTGCCTGACGCAGCGTCTGAAAAACAACGTCGCGCAGCGGCAGGTACTCATTCATCTGCAATTGAAATGTGTCTACCATTTTCTCCTCCGTATTCCCTTAATTTATTAATTTTGGTTACAGTCCGCTCCCCCATCGAGCTCGAGATAATTTTCGGACACTTTGTCCGGAAATCCCAAAAACCTCAAAAAGAAACTGCTCCCTCATTCTGCACCCTCAAACCGCGTCAGGATCACTTCACAGTCATCTCCCCGGCTGTGTTTCATCCGCTCATACGCCTCCCCGGCACGGTCTTCTTCATCAAACAGCCCGAACACCGTCGGACCGCTTCCGCTCATCATTGCACCGACAGCTCCCAAACTCCTCATCTCATCCTTCAGCTCCCGGATCACCGGATGCACCGGTATCGTAACGGTTTCAAGGACATTTCCCATCAGAGCCGCCATTTTTTTGAGATCTCCATCCCGTATGGCGGCAGTCTGTCCGTCAATATCCGGATGTTTTTCCAGCCTGTCCGCCTTCAGATTTCCATAGACAAACCCGGTCGAAACTTCAACCGGCGGCTTCGCAAGAAGCACATGGCAGGCCGGCGCGTCCGGAAGTCTGGTCAGCTTCTCCCCGATTCCTTCCGCCAGCGCGGTTCCCATCATAATGCAGTACGGAATATCCGCTCCCAGCTGCACTCCCCTTTTCTGCAGTTCCTCCATGGAAAGATTCAGTCCGAACAGCCGGCTGACGCCTTTTAAGACCGCCGCCGCGTCGGCGCTTCCTCCCGCAAGTCCCGCGGCCATTGGAATTTTCTTGTTCAGACTGATCTCCAGCCCCTGCCCGATCCCGAATTCCTCCATCAGCAGGGCTGCTGCCCGGTACGCAAGATTCCGTTTGTCCGTCGGAAGTCCCGGCGCGTCCGTCCGGATCCGGATCCCCGGCTCCTGCGTCACAGTCAGGCAGATTTCATCGTGCAGGCCAATGCTCTGCATCACCATCCGAAGCTCATGGTAGCCGTCCGGACGCTTCGCAAGTACGTCAAGGCCAAGATTAATCTTGGCCTTTGCTTTCAATACAAGTGTTTTCATAGTCCTCCCCTGTTGTTGTATTTCTTTTGTACTTTGTATACAATCTACTGTTATTTTACAATTTTCCCCTGCATCTGTCAATATCAAACCCATGGTTCTTTACTGAAAATTAGCGCGCCGGATGCTGCTGTTTTCGGACATTCCCTCTGCTCAGCCCAATGCCATCTGCTGTATGCTCTTCATAAGCACAATGCGGTCTCCCTTTTTCAGATCCGGAGATTCCAGACCGTTCATTTCAAGAATCTGTTCCGGCGGCAGGCAGTATTCCTTCGCGATATCCCACATGGAATCCCCGTCCTGCACGATATACCCGGTGATCCCCGGAATCGCTTCCAGCTTCTTCATGTCATAATCTTTTTCTTCGATTTTCAGTATACAGGTCTGCTTTGCGGGCCTGACCGCAAATACATTCAGGCTCACAACCGCGCGCACCTCAATCTCCTCGCTGTCGGACATTGTGGCGGAGAGCTGTTCCAGTCCGGCGTTCAGAGTAAACCTGCAGTTCTGATCCAGATCCTGTATCTCGGCAAGGTGGGAAAACGGAATCACTCCCTCCAGAATCGCAAAGGGCATGGAATCATCCGAAGTAATATAAAGAATGGAAACCGGTATGGCCCCTTCTACCTGAATCCCATCCTGGACAATCCGGACCTGATCCGTCTTGATGCTTCCGTTGCAGTTGCAGATCTGCAGAATCCTCGGTTTTGAAGGCTGGATTCTGATCTTCCCTCCGGTTTTGCACTTGGATTCATTGCGCATGATCAGGCTCTCATAGATCTCATCGCTGGCCGTGATCACAAGCTCCTTATCCGGAGAGAAGACATCCTCCAGGATTTCCGCATCCTCATTCCCATACAGGCGGAGTTCAAGCTCAAGCACTCCCTCCAGATGCAGAATCCGCAGTTCGCCGTCCGTATCCTCCTTTGCGGTAAGTTCGGCCTGCGAGAGTGACACCTCGATATCCGGCACAAGTTCCTGACTGCATCCGGAACACGGCAGCTTCCCCTCAAACGGAATCGAATATTCCATCCACTGTGCCGACTCATTCTCGTCCTCCGCTTTGTAGAGGACAAAGAGAAACAGCTTCCCCTGCACTTCAATTTCCCCGTCAAGCAGCTTCGTCCGACAGCTTCTCAGCTGTACATTCTCCCAGAGAATCTCCCGGATATTCGGCTTGTTCGGCGCGATCGGCACTTCCTCTTTCAGGCGCAGGATATCCTTATTCTGAACCTGCAGCTGCATCAGTTCCAGTTTCTTTCTCTTTTCGCACGTCCGGATCGAAGTCTGTGTCTCAACTGCGGCAGACAAATCATAGATCTCATCCGTGGAAACGGCAAAGCTTAAAATACTGCGGACTGCCAGTTTGCGCGAATTAATCATCGACACGTTCAGATCCTCTGTCTCATGGCGAATCCGGACTGTCTCACCGGCCTCCAGCCCTTCCACCGGAAAGGCTTCCGCAAACGGCAGCCTCATGTCCAGCCGGTGTATCTGCCGTTCTTTCGTGTTATCCATGTACAGGACTCCCGCCTCCATGGCCCCGTCGACAAACACCTTTCCATTTTCCGCCCGCACGTTTTCCAGAGTCACCCTCTCCTTGCTCTGGATGATCATCTCCACGTCGGGACGCACATCCGGTACATTAAAATCCTCATCCAGCGTAATCTGTGCATGGGCGTTTCTCACCTGACGGCACATATGAATATTTTTCATCAACAAATCCATACTTGTTCCCTCCTTTACTTTTTACTGTATCCGGACTTCCTTCCCGCGCGCCTCAATCTTGAGTACAATATAAGGACAGGATGGTTCTTTTGTGATCTGCTCCTCATTTGCCGGTCCCAGAAGTCTTGTATCCAGAAAGACCTCCGTCTCATCCTCCGTACATTCAACCACGGAAATGCTGTATCCGCCCGTTTTCTGCTCCCCGTATCCGCGGATCAGATACTGATCCTCTCCATCTGTATATGACATGCGTATTTCGCCTTGTTTATTCTTCTCAATCTCAGCTGCCAGCTCTTCCGGAATCTCCTCCTTTGCCACAACCGTGAATTCCACCTCGCTTCTTGGGTTATCCTCCTGTTTCCTGCCCTGACACCCCGCGAGGCCAATCAGCGTCACGCACGCCGCCAGACACAGCCAGATCCATTTTTTCACATTTTCCACCTGACTCACCGCGCTTTCTTCCTATCATATTGCTGAAATCATTTTATTATGACTGCGGAAACAATTTTACGTCAACTTTCAGTTGCTATCCTCTTTACTATTCGGTATAATAAACTACGCTGTGATTGTTCACAGTCAGGCAGCGCTCCCAAAAGGGCAGAATATTTTCCCAAAGAGGTTCCTGTTCTTTTGCGGCGCCTGTGTTTACTTAAACTTAGTAACCTGATCTACTATGAAGGAGAACCTATGAACACCACAAAAACTACCATCACTACCATGATTCCGGAACCGACGCAGCCCGTCAAACCCGTGCGCGAGCGTTTTTCCGGTATTCTTGTGCACCCCACCTCGTTTCCATCCCCGTACGGGATCGGCGACCTCGGTCCGGGCGCCTATGACTTTATCGATTTTCTGGAGAAATCCGGCCAGCATCTCTGGCAGGTACTTCCGCTTGGCCCCACCGGCTTCGGAGATTCCCCCTACCAGGGTTTTTCCGCTTTCGCGGGACAGCCGCTGATCATCAGCCCGGACAAACTGATCGAGCAGAAGCTGCTGACAAAAGAGGATGTCGCGGACAATCCCGAATGGGATCCTCACAAAGTTGACTATGGCCCCGCCATTCAGTACAAGACGAAGCTTCTCAAAAAGGCCTGGGCCAATTTTGCGCACACGCCGGACAAGACTATGATCGAGGAATTTGAGGCATACTGTCTGGAAGAGGCCGAATGGCTCGACGATTACGCGCTTTTCATGGCATGCAAGGATTATCACCAGGGACGCGCATGGCTTGAATGGGAAGAGGGTCTCGCCGCCCCAAGCTCTGAATTAAAAAATAAATGGCGCGGCAAACTTGCCGAATCAATCCGGTACTACTGTTTCCTGCAGTTCCTTTTTGAAAAACAGTGGATGGAGCTGCGAGAGTATGCTCATGAGAAAGAGATTGAGATCATCGGCGATATCCCGATCTTCGTCTCGCCGGACAGCTGTGATGTCTGGGGGAACCAGAAACTGTTCCAGCTCGACACGACGGGCCACCCGCTCTGCGTCGCCGGAGTTCCGCCCGATTATTTCAGCGCGACCGGGCAGCTCTGGGGCAATCCGCTCTATGACTGGGATTACCACAAAAAGACCGGATATAAATGGTGGATCGCGCGTATCCGCCGCCAGCTGAAATTTACCGATCATCTGCGGATCGACCACTTCCGCGGTTTTGAAGCATACTGGTCTGTCCCCGCAGGCGAGGAGACCGCCATTAACGGTACCTGGATCAAGGGACCCGGCGAAGATCTGTTCAACGCCATCGAAAAAGAGCTTGGAAAGGATCTTCCGATCATGGCGGAGGATCTCGGCATCATCACGCCCGAGGTGGAGCTCCTGCGCGACACGCTGGGTTTCCCTGGCATGAAGGTCCTGCAGTTTGGTTTTGAGAATATGAAGGATGACAACTACATCCCGCACTTCTACAAGACGACGAACTGCATCTGCTACACCGGCACGCACGACAACGACACCACCATGGGATGGTATCGGACGCAGCCGGAAAAGGTGAAGGACAGGATCCGCCGCTACGGAAATACTTCCGGTGACTATGTGAGTCTCGACTTTATCCGGATCTGCTTCTCCTCGATCGCCCGCTACGCAATCTTTCCGATCCAGGATCTTCTGGTTCTCGGAAGCGAGGCAAGGATGAATACGCCGGGCGTCGCCGCCGCCAACTGGTCATTCCGCTACACAGAGGAAGATCTAACGCCTGACCGCGCAGAGTGGCTTCTCATGACGACAAAATTATTTGGCAGAGATTAATTATCATCGGGCAGGAGACGGCTTTTCCTCCTGCTCGCCCGCGTGGCCCGTGTGCTGCGTCAGCAGCTGGTTTCCTTACACGGGCCTGCGCATATAACAGAGTTGCCCTGAAATTTTTCGACAACTCTGATTCATCCAACAGGAGGAACATCTCTTATGATTCGTTTTATAACAACCGCCGTCTTCCTGTTCTTTTTCCTCGTTCTGTCCATCCCCGTTTTCTTCGTGGAATGGCTGATCGGAAAGCGCAGTCCCTCTCTGCGGGACATCAGCTCGCTTCGCATCGTCCAGTGGGGATTCCGGCGCTGTATCTGGATCTCCGGCGTGAGGCTGACCGTCCTCGGAGAAGAAAACATACCGAAGGATCAGGCTGTCCTCTATATCGGCAACCACCGGAGCTATTATGATATCGTGCTGACTTACGCGCGCTGTCCGAATCTGACCGGCTACATCGCCAAAAAGGAGATGCTGAAAATTCCTCTGCTCTCCACATGGATGAAATACGTTCACTGTCTCTTCCTTGACCGCTCAGATATCCGGGATGGAATGAAAACAATCCTCGCGGCCATCGAAAAGGTAAAAAACGGTATTTCAATCATGATTTTTCCGGAGGGCACACGCAGCACAAGCCCTTCCGAGCTTGATATGCTGCCGTTTCACGAGGGTTCCTTTAAGATCGCGACCAAGACCGGCTGCCCGATCATTCCGGTCGCCATCACCAATTCGTCAGCCATGTTTGAGGAACATCTGCCCCGGGTAAAGCCGGCCGACGTGATCATCGAATACGGCAAACCGATTGAACCGGCAAAAATGCCAAAAGCAGAGCAGAAATTTATCGGAAAAAAAGTGCAGGAAGAAATGCTGGAAATGCTGAAAAAGAACCGGGAGACGCTGAATGCACGCAGATAACCGGAAGACAAACGCCGCGGGATCCTCTCCCGCGGCGTTTGTCTTTTCTCAGGAAACACTTTTTGTTTCCTGCTCCACAGCTGCTTTCTCATATTCCGAAAGAATCAGCCCCTGTATCCTCTCCCGCGTCTCCGAATTGATCGGGTGAGCGATGTCACGGTATTCCCCGTCAGAAGCCTTTCTGCTCGGCATTGCGATGAACAGTCCTTTTTCTCCCTCGATGACTTTGATATCATGTACCACAAATTCGTCGTCCAGCGTAATTGAGACGACCGCCTTCATTTTTCCTTCTTTGGTCACTTTTCTGACCCTTACATCCGTTATGGTCATACACATTTTCCCCCGTTTGCCGCACGGCCGGAACCGCGCGGCATGCTACATACCTCATGTGACTATTTTGATCTCTCCGTCCCCGACATAGCGGGACCCGGAGCGGATCGTGTTCCTGCTCTCAACAATACAGTTCTCAAGATACACATCATCGCCGAGATGTACGCCGTTCAGGACGATCGAATTTTTGATCACACAATTGCTGCCGACAAATACCTTCTTGAAGATCAGTGAATTCTCAACCATTCCATTGATGATGGATCCTCCCGCAATAAGACTGTTTCTCACAATGCTTCCGGGATTATACTTGGCCGGCGGATTGTCATCCACCTTTGAATGTATATCCGGATACTCCCGGAAAAAATAATCTCTGACTTCTTTTTTCAGGAAATCCATGTTTGTCCTGTAGTAGGACTCTACCGACGCAATATTGCTCCAGTAGGATTCCAGCCTGTATCCGTAGATACGCTTCGCGTCCTTGCAGCGGATGAGCACATCCTTCACAAAATCATACCGGTCTTCCCGGATGGACTTTTCGATCAGCTCAATCAGCTGACGCCTCCGGATGACATAGATCCCACACGAAATCGTCTGGGAAGAAGCCTCCATCGGTTTCTCATCAAACTGTACAATACGGTTGTCCTCATCCAGACGGAGCACGCCGAATCTCGTCGCGTCATCCGTACCGGCAATATCCTTGCAGATTATCGTGATGTCCGCATTTTTCTCCGTATGATACTCCAGGACCTTCTCGTAATCCAGCTTGTAGATACCGTCACCGGACGCGATCACCACGTACGGTTCATGGCATTCCCGCAGAAAATCCAGGTTCTGATGAATCGCGTCCGCAGTTCCGCGGTACCAGAAACTGTTCTCCTGCGTCACCATCGGCGGAAAGATGAACAGTCCGCCCTGCTTCCTTCCAAAATCCCACCACTTGGAAGAGCTCAGATGCTCGTTCAGGGACCTGGAATTATACTGGGTCAGAACCGCCACTTTCTGTATTCCCGAATTGGACATACTGCTCAGCGGAAAATCGATGCTCCGAAAACTGCCTGCGATCGGCATCGCCGCAATGGCCCGTTTGTTTGAAAGCTCCCTCATCCGGTAGTTGTTTCCGCCGGCAAGGATCATACCCACCGCCCTCATACCACATCACCTGCCTTGTCCAGAATCTCTCCGCTGGCAAGCGCGCCGTTCGGATAATCCTCCTTCACGGTCACACCTGTCACTGCCGTGTTTCTGCCAATACTGACATCTGCCGGAATCACGGCGTTTTCGCCGATCACCGCAAGACCGAAAGAATAGACGGACGGCTTCACTTTGTTCGGAAGCTCCACACCGACTCCAACCTGCGCCCGTTCTCCGATCACGGCGTTTTCCGCAATGATGGCCTTATCGATGAGCGCGCCCGCTTTGATCACGGCATTCTGCATGATGATCGAATCGCGGACAAGAGCGCCTGGCTCTATGATCACGCCCGGGCTTATGACGGACTTGTATACCTTGCCGTAAATCTCTGTCCCGTCCCCGATCAGGCTGTCCAGTATATACGCCTCGGGAGCGATATACTGAGGAGGCAGAATATCGTTCTTGGTGTAGACATTCCAGAATTCCTCATAGAGGTTGAACTCGGGAATAATCGCGGTCAGTCCCATGTTCGCCTCCCAGTAAGAGCCAAGTGTCCCGACATCCTTCCAGTATCCGTTGAACTCATAGGCCGCCAGCTTCTCTCCTTTTCCGTGACAGTACGGGATGACATGCTTCCCGAAATCACAGTTGCTCTGCTCGGAGAGCTCAATCAGAGCTTCCTTCAGAGCCTGCCACGAAAAAATATAGATGCCCATGGAGGCCAGATTGCTCTTCGGGGTTTCCGGCTTCTCCTGAAACTCGACGATCCTGCCGTCCTGATCCGTCACCACGATGCCGAAACGGCTCGCTTCCTCCATCGGAACCGGCATGACCGCAATCGTGACATCCGCCTGATGCGCTTTATGGTAATCCAGCATGATCTCGTAATCCATCTTATAGATATGATCCCCGGAAAGGATCAGCACATAATCCGGATGGAAGGATTCCATGTAAGCCAGATTCTGATAAATCGCATTGGCCGTTCCCGTATACCACTCTGTCTTCCCGGTCTTCTCGTAGGGCGGAAGTACGGTAACACCGCCGACATTCCTGTCCAGATCCCACGGAATCCCTATGCCGATATGAGTGTTCAGCCGAAGAGGCTGATACTGGGTCAGCACGCCGACCGTATCAATTCCGGAATTGATGCAGTTGCTCAGCGGAAAATCAATGATACGGTACTTGCCCCCAAATGCCACCGCCGGCTTCGCGACTTTCGCGGTCAGCACGCCGAGACGGCTGCCCTGGCCTCCGGCCAGAAGCATGGCTATCATTTCTTTTTTGATCACATTATCACCTCTGCCTGCATTACTTTCGTGAATAGTATATCATACTTCAGCGAAATAATAAACATATATTACAAAATTCTCCCACAAATTAACGGGTTTTTATCATAATTAACGTAATTTTTCTATGAAAGGATCATTTCTTCTCTTTTGTTACTGGAATTATGCAATAAATTTTTTATTTATTTTTGTATATTTTTACTATTTTCGACATGCAAAAGTTCTTGGATTTTCAGAACGGTGAGCGTATAATAGATTATACACTAATAGATAAGGAGATTTGCAGAATGTATCAAATAAATTATAATCAGTCCGCGCATGTCCACTTTATCGGTATCGGAGGAATCAGCATGAGCGGCCTCGCGGCTGTTCTCCTTGAGGAAAGATTTACCGTCAGCGGCTCCGACACGAAGGAATCCCCCCTGACCGACTGGCTGACAGAAAAGGGAGCTTCCATCGTTTATGAGCAGTCCGCTTCAAATATCACAGACAACATTGACGTCGTCGTCTACACCGCGGCAATCCATCCCGACAACCCGGAATTTGCCGCCGCCAGAGAAAAGGGAATTCCGATGCTCTCCCGCGCGGAGCTTCTGGGGCAGCTTATGCGCAACTACAGAACGTCGGCGGCGGTCGCCGGCACACACGGAAAAACCACCACGACTTCCATGCTTGCCCACCTTATGATGGCAGGAAATCTTGATCCCACAATCTCCGTAGGCGGTATTCTTCCCTCTATTAAAGGAAATATCCGCGTCGGCTCCTCCGAAGTATTTCTGACGGAAGCATGCGAATATACCAACAGTTTCCTTGAGCTTTCCCCGAAAATCGGGATCATCCTGAACATCGAGGCCGACCATCTCGACTTTTTTAAGGACCTCGATGATATCCGGCACTCTTTCCGGCTCTTTGCCGAAAAAATACCGGCGGACGGAACACTGATCATCAACAGCCAGATTCCGGATCCCGATTACATCACAGCCGGTCTTTCCTGCCGGATTGTGACGTTCGGTTCCGACAGCGGCGATTATCACGCCGCGGATATCACATACGATGAAAATGGCTTCGCTTCCTTCACTCTCATGAAGAACGATGTCCCGGCAGGACGGTATCAGCTGTCCGTCCCCGGAGAACACAACATCTCCAACGCGGCCGCCGCGCTTGCCGCCGGCGATCTGCTGGGGATCCCCTATGAAAAAATGGCCGCCGGCCTGTCCGAATTTAAAGGTACGGACCGCCGTTTCCAGAAAAAGGGCGAAGTTTCCGGAATCACGATCATCGACGATTACGCGCATCACCCGACCGAGATCAAAGCGACGCTTCACGCCGCCGCAAAATATCCGGGAAATACGACCTGGTGCGTATTCCAGCCGCATACCTACAGCCGGACCAAATCGCTTCTGGACGATTTTGTGGAAGCGCTCTCTCTGGCTGACAGGATCGTCCTGGCCGACATTTACGCTGCGCGCGAGGCCAACGATCCCGAAATCAGCTCCTCCATGCTCTGTGAAAAACTTGTCTCCAGAGGAAAAAAAGCCTGGTATTTCCCCACCTTCAGGGAAATCGAAGCTTTCCTTATGGAAAACTGCGCACCGGGAGATCTCATCATCACCATGGGCGCCGGCGACATCGTAACTGTCGGCGAGGATCTGCTTAAAAATCACTGACACACTGCCCTCCGGGAAGGACTTCCAATTGTCCTCCCGGAGATTTTTTTCCTCTCCTTAATTCATTTTTTACCCGTTTATCCACAGCATATTCTTCCATATTCTCCTGAAATTACAGTTATCCGCAAAGTTATCCACATTATCCACACACTTATGCACATTTTTCTTTCCACATCCGGTGGATTACTCTGTGGATAATTTGATTTACATAATATTTCGGCACTCTTCCCTTCCTGTCGCCATTTTACGCGCGCCGGACTTTTTATTGTCAACTTCTTATCCACTTATCCACACGAAAGCCCTGTTGCCAAAACATTCTGTTCTCTTTTTCGTCCGAATATGTTATACTCATACTCTGGAATCCGCGAAGCGCAAAGTTACCGACGTTTCTATCTGGTGCTGCCCTGTACCGCAGGGCATGAGAGTTTATCGGGAGGCTGATCATGAGACTACATACGACTGCTCCCTCCGGAGCTACCCTGGTTCAGAACACCTTTATTGATCACTATATGCTGCAGGCAAACGGTGAATACGTCAAAGTTTACCTCTATCTCCTGCGCTGTGCGGGGGGAAATATGGATCTGACACTCTCCTCCGTCGCAGACGCGCTGGAATACACGGAGAAGGATCTGCGCCGCGCGCTGGCCTACTGGGAAAAAGTAAATCTTCTGCAGATGGACTGCGCCCCTGACGGCACCATCCAGGATATCACCTTTGGCAATCCCATGGTTTCCGAGGCCGCGCCTGCCTCTGTCCCCGCCTCTTCCGCAAAACAGCCGGAGGACCGGCAGTTTCCGGCTTTAAACCGCGAACGGATGGACGCGCTCCGGGAAAACGCGGATATCCGCCAGCTCTTTTTTGTCGCGGAACAATACCTTCAGCGTCCTCTCTCCTCAGCCGAGCAGGAGGATCTGCTGTACTACTATGACTCGCTGCATCTTTCGGCTGATCTGATCGAATACCTGCTGGAATACTGCATTTCCAAAGGATCCGCCAGCCGCCATTACATGCGGAAAGTAGCGCTGGCCTGGGCGCAGGCAGGAATCACAACGGTCTCACAGGCGCGGGAGGAAACAAACCTGTACAACAGGAATTATTTCTCAATCATGAACGCTTTTGGCATCAAGGGGCGGAATCCCGCCGCATCGGAGCTCAAAACCATGTCCTACTGGATCAACGAGCTGGGATACTCCCTTGACATTATTCTGGAGGCCTGCCACCGCACAATCCGCCAGACGCATCAGCCGAACTTTCAGTACGCGAACAAAATTCTGGAACAATGGAAAAAGCAGGGGGTACGGTCATCCGCCGATATCGCGGCGCTCGACAGAAAACGCCAGGCGGAACAAAAAGACCGCCAGCAGCGGCAGCAGCAGCCTCAGGCCAAAACCAGCAGCAACCGCTTCAATAATTTCAATCAGCGGGAATACGATTACGGCCAGCTTGAACGCCGGCTTCTGAATCCCTGAAGGCCGCGGGAATATTTGAAAACAGGACTGCCGCGATGCCGCCGGATGACAGGGAACGCAGCCTTGAATATGAATGTGAGGACAAAATGGGAATAACAAATTCGCAATATAACATGATCATGCGCGGCTACGAACGGCAGCAGCTTGCCAACCGGCAGCAGCTTGCCGACCGCCGCCAGGAAATCTACGGGCGGCTCCCTGAGTTCGCCCGCCTCGACCGGGAGATCGCTTCCGCCAGCACCGCCTGCGCGCGGGCCATGCTGGAATCCCCGTCTGTGCCGGGACAGACAGTTTCCGGCAAAAGCCCGGCTGATCTTCAGGCCGGCAAAACAGCCTCCGGCAGCAGCGGCCGCCCCACAGTCTGGCTGGACCAGAAAACCGGAAGGCCGTCTGTGGAAGCGCTGCGCGCCCACATCCGCCGTCTTTCCGCGCAGAAGACAGCTCTGCTCGTATCCGCGGGCTATCCCAGAGACTATCTGGAGCCGCATTTTCACTGTCCTGACTGCCAGGATACCGGCTACATCGGGACGGAGAAATGTCACTGCTTCCGGCAGGCGATCATCGATCTTCTCTACACGCAGTCGAATCTGAAAGAATTTCTGGATACGGAAAATTTTTCCAGGTTCTCACTTGGCTATTATTCTACCGACATCGTTGACCGTGTGACGGGATTGAACGCAAGACAGACTGCCAGGCGCGCGCTCGACGAGTGCAGGAGATTCGTAAAAAACTTTGATGTTTCCTTTGAGAATCTGTTTCTGTACGGAGATACCGGACTCGGGAAAACCTTTCTCTCTCACTGTATCGCACGGGAGCTTCTCGATACGACCCATTCCGTGATCTATTTCTCGGCCTTCCGCCTGTTTGAGCTGTTTGCGGACGCGACTTTTGGCAAAAACAGCGGCGAACTGCCTGAGGAACTGGAACATCATATTTTTGACTGTGATTTTCTGATCATTGACGACCTTGGAACAGAGATGACGAACACTTTCGTGTCCTCGCAGCTGTTTCTTATCCTGAATGAGCGGATCCTGCGCCGCAAAAGCACGCTGATCTCGACCAATCTCGCGCTCGGAACCTTCGCAGACACCTACTCCGAACGGGTATTCTCCAGGATATCAAGCTCCTATACCATGCTGAAACTGATCGGCGACGACATCAGACTCCAGAAGAAACTGAAAAACAGCTGATCTTTCCACACAGATGAATTGCGGCAAATCGACGTTCACGACCGGTTATTGAAATAAATACAATCCGATACTTGACCGGCGATCGATTTATGATAGAATTGAAATATAGATTTTTTATAGTAATACAGATCAGGCAGTTTAATTATTCTGAGAACAACCAGTTTCAGGCAGTGTTATCTGCCGCTTTTTACGGAGGATTACTGTATGCAGTCTGCATTCGAACGAAATCTTGAGACGATTCCTGTTGGTGAACTTGGCATCATCGCGCTGAAAAGCTGCGAGACGCTCGGAAAGAAAATTGACGCCCATATTGTACAGTGGCGCAGAGAACGTGAACATGAACACAAAGGAAATCCTCTTCTTCAGACTTACTCCAGAGACACTTATCTGATCGACACAAAAGTGCCGCGCTTCGGATCCGGGGAGGCAAAGGGCCTGATCAACGATTCAGTCCGCGGCGACGATCTCTTTATTCTGGTGGATGTCTGCAACTACAGCCTGACTTATTCGCTGTTCGGACATACGAACCGCATGTCTCCGGACGACCATTTTCAGGACCTGAAACGTATCATCGCGGCTGTCGGCGGCAAAGCGCGGCGTATCAACGTCATCATGCCGTACCTGTACGAGAGCCGTCAGCACAAACGTACCGGCCGAGAATCGCTCGACTGCGCGCTTGCCCTCCAGGAACTGGAGAAGATGGGAGTCGACAACATCCTTACTTTCGACGCCCACGACCCCAGAGTCCAGAACGCAATCCCGCTCCACGGCTTCGAGACGATTCAGCCGATCTACCAGTTTATCAAAGGGCTGTTCCGCGCGGCGCCCGATCTTGAAATTTCTCCGGAAAAACTGATGATCATCAGCCCGGATGAAGGCGCGGCAGGACGCGCGATTTATATGGCAAACGTGCTCGGCGTCGACATGGGCATGTTCTATAAGCGGCGCGATTACACGAAGATCGTAAACGGACGGAACCCCATCGTTGCGCATGAGTTCCTGGGAGCTGACGTCACAGGCAAAGATGTCGTGATCCTCGACGATATGATCTCCTCCGGCGACAGCATGCTGGAAGTCGCGGTGGAGCTTAAGAAGCGCAAGGCCGACCGTATTTTCCTCTGTTCGACCTTCGGCCTGTTCACAAACGGACTGGAAAAATTTGACAAAGCCTACCTGGAAGGAAAATTTTACGCGCTGCTCACGACTAATCTCGTCTATCAGTCGCCGGAACTTCTGCAGAAGCCCTACTATACAGGCTGCGATCTGAGCAAATATATCGCGCTTCTGATCGACACGCTGAACCACGACGGTTCTGTCAGCGAGCTGCTGAATCCGACTGCGCGCATCAACAACTTCCTTGAAAAGAAGAAACAGCGTTAGCCGCCGCAGAAGTCAAAGACCCCGCTGCAAGCAACGGGGTATCAATCTTGCAGCGCCCCAAGGGGCGGGGTATTTGACCCTCGCGGCATTCGTCAAATATCCATGCAGGCATGGCTATTTTCCTCATTGCTCGCGGAAATAAAAAAATAAGGAGGCTGGAGCTGTCGGAAAATACCGGTCGGGCTGTCACGAATCCATTGTACACATGTTTGCGACATCTGTACAACTGGATTATGAAAAGCCCTTCCTTTTGTATCTTCCGACAGCTCCAGCCCTTTCTGTCCCCGGAAATGTAAAGAGTAAGAGGGCAAATCTTCCGCAAACGAATGAATGCGCCGGCAGAAACAGGAGCATCCGGAACTGTAATCCAAAAAAGCGCAGATTAAACACCCCGCAGCATCCGTATCTCTTCGGCGTAGCCCGGCAGTTCATTCGGAGTTTCCAGGCAAAACGGCAGATGCGAAAGCCGTGGATGATGGACCACGCGGTACAGAGCGTCGAATCCCAGCGCTCCCTGCCCGATCTTCTCATGCCGGTCTTTATGGCTCGCAAACGGATTTTTGCTGTCGTTGACATGAACGGCACGCAGCCGGTCCAGTCCGATCACACGGTCAAACTCATCGAGGACCTGATCCAGATTCCCCACAATGTCATACCCCGCGTCGTAGACATGACAGGTATCAAGACATACTCCCATATGCTCACTCAGCTCCACGCGCGCAAGAATCGCTGCCAGCTCCTCAAAGCGGCTGCCCACCTCGCTTCCCTTGCCCGACATTGTCTCAAGCAGCACGGTCGTATGCTGATCCGGCTTCAGAATCTCATTCAGCATATCGGCAATCAGTTCAATCCCCCGCTCGATCCCCTGCCCTACATGGCTTCCCGGATGAAAATTATAGACATTGCCCGGCAAATACTCCATGCGCCTCAGATCATCCTCCATCGTCATCCGCGCAAACTCTCTTGTATGTTCATCTGCCGAACACGGATTCAGCGTATACGGAGCATGCGCCACAATCGTGCCGATGCCGTGTTCCGCGGCGTATGCCAGATACGCCTCCACATCTTTTTCCTTTATCTCCTTCGCCCTGCTCCCCCTCGGATTCCTTGTGAAAAACTGAAACGTGTCCGCCCCGATCGAGACTGCCTCTTTTCCCATATGAAGAAATCCTTTCGCACAGGAGAGATGACATCCCAGATATACATGTTCTGACATAAATCCCTCCTTAATCACCGGCTTTTATCTTTTCCAGAATTCTGCGTTCTCTGTCCTGGCAGGTAAAAAGAATCACCTGACGGCCGCTGTGGTACAGCCACCCAAGCACAGCCGCAAGCCGCGCGTCGTCGTACATTGCAAACGGCTCGTCAAGAATCAGCGGAAGCTGCCTTCCCCCCGCAAACAGCTCGCCCGACGCAGTGCGCAACGCAAAATAAACCTGCTGCATCGTTCCAAAACTCAGCTCGTGCAGCTTCAGCAGCCTGTCCTTCGACTGGACCTGAAGTTCCAGCGAATCGCCCAGCGATACCCTCGTATATCTGCCCCCCGTGATCATGGAAAGTATCTCCGACGTCTTCTGGGCCAGATCTCCGCCGGATTCCTGAAAAACAGAGGAAGAAAGCTCTGTGATCCGGCTGATCGCCAGATTCAGCGCCTCGATCTCCAGCGAGCTTCCCTCGATCTTCATATGATTCTGGTAGAGCAGTTCCAGCTCGCTCTGCAGCTGCCGGTATTTGTCCTCCTGATTTTCAAGCTGTTCCCTGACCGCTCCGATCTGCCGCTCCTTCTCCTCTGTCCAGTCCTGATCCCCTTCCTCATCCCCTGACAGGAGTTTATGCACCGGAAACAAAAGCGCGAGAAAGATAACGGCAAATGTGCCAAGAAAGATACGCAGCTGCGGCACGCGGAACAGCCATGCCATCGCAAATGCAAGCAGGGCCGCGATTACCAGAAGCGCTTCCGTCATGATTCTGTAGTTCCTGCCTTTATCCTCTTCTTTTTCATTTTCCTGGTCTTCGTCTTCCGGCCCTTCCTGCCGGAACTGCTCAGGCGGCCGCTTTGTCAGTTCCTTTTCTTTTTCCTTCAGGGAATCAATCTCCCTGCGTACGTAATCCGCTTCCGCCTGCCGGCGCCCGATCTTTTCCTCAAGCTGCTGTTCCTCCGCCTTTTTTTTCTGAACAAACTGTTTCTTCTTTTTCTGAAGACTCTGCAGCGCCCTCGAGACATCCGTCTGCTGATCAAGCGACTGGTCATAATTCACCATAAATCCGCGCAGTTCTTCCATCAGAGCCTCGTCCGTCTCCGCACGGGCCTGCCGGACAAACAGCGTATTGCAGAAAGCCGCCTCGCTCATTCCTCCCAGAAGCCGCCGTATCTCTTCCTGCCCGTCCTCTGCTTCCACAGCCTTCGACCGGTTGACCACCGTACAGGACTGCTGTCCCCGGTTAAAATTCCGGTCAATCTGATACGTTTCCCCATTTTCAGACAGCGTCATGCTCCCCGCAAAATATGAAGGATCATCCCATGGCTGGCGCAGGCTGTATTCGTCCGTCTTTGCCTGCCGGCCGCGGCCTCTGTCCAGTCCGAAAAACATTGCGCGTACAAATGAGTGAATCGTAGTTTTCCCTGTCTCATTCCTGCCGTATATAATATTGACCCCCGGCTGCAGCGTGATCCGGTGATCCCTGAATTTTCCGTAATGTTTCAGATGTAATTCCTTTATTTCCATGAATCTCCCCCATCCGCCAAAACACTCCTGCCTGTTCTGCAGGACCGAGCAGGAGGCGTTTTTTCGTTACAGTCCACTTCCCGCAATCCCGAGGTCTGAGGCGCATGGCTCTCCACCTCATAATTTCCCGTAAAGCAGAGCCTCCAGCCCGTACTGCAGCGCCTTCTCCTCCACAATGCCGCGCGGTTCTTCCCCAAAACTCTCGATAAAATTTCCGATCAGCTGACCGCGGTACTGCTCCCTCAGCTCCTCAACGTGAAACGCCGGCGTCGTCCTGTCCTCGACGTCCACAACCCTGCCGCATTTTTTGTACTCGCGTATGTCTGGAATCAGCCGCGGAGATTTCTGTCCGACAAGCCTGATCTTATACATATTCTGCTGACCTTCCTTAAAAATCAGGCCGGATATCTTTTCGCGAAGCGAATATACGGTATCCTCCTCCGTAACCTCCACATCCCTGTGAAGGTACATCCGGGAGCATATCTCAACAAACGACAGCTTCAGCTTTCTGTGCTGCACTTCTCCCAGTATGTAGCCATGCGGTCCGACATCATTGCAGTCGATCGGTTCCAGGGCTCCGGCAAAGCGCGCAAATCCCGGAATCAGTTCCTGCGGCTTGTGGATATGTCCCAGCGCAACGTAGTCAAATCCTGACTCCTCCAGCGCCTCCTTCGAGATTGGAATGTGATTCGCGTCGCCCCCGTGGGCAAGCAGAATCCTGAAATAATCCGTTTTGTCCGGATGGATGCTGTCGTAAAGCGGTTCCGTGATCTCCTGCTGGTGATAGCTCAAACCATAAACTTCCGTCTTCAGATCCGGAAAACGTACCTTCTCGCATTCCTGTGAAAACAAACAGACCACGTTTTTTCCCCAGCGGAAACTCTGGTACGGGGAGGAAGATTTCAGATAATCATGATTGCCGGCGATCAGAACAATCAGCGTCTTCTTCAGCGTGGAAAACAGATAATTGACCTCTTTCAGTTCCTGCACAGTCGGCTGCCGGTGAAATAAGTCTCCCGCGATCAGCAGAAGATCCACCTTCTTTTCATTCGCTTCCCTGATACATCTGCGGAAGCTCTCCCAGATTTCCCGGCCCCTGTCCCTTGCCCAGGCAAAGCCCGAATCCGGCGCGGCCCCGAGATGTACATCTGCTATATGCATGAAACGCATATGTCTCCCTCCCTTGCCATACTTCTCTTGTTAAATCCCGTTAAAACCTGCGTGCGGAAACGTCATCCTGACGGTGGTTGTCAGAAAATATCCCACAACCCCTCTGTGAAACGTTTTCCGTCACAGCAGTCGGTACCGCGCAATTCCCGCAAGTATCTCCTGCTCGCGCACCGCCGCGGGCGCTCCTGCCCCGTAATTCTTCGGAATCATCGAAACAAGCCCGTCCCGCTCTTGCTTTACAAACGCCTCATGCGCAAGCGCGGCCGCGCTCTTTTTGCCGTCAGCCAGCCGTTCCAGCACATACTGAAGAATATAGCCGAGCGCTGCCGTCTGTGTCTCATCCGTAATCTGTTCCAGATAGCGCAGGTCGATCTCCGACCGGTCAAGCGAGAGTGTATCCCACCCGTGGACGCGCATTTTCTCAATTTTCTTTTTGCGCACCGGATAGCGGAGCCATTCCTTCTTCTGCACCTGTTCGTCCGGTATCACCGCCTGTTCCTGCGCGATCTTCTTCGCCTTCTCCGTCACATCCCTCGCCTCGTAGCAGTCCATCTGCACGACGGTGTCCGCCACCGAAAGATACGCTCCCGAACTTCCCACGACCAGCACCGTCGAGACGCCGAGCGCCTGGTACAGAGCGCGCACCTTGCGGATAAACGGCGTGATCGGCTCCTTCTCGTCGGCAACCAGACGGGCCATCACCTCATCCCTGACCATGAAATTGGTCGCGGAGGTGTCCTCGTCAATCAGAAGCACGCGGCTGCCGCAGGAAAGCGCCTCCACCGTGTTCGCGGCCTGCGAGGTGCTGCCGCTCGCGTTCTCTGTCCCGAAGCGCACCGTATCCGTACGGCTGGGCAGATGACTGATAAACATGGAGATATCCTCCTGATGAATACATCTCCCCTCCTCCGCGCGGAGCTTGAAGGCTGTCCGGTCCGTGATTACGTACTCCCTTCCGTCGCCGCTGATATGATTGTAGACGCCCCGCTCGATGGCCTTGAGCAGCGTGGATTTGCCGTGATAGCCGCCGCCCACGATCACCGTGACGCCGCGGCGGATGCCCATTCCTCTCAGTTCCCCTTTATGCGGAAGTGTCATCGTCACCGCCAGACTGTCCGGACTTTTGAACTTCACGGCATCCTTCATCGGCCGCTGCGAAATTCCGCTCTCGCGCGGCAGTACCGCTCCGTCCGCCACAAACGAGACAAGCCCCCTCTTTTCCAGTTCTTCCCGGATATATTCCTGATCATCTGCCAGCTCCACAGCCCTGGTCATACCGCGCACCAGATCCGGGCATACCGCGAACGTCTGCTCCGCCGCTTCCGGAAGCACGCGAAACAGGATCTCCTCCAATTCCCGCGCGGCAATGGTCCGCCCGTAGGCCGGGAAACCCACCTCAATCCTCACCTCTATGACATCGCGCGAAAGCAGAACAGCCGTCCTCTCCAGCACTTCCTGCCCAACCCGGCAGGCCGTGATCAGCCCGCTCTTTCCGGAACCCTTCCGGCCGTCCCCGGAAGCCTCACGCAGGCTTCGGTGCAGCCTGCGCAGAAGAAAATCCTCCGCCGCCGCTTTGCGCGCTTTCGTCTTAAAAAATTCTTCCTTTATATTTCCTTTATTCTTATACAGAATCCTCACACGCGACGGCGTCGCGAACGGATCCCCCTGCACATGGTCAATGCTCAGGCAGTACGCGTCAAACTCATACATTCCCTCGAGCTCCTTGTACGCCTTATAGCTCTTGTGATCAATCTGCGCGAGATGCCGTTTTAACTCTTCCCTTGTTTTCATGGTTACAGTTCTCCTTTTGTTTCAGCCCGCGTTCATGGCTTTGCTTTACGTTCCATTATAACACGGAGATACTTTTTTACCACATAAATTTTTCCGTAAAAATTCTGCCAGACCGTCTGCCGGTGTTTTCTCAGGCAAATTCAGAAATCCAATTGCAAAATTGTTGATGAAACCATAAAATAGATGCAGGACAGCATGCGAATCGCGCCAAAGCAAAGCGATACACGAAAGGGGGACATATCATGCGGGTTGTCGGAATCGGAAAACAGGATTTTGCGGATGTCAGAAAAAGCGGCGTATTTTACATTGACAAAACACATTTTATCAAGGCATGGTGGGACAGCCAGGACAGCGTGACGCTGATCACCCGCCCGCGCCGTTTTGGAAAAACGCTGACGCTCAGCATGACAGAAGCGTTCTTCTCCATCGAATACGCCGACAGGGGATCGTTATTCGATGGACTTTCCATCTGGGAGGACGAACAGTTCCGTTCTCTTCAGGGAACTTTCCCGGTGATCAGCCTGTCATTTTCCACGGTAAAGGAAACTTCCTTTGCGGCCGCACGCGAGCGGATCTATCAGCTTCTCACAGATCTGTACAGTCAGCATGAATTTCTGATGGAAAGCGGCGTACTGACAGAAAAAGAGCGGCAGTATTTCTGCAGCGTGAATATGGATATGTCTGAGGTGACAGCCACCATGTCCCTGCACAGACTCTCGCAGTTTCTCGCGAAATATTACGGAAAAAAGGTGATCCTTCTTCTGGATGAATACGACACGCCGATGCAGGAAGCCTATGCCTGCGGCTACTGGGAACAGCTTACCTCGTTCATCAGAAGCCTGTTCAACGCTTCCTTTAAGACAAATCCTTATATGGAGCGCGCGCTTATGACCGGGATTACGCGGGTCAGCCGTGAGTCCGTTTTTTCCGATCTGAATAATCTCGTAGTCGTTACGACAACCTCGGACCTGTACGCGGATTGTTTCGGATTTACCGAAACTGAAGTAAGAGAAGCGCTGAAAGAGTACCACCTTTCCGGGGAAGAACAGAACGTGAGAACCTGGTATGACGGATTCTGTTTCGGCAAGATCAAATCCATCTACAATCCATGGTCCATCCTCAATTATCTGAAAACAGGAAAATTTGAGCCATACTGGGCAAATACCAGCAGCAACAGTCTGATCGGAACACTTCTGAAAGAAGGAAGCAGGGAGATCAAACTGGCTTTTGAATCGCTCCTCCAGGGAGAAACGCTGCGGGCAAATATTGACGAACAGATTGTGTACAGTCAGCTGGATCAGGATGAAACGGCGGTTTTCAGTCTCCTGCTCGCCGCCGGTTATCTGAAAGTAAATCAGAAAAAAGAGCCCGAAATGTCGGACGGAGACTGGGAACCGTCATACGATCTGGAGCTCACGAATCTTGAAGTGAAATTAATGTTTCAGAATCTGGTACGCCGATGGTTCGGACCGGCACGGTCAGATTACAATGATTTTATAAAGGCGCTGCTCGCAGATGATGCGGAAGCCATGAATGAATATATGAACCGGGTCGCGCTTAATACATTCAGCTTTTTTGATACGGGAAACCGCCCCTCAAAGAAGACGGAGCCGGAACGTTTCTATCATGGTTTTGTGCTGGGGCTGATCGTGGATCTGGCGGACCGCTACCACATCACTTCCAACCGTGAGAGCGGGTTTGGCCGGTACGACATTATGCTGGAACCAAAAAAAAGCGGACTGAAAGCAGTCATACTGGAATTTAAAGTCCGCAGTCCCATGAACGAGAAAGACCTCTCCGATACCGTGCACGCGGCTCTGGCACAGATCGAACAGAAAAAATATAAGCAGGTGCTTATCGCAAAGGGATTTCCGGAAGAAAAGATCCGCTGTTACGGGTTCGCGTTTGAGGGGAAAAATGTGCTGATTGGGTGAAGCTTCACCGCCTGGAGTTCGGCGGCAGCCGCTCCCTTTGCGAACTCTCGCCACAGACTGACGGCATGCCTGTCATACTGCTCAAAAAAAACGCTGTCTCCCGACAGCGCTTTTTTATTAGTTTAATAATTCCATGTCTTAGTTTCTTCATCATACAACGTGTTTCCGCAATAAACGCATATATCTACATAATGGCAATCGTCCCCACCGCAATCATGACCAGGAAGTGCACATCTGCGTCCCAGCTTATGAGCTGTTTTCGGAATCGACCTGGTAGCACCTGTATGTTCACAGACGGTACAGTAATCTTGTTCCATTCCTTCTTTCTGGCAGGTAGGATTTTCTATAACCCTGGTCGCCCATACATGCGCTGTTGTCGGAATCTCTCTGGTCTTTTCTTCTTGGCATACCGTACAGGTTGCCTTTTCCTGCCCCTTGGTTCCACATGACGCCGGCATCACAACCGTCCACGTTCCATATGTATGACCGGTTGCCGGAATTGCTACAGTGATTGACGCGCCGCATCCGTACTTACAGAAAACGTTCTTTGTTCCGGCTGTCGTGCAGGTTGCAGCCGTGACAACTCTTTCGTCGCCGCAGAAGTCATGTCCCTGCTTCCCAGCCTGTGTCTCTGTCTTTCCGCAGACGGTACAAGCTGCCGGCGAGCACGGGAAATTCTTCCCTTCATACTTATGGCTTCCGTAACTGGTTGTCTTCGTATATTTCTGTCCACATCCTGTTCTTGTGCATGTTTCTTCTATCTTGCCTTTTTCCAGACAGGTTCCTGGTGTTTCTTTCACACTAAACTCATGTCCAAGCGGGTCAACGATCTTATTGCTGCCCTTTGTCTCGCCGCAGATCGTGCATTTCTGAATCTTGTATCCTGTTTTTACACAAGTCGGGGCTTTTGTGATCACCCAGTCCCAGTTGTGCTCACATTCTTTCGGCTGCTCCGGCTCTGTCTCCGTGATTTCAGGCGCCGGCTGCTCCGTCATTTTTTCAGTCTCAGCTTCTGTTTCCACCTTTTCTGTTGCTTTTTCGGTCTCTGTTTCAGGTGCCGGCTGCTCCACCGCTTTTCCGGTTTCAGTCTCGGTTTCCGGCTGCTTCACTGTCTGCTTAGGCTCAGCTTTAACTGCCGGCTGTTCTGCCGCTTTTTCAGGCTCAGCTTTAACTGCTGGCTGTTCTGCCGCCTTTTTGGTCTCTGTCTTAATCTCAGCCTTGGGTTCGGCTGCTTTCTCGGTCTCGACTGCCTTCTTGGTCTCTACCTTTGGTTCAGCTGCTTTCTCGGTCTCAACTGCCTTCTTGGTCTCTGCCTTGGGTTCAGCCGCTTTCTCAGTCTCCGCCGCCTTCTTTGTTTCGGTTGCTTTCTTTGTCTCAGGCTTTGTTTCAACTGCTTTTTCAGTCTCCGCTGCCTTCTTGGTCTCTACCTTTGGTTCAGCTGCTTTCTCGGTTTCCGCCGCCTTCTTCGTCTCTACCTTTGTTTCAGCCGCTTTCTTCGTCTCGGCCTTGGGTTCGGCTGCTTTCTCAGTTTCCGCTGTCTTCTTGGTCTCTACCTTGGGTTCAGCTGCTTTCTCGGTTTCCGCCGCCTTCTTTGTCTCGACCTTGGTTTCAGTTGCTTTCTTTGTCTCGGTCTTTGGTTCTGCCGCTTTCTCGGTCTCTGCCGCCTTCTTGACTTCCGTCTTGGGCTCGGCCGCTTTCTTGGTCTCAGCCTTTGGTTCGGCTGCTTTCTCGGTTTCAGCTACCTTCTTAGTCTCAGCCTTTGGTTCGGCTGCTTTCTCAGTTTCAGCTGTCTTCTTAGTCTCTACCTTGGGCTCTGCTGCCTTTTTCGTCTCTACCTTAGGTTCAACCGTTTTCTTAACTTCTGTTGTCTTGGTTTCGGCCGCTTTCTTGGTTTCGGTCTTAGGTTCAGCTGCCTTCTTTGTCTCGACCTTTGTTTCGGTTGCTTTCTTTGTCTCGGTCTTGGGTTCAACCGCTTTTTCTGTCTCGGCCGCCTTCTTGACTTCTGTCTTTGGCTCAGCTGCTTTCTCGGTCTCTGCTGCTTTCTTCGTCTCTGCCTTTGGTTCAGCTGCTTTTTCGGCCTCAGTTTCGGTCACTTTCTGAACCTCCACTTTGGTTCCGGTTGTCTCGGCTGCTTTCCTGGCCTCAGTCTCAGTTACTTTTGGGGTTTCCACTTTGGCTCCGGCTGCCTCGGTCACTTTGGGAACTTCCACTTTGGTCTCAGCCGCTGTGGCTGCTTTTTTAGCTGCTGTCCCGGCTTTTACAGTTGTTTTTTTCGTTTCAGACGCTTTTGCCTTTTTGGTTTTCGCTTTTTCTTTCTTGTTTTTCTTTTCCTTTGTGGTCTTTGTCTTTTCTTTCTTGTTTTCTTTCGCCTTTTTCGCTTTTTCTTTCTTGTTCTTCTTCGTCTTCTTGGTCTTCGCTTTCTTGGCTTCGGTAGTTTTTGCGGACACCGGAAGCGCCGTAACATCTGCCACCATACTAATTGTCAGCATTGCAATGATAATCATACATACGATATTATTTCTTCTCTTCATAAGAAGTCCTCCCTTCGAATCTTGCTTCAAGACTCACCGTGACATGATTTATAATCCGTATCCTACCTTTCCTCAGGCCTTGTCTGGTCCTTTGGAGCAGTCATTGCAAAAGCCGAACTCACCGAAAACAAAAATGACCGCTGTATCCTGAGATAGCGGTCACCAAAATCTTCGCGTGTCAAAACGGCAACCGGCTGTCATAGTCGTGTGGACTTTAGACCCTTAGCTTTGCGTCCCTGCCTTTCGACAGGTTTGCCTTTTACAATGATTACGTATTTGTATTCCCTTGCGTTGGGAACAGTATACTCTCTGCCGGCGCAAATGTCAACTGTTATTTTGTATTTTATCTTTACTTTATTTTTACTTTATTTTCACTCAATTGTTAAAAAATGATTTTTAAAGACTGACTTCTATCCCTTTCCCCATCTCATATAAAAGTGCATCAGGCTTCCCGCCGTCTTCCCGAGCGCCAGCGCAATCACAAGCCAGCTCATCCCTTTCACAATGCCGAATCTGCGGCAGAATACGGGAAATACGTTGATGACCTCCGCGAGGGCCATGATCCAGCCGCCGACAAATATTCCCATAAACACGCCGAACAGGATCAGCGCAGCCATTCCGATCATACCAGGTATAACCGCACAGGGTTTTACCTCAAACACGGTCAGAACCGTGCCCGCGACCGCACCGGCCAGAATCGCGTCCTCATACAGCTCTACCCGTTTCGCCGTGTGCGTGATCCCGATAAAGCGTGTGATGACGCCGAGGCCGATCATGAGCGCGACGACGCCTCCCGAAACCAGAAAACCAGAGGAAAATCCTACGATCCCAAGAAAAATCTGCTCTGTCATTTGTCTGCTGTCCTCCTTCTGATTCTTCCTCTCTGCGATATCTCTTTCCACCGGTCAAATGTTCCGATGCCGGAGGCAAAAGGCATCCTTCCACATGATATCTTCGATTTCAGGGCGTCTTTTCCTTCCGGTTCCCGGATTCGATCAGCGTCGTATCCACATCGTCCTCGTAGGTCCGCATCTCGATCTCCAGCGGCGTCGGATCCGCTTTCCCGCGGTTCCTCGCAAAGTGATGGAAAAACAGCAGAATCCCAAGACCGACTCCTAAAGAATATGTCACCTCGAGTATCGTGAATCCGTTCGACGCATCGCCGGTAAACTGCTCATAGAGCTGCCCGAACAGCGTCGTGATCCCGACATCATTGTTGAATGCCATGATCGAGAAAGCCGCTCCGAAAAACGAAAGGAAGCAGACAAAAACCGTTTTGCACCAGGCCCACGCATCTGGCATGTTCTGATCTTTTTCCACAGTGATGATAAAATCCGCTTCCCCCAGATTACTGATCTCCAGATTCGGGTATTCCTGCTGGATCACCTCGATCACATCAAACACGGAAAACACATAGCGCCCCGGCCCCCTGATAATTTCCGTGGGAAGCCGCAGGGTTTTCACTTTATTTTCGATGGCTTTCTGCGCGCAGCAGACTTCCGCGATATCTCTTATATATACCTGGTTCCCTTTTGCCTGCACATTCTTGTCAATTTTCAGATAAAGAGTCTCCGCGCTCATAACAGTCTGCCCTCCGGATTTTTTCCCGGCGCGTCATACTCCGGCGGAACATTCCTGTGCAGTACGCCGTACCCTGCCGGGATTTTTTCCTGCATTACATCGGAACCTGCTCTGTACATAACGGTTTCCGCCGACAAATCTCTCTGCGGTACAGCGTATTTTCCCATATGGCTTCCCATCCGCGCAAGTACCGTGTCCGCGGCATGCGTACCCGGCGTATTAGTCATGTACCAGGCCGCGCCGGCGCAGGCGGCCAGAACCGCAATCAGAATCAGATACCTTAAAATAAATCTTCGATTCAAAACTCTCACTCCTTTTTTACTGAGAAAGCTCCGGACGGCGGCCATCGGCGGGCATGCTCGCATGCACCGGCGAATGGACATCGGACGGGCAAGACGGTATGAGCAATGCAGTGACACGAACGGATGTGAGTGGCACGAATTGCGAATACCGGCGGCGATGACGAGAGTGCTGAAAGCACGGAGTCATCGGCTTTCGCTCATGGTGTTGCCCGCAACGCGGGCATGCTGCGTCAGCAGCTAATCTCCATATGCGGGCCTGCACATGAAAAACGGCCCCGCAAATACTGTCCTTCTGCTTTCAGTATTTGCCGAAGCCGTTCTTTTTATCCCTTCTCTTTTGCGGATCTTTTCCGGAGTTTTTCATTATGTATAAATGGCTGCAGACCTCTATTTTACTTTAAGAATCCGGTTCTCCGTGATCTCGATCCTCCCCTGTTTGAGCAGTCTTCCGACCGCTCTCTTGAACGCGTTTTTGCTCAGTCCGAACTCTCTCTTAATAATTTCCGGGGAAACCTTGTCATTGAACGGCAGCACGCCTTCAAATTCATCGATCACCTGCATGATGTTCTCCGCATCCTCATCAATCTGCAGATAAGCTTTTTCCCGAATACTCAGATCCAGCTTTCCATCCTCCTTCACGCCGGTCACACGCGCATGAATAAGATCCCCCGCCTTAATCCCGGACGGAACCTCTCTTGCCGGAATCAGCGCCGTATATCTGTCGTCAACAGCGACAAACGCTCCAAAATTCTCGCTGATCTCATACACCCGTCCATTTACCTGGTCCCCGACGTGATAAGGAGAATTTTTCTCCAGATAATGATACACCTTCATCGTTGCGCACAGGCGGCTGCTTTTGTCGATATACAGGGCCGCCAGACAGCTGTCGCCCGCCTGAAGCTTTGATGTCTGTTCCCGGAACGGAAGCAGCAGATCCTTCTCAAGCCCCCAGTCCAGAAACGCGCCGATCTTTGAAAGCTCCCTGACTGTCAGCACTGCTGTCTTCCCAAGTGTCAGAGCCGGCTCTCTCACGGTGGCAATCAGTCTGTCCTTTGAATCTTTATACAGAAATACTTTCAGGACGTCTCCCTGCTTTGTCCCTTCCGGCACTTCTTTTCTGGGAAGCAGAACCTTCTCTTCCCCGTCCGGCGCATCCGAAAGATAAACTCCGAACGTCACCTCTTTCACTACGACTAATTCCTGCTTTTCTCCTAATAACAGCATTGGATTAACTCTCCTTATATGTATGTTTTTTTAAATCATTCATCCGCACGGCAGTACTAAGCGTCCTCAAGCGTAAAAGCCACCACCGCATAGGGCTTTTCCTCCAAATCGCACAAAGACACCAGCATCTCCCGGCCCTGAGACAATACCACGGGAACAATTGTATCATTTACATATGCCTGCTTCCTGTACTCTACCCGAAGCCTTGATACAAAGGCCCCCTCCGGCAGGTATTCCTCGGCCATCCGGATGTACTGCCCGTTATTTACGTGGTTGTTTGTATCAATCTGATATCTGTGAACCTGAAACGCTTCCTTTTTCTCTCCGCCGGTCGGAATTCCGATCTTCCTCGACAAATATTCCATATCCAGCTTCGGGTCCTGTCCATATCCGGAAATATGCTCCGGCAGTATCCGGCACGGCCTTCCCGTCTGCCTGTCCATAAAGACCCAGACGCTGTTCGCCTTCGCCAGATATTCTCCGTCCCTGCCGATCAGGGCAAAATTTCTGTATCCATAAAACCCTTTGAACGAATACGGCGCAGTCCATATCCGAACGTTTTCACCCAGCACAGGGTACCTCGCTATATCGATCTGCCACGAGAGAATCATCCATGCGTTTCCCTGCCCTGCCACAAAATCGATCCCGTATCCGCAGGACTCCGAATGAAACGTCGTGCAGTCCTGAAAATAATCTACCATAGAAACCAGCGTCAGTTTTTTGTCTGTACCGGTCTCACTGTATCGGATCCTGCTCTCAAACTCATAACTCATATCCAATCAACCTTTCCGAAAATTTTTTCTATTTTCTCCTATGACAGAAAAAGAGTACCCTCCCGGGTACTCTCTCTAAGCAGGGCTACAAGGATTCGAACCTTGAAATGACGGAGTCAGAGTCCGTTGCCTTACCGTTTGGCGATAGCCCTTTATTCACACGCAAGAGGAATTATAACCCATCGCATGGAAAATTGCAAGTACTTTTTTTAAATTTTGAAAAAAATTTTTTCTGCCGCTTTTTATCAGGAAGCACGGCCGATATTTGCCTTGGCCTTGCCCTTTGCTCTCCTGCGCGCCAGCTCTTCTTTCCACTCTACCTGATAGACCAGACCATGTATGACGACGCTCATCATAATGCCGCAGACGACATCCACAAGCGAATGCTGATCCAGGAATACGGTGGAAGCGCAGATGGACACCATAATCACAAAATGAACGGCGATCGTAAGTTTTCTGTATTTCAGATCTCTGAGACTGCAGACCGCCTGAAATACCATGACCGTATTCATAACGTGAATCGACGGACAGACATTCGTAGGCGTATCAATCGCGCGCAGATAGCTCACCATATTATAGAGAAATCCTGTCTCATGCGCGCTGTTCGCAAGGCGGAGATTCAGTCCTGTCGGAAATACATAGTAAATTCCAAGGCAGATCGTAAGTCCTGAAAATACCATCAGGCACAGCCTGGAGTAATCTTCCCAGCCCCGGTGCAGGAACCAGATAAACGCAAACGGTATATAGGCGAACCAGAATACGTACGGTATGATGAACTCCTCACAAAACGGGATCATCTCATCCAGTCTGCAGTGAATGATATACTTGGGTACAACATTTGCTTCCAGCCACGCAAAAGCTAAAAGATAAAAGGCCGTGTACACAACCGCAATCATAATCGGATATTTCCTGAACCAGTCCTTAATCCTTATCAGCTTCGCTTCCAGATTTCCTTCTTTCATTTCATTACTCCCCGGCATAGCTATTTAAAATTTCTGATTACAGCATACCGCATTTCAGAAAAAATATACCCGACGTTTCCAAAATGCGGCTGTCTTACTGTCCGCTCCAAAATATTAACAGTAACGACTGACCCGGCAGGCATGTACAAATTTCCTCTTCCTCCGAGTCAGACACATTTTAGCACCTTTCTCTTACTTTGTCATGATATTTCGATTTTTTTAAGAAATTTGTTTTCTCTGCGTCATATTTTCGTTTCTGCTACGTTATTAATAGATGTCAGGGCAATTATTTGAAGACATTTCAAACTTCTGGCCGAATACTTTTATCACGCAAACCCATGGAAGCGCCGCAGCTGCCTCCGGGCGGCTGTCGCATCATCAGAAAACATCCGAAGCACTGCGCTGCAGTTTACCTGTTTCCAGTCGTAATGCCCGAGATAAGTCTGATAGCTGCTCCACCAGTAATCCTTTACCTGTGTCACATACCCTTTCGACACAGGTAACGTATGAATTGCCCGACACTGGATCCTGACCTCTTGTTGAGATCTCAGCTTCCTCTTTTGTACGACTGCCAGCTTTTCTTCAGATTTGCGTGATCCGGCCGCTTTGCGGCCATCAATCGGCCGAAGCGCAAACTCTGAGATCAGCTGGCGAACTCCCCTATTAATCTCTGCCTGGGTATCAGCGCCCAGCATAAGGCAGATTTCCTCATTGGTGATACAGAAGGCGTATAGCTCAAGCTCATGCGCCTGCTGTACACCGAGGACAATATCAAGCAACTTTTTTTTGTCCCGTTCATCAGCAAGAACATTCGGACGCCCCTGTAAAACGTAATAATAGAAAGGCAGCTGCCCTGCAAGATGTGCCATACCGGAATCCCCCTTTAAAATGAAACTTGCGAAAACTGTATTACCTGTATCATCCCCGGTTCAGATACAGGATATCATATGTACATATTTTTTTCAATGATGTGCGTCATTTAGTGTCATTTTATTTTATATATTACTGGCACCATTTTGTATGCAATTTTTTCCTTCTTCCCGAGGATAAAAACAGGAGGAGAAGCAACGTTTTGTTGCTTCTCCTCCTGTTTTTCCTGGACACGGCAGCCCGCTCCATGCCTGCGTGCGAAGACAGACGCCGCAGCATATGCCATGCCTGTTTATCTTTCAGCAGCCGAGTAAGTCTGCCCAAATTCTTCGCTGTATTCATTTAAACGACCCATAATCCGTTCCGCTTCACTTCCGGCCGCAGGGGTCGGCTGATAATTATTATATCCGCTTTCCGAACTGATGCTGCACGGGATAATGGATATTTCTCCGCTTTCCGCCGCTCCATCCTGACCAATCCTGAACTCCTGCTGGAATATCATCGTATCCATATCAGAAGGGGAACTGTTTCCGCCAAAGCAGAAATTGGCAAGGCTGTAAACAATATATTTTCCGTTGTACTGCTCAATCCCCTGAAGCACATGAGGATGATGTCCCACAACCAGGTCTGCTCCGCGGTCAATCGCGGTGTGGGCCAGCGACCTCTGTGTCTCATCAGGAGTCGTCGCCTTCTCGCTCCCCCAGTGGAACGCGACGATCACAAGCTCCGCGCCAAGCTGACGCGCCTGTGTAATGGTCTGCACCACCTGAGGCTGAACCTCCAGTCCTATATCCAGCACGTAAATTCCGATAAACGCCACCTGTACGCCGTTGACCTCGCGCATCACAATCTCATCGCCAATACAGTAGTCGATGCCAGCCTCTTTCAGCGCCGCCTTTGTATCCTCCAGGCTCTGTTCTCCGTAATCCTTACTGTGGTTGTTCGCCAGCGTCACAACCTCCACGGAGCCGTCTTTCAGAATCTCCGTGTAGGACGGATCCCCTTTAAACGCGAACTGCTTTGCCTCTCTCGCTGTGGAGTCTGTCAGCGTTCCCTCAAAATTGGCAAATGTCACATCGTCATTTCCGAGAATATCCTTCACATTCCGGAAGAAGTAATCATGTCCTTTCACCGAGTCAAACGCATTGAAACTGGTCGAAGCGTCAAACGCCTCGTCAGTGCCAAGCGTACAGTCGCCAATCGCGCTCACAAGAACCGACCGCTCCGTGCTGACATCAAACGTGCAGGTCTGACTCTCCATCCCGTCGGCGCTGACGAGAACCTCAGTGGTTCCCTCGCCGACTGCCGTAACCTTGCCGTTATCCTCCACCGTCACCACTGCCGTATCCTGCGATTTAAATTTCAGATTCCGAAGCAGAGCGCCTTCCGGAGACGCCTTCACGCTCAGGCTGCAGGTCTCATCCGGAAACAATGACATTTTTGTCTGTTCCAGCGTAAAGGATTCTGCATCCTCCAGTGTGGATACTACCGGCGTGGAAATATTTCCCGCTTTATCTCTCGCATAAAACCGGTAAATTATGCCTTTCTCATAGCTGAGCGGTTCCTCATATTTCTGGTATAAAGGCAGCTGCCGGTATTTTTCCGGATCCTCTATGGCATAGTAAATTCCCGCTACCTGTGAGCGCGCGTCAGTCGCGGACAGAACAATCTTGTCTTCCTCCCGCTTTATATCCAGCGCCGGGGCCTCATTGTCGAGCATCGGAATCTCAATCTGCGCTTTCTTCGTCCCGTCATCCGTCTCCACCTGCGCCAGAAGACGCCAGTCGCCCGTTTCCAGCGTGATCATTCCGTTTTCATCGGGCGTGCAGGATACACCGTTGACTGTCACGGAAGATATACTGCCCGTCTTACATAATATCTTTAACTGTACCGGATAGGAAGAGGCCCAGTCCTGCGGTTCATTCTCCACAGTAACGACCAGTCCGTCCTCCGCCGTCACATTCCTGCTCTTCTGCTTCTGGCTGAAAAAGTTCCGTACTGCAGCCACAAGAAAGAACAGGATCAGCAGGATAAACAGCAGTACGATTCCAAGCATTGCCATCTCCCGCTTATGTATGCCGCGCTGATTCAGAGAATTCCAGCCGTCCAGGACACGGGTTTTCACTGTGCCAAACAGACTGGATATATTCTCCGGTATGCGGAATTCTCTTTTCCTTCGCGGCTCGGATTCTCTGCGGCTGCGCTGCGGCCGTCTTCTTTCCTGCTTCTGTTCTGCCGGCTTTGGCGAAGGCTTCTCTTCTGGAACATCCGGCGCATCCACATCAGGCCCGGCCGGAATTTTGTCACCGGATTCAGACTCCGTCGGACTTTCCGTTTTTTTCTCACGCACAGAATTACTATCCGGCTCTTCCCCTCTGCGCCACATGGAAAGAGACTTCTCAAGAGACTTCTCCAGGTTGTGCAAACTCTTTTTTTCGGTCTCCGGATCCATGGCCCGTCTTCTTTCCGTCCGGCTTCCCGCGCTTTTTGTTTCAGGCTTCTTATCCGGAAACATGTCTTCCGAGAGCTCTTCAAATCCTTCTGATTTTTTTCTGGGGTGTTCTCTGCTTCTGGAAGCTGCGTTTTCCGCTTTCTGCAGCAGCCCTCCGAAAACTTCAGCCGCCTTCGAGGTAAACGCCGCCATCGTCTCCCTGCTTTTTATGAATTCTTCTTCCGTGTTGTCATCATCCAGCATCCGTTCGAATTCATCGTCGTCAAAATCATCCTCATCCTGCCGGATATCTTTTTTGTCCGGTTTTTCCTCGTCAGATTCCTCATCTTCAGACTCTTCCTCATCCGGCTCATTGTCTTCCTCATCACCCGGTTCTTCCTCGTCCGGCTCTTCGTCCTCCCCGTCTTCCGGTTCTTCCTCGTCCGGCTCTTTGTCCTCATCGTCTTCCGAGTCTTGCTCGTCTTCCGAATCTGTTCCCAGGAAATTTCTCCACGGCGGCCGGAATATCCCCCGGCGCTTTTTGTCTTCCGCCTCTTCCTCCGTCTCACCCTTCTCAGAATCGTCCGCCTCATGCTCTCCGGATTCACCGTCCGGCGCGCCGCCGTCTCCCGCAGGCTTCTCCGCTTCGTCCCTCTTCGCGTTTCTCTCCATCAGAATTTTTGCCGGATCAAACTGCGGCCAGGAAAAATCATCCATGACAATTTCCGGCTCTGATTCTTCGGCTTCGGCTTTCTGCGCGTCCTCCGGCTCCGGTTCTTCCGGCTTTCCGGGACTTTCCTCCTGTTTCCGTTCCTCTTTCCGATCCTTCTCCCTCTTCTGTTCCCCTTTCTTTCCTTTCTGGGACGCACGAGCAGGCCCTGCAGAATCTGCAGAGCCTCCGCTCTTTTTTCTTCGTCTTTCCAGTATCTGTTCTTCCCTTTTTCTGCGCTGTTCTTCCCGGATTTCATCTATGTCCGGATCTTTGCCGTCCCGAACGGCCCGGACAATCTCCAGCAGCTCATCGACACTGCCTGCCGTAATTTTTTTCTTTTCCATTATTTAAAGTATGATACTCCCGACTCAAAAATCTTCAAATCCTGTTCCCCGTAAATATTCACCGCGACGAGATCTCCGCGTCTCTCCGAGTGCGCCATCTTGCCAAGCACGCGCCCGTCCGGACTCGTGATTCCTTCAATCGCAAGATAAGAACCATTGACGTTCCACTCTTCATCGCCGACGCAGATATTTCCGTCTGCATCGCAGTACTGTGTGGCTACCTGACCGTTCGCAAACAGCTTCTGCAGCCATTCTCTGTTCGCTACAAAACGTCCCTCCCCATGGGATGCCGGATTCGTGTAAACCCCTCCTGCCGCCGCCTGCGCAAGCCACGGCGACTTTCTGGATACCACCTTCAAATATACCATTTTGGAAATGTGACGTCCAATCGTATTAAAAGTCAGCGTCGGCGAATCTTCCGTCTGCCCTGTGATCTCCCCGTACGGTACAAGCCCAAGCTTGATCAGCGCCTGGAAACCGTTGCATATGCCGAGCGCCAGACCGTCGCGCTCATTCAGCAGTTTCATAACCGCTTCTTTGATCTTCTCGTTCTGGAAGGCTGTCGCAAAGAATTTTGCGGAGCCGTCCGGCTCATCGCCCGCGGAGAAGCCTCCAGGGAACATGATGATCTGCGCCTGCCCGATGGCCTTCTCAAAGACTTCCACGGAATCGCGGATATCTTCAGCCGTCAGGTTGCGGAAGACTTTGACATCAACCTCTGCCCCCGCACGCTCAAACGCCTTCGTGCTGTCGTACTCGCAGTTCGTGCCCGGGAACACCGGGATAAATACGCGCGGCTTCGCCACCTTGTGCCTGCACACGTACAGCTCCTTCGGGATATAGCAGCCGTTTTCGTAAACAGCCTTCTCCCCTTCTGCCGCGAAAATATACGCCATCGGATCTGCGGTTCCATTTTCCGCTCCGGTTCCATCCGCCGCGGATTTTCTGTCCGGATCTGCGCCGGACTCTGCCGCGTTTCCCTCCGTACCGGAACCGTTTTCTGCCGCCGGCTTTCCGTCTGAAGCAGCATCGCCTGCCGCGGGCTTTTCATCCGCAGCTGCGCCGCCGACCGCTGCCGGCTTCCCGTCCGGAGCAGCACCGCCTCCCACTGGCTTTCCGTCCAGATCCAGCCCGCCGCCGACCGTCGGAATCCCGGAATCTGTGCGGAACACGCGCTCCAGCGTCCCCTTCCACGCCGCAAGCGCCTCATCGATCGGGATCGATACATTCTTATACTCAAATGTTCCTTTGTCTGTCACCTCGCCAACCACCGTATAGGTGACTGCCAGATTTCCGACCTGCCCGTCCGGCACCTCCGCGACAAGGTCGCCGAAGCCTGCCGTAAACAGATCGCGCTCATCGATATTATGCTCTATCTTAAACCCAAGTCCGTTGCCGAACGCCATCTTGGAAACTGCCGCCGCAAGCCCCTTACCGTCCAGCGCGTACGCGGAAATGATTCTGCCCGCAAGAATATCTTCACGGAACTTTGCGTACTGCTCCATGATCTCGCCGTAAGCCGGAAGATCATACGAATCCCTTGGCGCTTTCACAAGCACAAGCCTGCTGCCCGCTTTTTTAAGTTCCGGAGTGATAATCTCCCTGCCGTCGGCGATATCCACCGCAAAGGATACAAGCGTCGGAGGCACGTCGATCTCATTGAAGCTGCCCGACATACTGTCCTTGCCGCCGATCGACGGAAGGCCGAACCCGAGCTGCGCCTCATACGCTCCGAGCAGCGCCGCCACCGGCTGGCTCCAGCGCCGCGGATCCTCGGTCATCCTGCGGAAATACTCCTGGAACGTGAAGCGGATCTTCCGGTAATCGCCGCCGCTCGCCACGATCCTCGCCACGGACTCCAGCACCGCGTACTGCGCACCGTGATACGGACTCCAGCTTGAGAGATACGGATCAAAGCCATAACTCATCATCGTGACCGTATCGGTTTTCCCGTTCATAACCGGGAGCTTCGCGACCATTGTCTGTGTCTCCGTGAGCTGATATTTCCCGCCGTACGGCATGAACACCGAACCCGCTCCGATTGAGCTGTCAAACATCTCGACAAGTCCCTTCTGGGAACAGCAGTTCAAATCCGCCAGCGTATCCAGCCACTTCGCGCGGACATCCGGAACCTCTTCTCTCACAAAATACTTCTCCGTCTCAGACGGCATATCGACCGCCACGGACGTCTCCTGATGCGCGCCGTTCGTATCGAGGAACGCGCGCGATATATTAACAATCTCCTTATCTCTCCAGAGCAGCACCAGACGCGGCTCCTCGGTCACAACCGCCACCTCGACAGCCTCAAGATTCTCCTCGGCCGCGTAGCCCATGAACTCTTTTACATTCTTCGGATCAACGACAACTGCCATACGCTCCTGGGACTCGGAAATCGCAAGTTCCGTCCCGTCAAGGCCGGCGTACTTCTTCGGCACCTTGTCCAGATATACGTGGAGTCCCGGCGCAAGCTCGCCGATCGCCACAGACACGCCGCCGGCGCCAAAGTCGTTGCACTTCTTGATAATCCTGCTGACCTCCTCGCGGCGGAACAGCCTCTGAATCTTGCGCTCCGTCGGCGCGTTGCCCTTCTGAACCTCGGCGCCGCAGACTTCGATTGAAGCCTCTGTGTGCACCTTCGAGGAACCGGTCGCGCCGCCAATACCGTCACGTCCCGTCCTTCCGCCGAGCAGAATAATGATATCGCCCGGATCGGAATTCTCGCGGATAACCGCGCGCCTCGGAGCCGCTCCCATGACTGCGCCGATCTCCATGCGCTTCGCAACATAGGCCGGATGATAGATCTCCTTCACATAGCCGGTCGCAAGGCCGATCTGGTTGCCGTAGGAACTGTAGCCGTGCGCCGCCTCGCGCACCAGCTTCTTCTGCGGCAGCTTGCCTTTGAGCGTATCCTTCACGGAAACCGTCGGGTCAGCCGCGCCGGTCACACGCATCGCCTGGTAAACGTACGTGCGGCCGGAAAGCGGATCGCGGATCGCTCCGCCAAGGCAGGTCGCCGCGCCGCCGAACGGCTCGATCTCAGTCGGATGATTGTGCGTCTCGTTCTTGAAATTCACAAGCCACTCTTCTGTTTTCCCATCCACCTCGACCGGGACAACAATACTGCAGGCATTAATCTCATCCGATTCTTCCTGATCCTGAAGCTTCCCTTCTTTTTTCAGCTTTTTCATAGCCATCAGCGCGAGATCCATCAGACAGACGAACTTATCCTTCCTGTCCCCGTAAATCTCCGCGCGGTCGGCCAGATATTTCTGATAAGTACCTTCGATCGGAGCCCTGTAATAACCATCCGCAAACGTCACATCCTTCAGCTCCGTGGAGAAAGTCGTGTGACGGCAGTGATCGCTCCAGTATGTATCGAGGACGCGTATCTCCGTCATTGACGGGTCACGCTTCTCCTCGTTCTTAAAATAATTCTGAATATGAAGGAAGTCCTTGAACGTCATCGCAAGATTCAGCGAGCGGTAAAGCTCCTTCAGTTTCCCTTCCTCCATGCCGGTAAATCCGTCAAAAATAATCACATCCGCCGGCTCATCGAACTTTGTCACCAGCGTTTCCGGCTTCTCAAACCCCGTCTCCCTCGAATCGACCGGGTTGATGCAGTGATTCCGGATCGCCTCAAATTCTTCATCCGTCACCTCGCCCGAGACCACATAGGTCGTCGCCGAGCGGATGATCGGTTCCTCATCCTCTTTCAAAAAGCGTACGCACTGTACCGCGGAATCCGCACGCTGGTCAAACTGTCCCGGCAGATACTCAACCGCAAACACCCGGTCCCCCTGCTTCATCGGGAACGTCTCCTCATATAAATCATCGACAGGCGGCTCCGCAAACACCGTGCGGCAGGCAGCCTGGTAAACCTTTTCCGAAATATTCTCAACATCATAACGAATCAGTACGCGAATCTGTGAAAGACCATTCACGCCAAGATAGCTCTTTACTTC
>CANQUH010000003.1 GCA_947626965.1 uncultured Lachnospiraceae bacterium
ATAGTTGGATTTGAATAGTCGTTTGACGGACTGCAGCATCAGTTGCACCTCACTCTCGGGTCGATCACGCCGTAGAGAATATCCACGACTGTGTTGATGACCATATAATTCAATGCGATCAGAAGCGCGACGCCGATGATCGCCGGATAATCGTTGGAAAGCACCGACTCGTAGGCGAACTGCCCTACGCCCGGCCAGTTAAAAATTGTCTCCACCAGCACCATGCCGCCGAGCAGGTTGCCGAGGCCGAGGCCGATGACCGTCAGCACTGGAATCAGCGCGTTGCCGAGCGCATGTCTGAGGATCAGAGCCGCCCGGCCCAGTCCCTTCGCCTTCGCGGTGCGGATGTAGTCCGTGGACATGACGTCAAGCAGATTCGAGCGCGTCGTCCGCGTGATCAGTCCCATCGTGAACGCCGCCAGCACCGTGCCCGGAAGGACCAGATGACTTAAGGCGTCCAGCGCTTTCGGCAGATCCCCCTCCAGCAGGCTGTCTATCACATAGAGTCCGGTAACTGTCGCCGGAGCGGAGAACGAATTGCTCAGCCGTCCCGGTCCGGGGAAAATCTGCAGTTTATAATAGAAGAAATACAGCATCAGCAGGGCGAACCAGAAACTCGGAATGCTCACTCCGGTGACGGAAATCGCACGCACGATCTGGTCCAGAATGCTGTTTCTGCGGATCGCTGAGATGATCCCAAAGAGAATACCTAACAGTGCCGCCACGAAGATGGCGAACAGCGCCAGCTCAATCGTCGCCGGATAACATCTCCCCAGTTCCTCCATGATCGGCTTGTTGGTGCGGATCGATGTCCCCAGGTCGAGCTGGAGCATGTTTTTCATATGTAAGCCGTACTGCACCAGAAGCGGCTTGTCCAGGCCGTGCTTCGCCCTGTACGCCGCCACGATCTCCGGATCGTTCAGCGCCCTCTGGCTTAAGTTCGCGGTGACCGGATCGCCCGGCACCAGCTTTGTCAGGATAAATACCAGCGTCGCCACGCCGAACAGCATAACTGCCAGGTAGATCAGCCTCTTTCCGATAAATTTCAGCCGTTCCATACGATACCCCTCTCTTGTAGTCTCAGTTTCGGAAGCGGAAAACATATCCCGCGGATATTTCCGTCAGCGCCGCGTGCAGAGCCTGCGGCATTCACGGACACACCCGCCGTAATAACGGGCGGGAAGGGCGGACTTTAACGCCCGCGCCTCCGCCCTGTGTTTCATTCAGAATCGTTACTTCACACTCAGAAGCGTCAGATCCAGCGCGTACGGATCAGAGATCGCCACGCCGTCCAGCCTCGTGTTGTACGCGATATGGGCCGGAGCCTGCGCAACCATGATGAACGGGCCGTTCTCATACATCCGGTCCTGGATGTCCTCGAGCACCGCGATACGGGCATCGTTGTCAGTCGCCGCCATCGTGTCGTCGTACAGCGCCGACAGCTCCGGATCCATCTCTTCGGTCCAGCCTGCACGCAGTCCGACCGACTTGCCCGGCAGGAACTCGATCTGCACGTTCGGGTCGTTGTAGTCGGTACCCCAGTACATGACGGTGAATCCAAGCGTTCCGTCGCGGTAAGCATCACCGTAACCGGCTGCCCACGGCTGGGAGACGATGTTGACGTTGATGCCGACCTGTGAGAGGTCATCCTTAATCTTCTGCGCGAGGTCGGTCAGCAGGATGCCTTCCATGTCGAGGTCGCAGACTGTCATGTCGACGTCAAAGCCGTCCGCATAGCCGGCCTCTGCCAAAAGCTCCTTCGCCTCATCCAGATTCGTGTAGTCGGTCGGGCGCTCGCCCTTGCTGCCCATGAAGCCCACCTGGATGATATCATACGGGGTGATCGTGCCCTGTCCGCAGATCACCTGTATTCCCGCGTAGTCAATCGCCTTGCGGATCGCCTGCTGTACAAGCGGGTCGGACACCGGACCGCCGTAGGTCTCGTCCATATTCATCATCACGAAGCCGACCGTCTTTGTCGGGCCGTTGACGATCTCAATGTTCTCCGCGCCTTCCAGCTCAGACATCGTATCGTCGGTCATGTTCATGGCCACATCGATGTCGCCCGTAGACAATGTCATCATCTGCGTGTTGGAATCCGGCTGAATCTGCACGATGAACTTGTCAATATTCGGAGCCTCGCCCCAGTAGTTCGGATTCTTCTCAAGCACAACCTGCTCATCCGGGACATAACTTGTCATAACATACATACCGGAACCGGCACTCGTGGTGTCGAGGTATGCCTGCGCGGTATCCGCCGTGGAAGCGTCCTCCGCGTCGGTTCCGCCGTTCTCCTTCACGACCGCGCTGTCAAGCACTGCCAGGGAGCAGTAGGTGAGTTTGGAGAGGATCGCGCTGTCCGCCTGCGTCAGGTGGAACACAACCGTCTGCTCATCCGGCGCTTCCATGCTCTCGATCGTATCGCAGATGAAGGACGGATTGCCCTGCAGGTTTTTGCAGCGGTTGATGCTGAACAGCACGTCCGCGGATGTCATCGGGTTGCCGCTGGCAAAGGTGACGCCCTCTTTCAGCTTCACGGTCAGTGTCAGGCCATCCTCGGAGAACTCATAGGAATCCGCCAGGCACGGCTCCGGAGCACCGTCGTTGGAATAAAATTTAAACAGGTTCTCATAGCACGCGTTGACGATCAGCGGCGGATATTTCTCATAGACATATCCCGGATCGAGCGTGGAGAAGCCGGAACCCATCGCGATTACGACGGTGTTTCCCTCTCCGCCCTCTGCCGCCGCCTCGCTGCCGCCGACAGTCAGTCCCAGCGTCATGACTGCAGCCAGCATCAGGGCCAAAAGTCCTTTTTTCATAGTAAAGCCTCCTCATAAAATAGAAATATATTGAGATGCCGGTTATCCCGGCACAATCTCCGAAAATTAATTTTCTTTCTCATAGAGATGGCAGGCGACGAAATGCCCCTTCTCCACCTCCCGAAACGCCGGCACCTCCTGCTGGCAGCGGCTGCACGCCTTCGGGCAGCGTGTGTGGAAGCAGCAGCCGGACGGCGGGTTGGACGGGCTTGGCACCTCACCCTCCAGACGGATCCGTTCTCCCGCATTGTGTCCCACCTGTGGGATCGCCGAGAGCAGCGCCTCCGTGTACGGGTGGTAGCGCTTCTCGTAGAGCTGGTCGTAGTCGGCGAGCTCCATCATCCGCCCCAGATACATGACGCCCACGCGGTCGCTGACCTGGTAGACGACATTCAGGTTGTGGGAGATGAAAAAGTAAGTCAGCCCCAGCTTCTGCTTCAGCTCCTGCAGGAGGTTCAGCACCTGCGCCTGTACTGACACATCCAATGCCGACACTGCCTCATCGCAGATAATGATCTCCGGCTCCAGCGCCAGCGCGCGTGCAATGCCGATGCGCTGCTTCTGCCCGCCGGACAGTTCATGCGGATAGCGGCTTAAATGATACTCATCCATGCCCACCAGCTGCAGCAGCTCTCGGATGCGGGCGTCGACGTCGATCTGCTTCGTCATTCCGTGAATCTCAAACGGCTCCATCAGGATCTGCCGCACCGTGCGCCGCGGATTCAGGCACGCCGACGGATCCTGAAAAATGATCTGCGCTTTCTTCCGCATCTGCTTCAGCGCGTCCCCGCGCAGCGTCCCGATGTCCTCTCCGTGAAGGTAAACACTCCCTTCCGTCGGCTTCAGCAGGCGGATTAACGTCCGGCCGAGCGTGCTCTTGCCGCAGCCGCTCTCGCCGACAACGCCGAATGTCTCGCCCTTACGGATCTCAAAGCTGATATCGTCCACCGCCTTCACGGTGCCGGACTGCTTCGTCCTTCCTTTAAAATATACTTTCACATGGTCGGCTCTCATCAGCACGTCGTTCTGTTCTGCTGCCATCTTTTAAGCCTCCTCTTTCTTCCTGTCCGCGTCTTTTGCTTCATCCGCGTTCTCATACAGCCAGCACCGAACCTGACGGCTGCCGCTCAGCCGCTTCATCTGCGGACTTTCCTTCCGGCAGCGCTCGGTCGCGTGCGGGCAGCGCGGAGCGAAACTGCACCCTTCCAGGCGCTCGGTCGGGTTCGGCACCATGCCCTCGATCGTCGCAAGCGGCTCGCGCAGCTTTGTGATCCGCGGAATCGCGTTCAAAAGCCCTATCGTATACGGATGCTTCGGGTTCTCGAACAGCTCCTTCACCGGTGCCTGCTCGACAATATGACCAGTATACATGACGATGACTGTGTCGCACAGCTCACTGACGACTCCGAGGTCGTGCGTGATAAATACGACCGACGTGCCCATGCTCTCGTTCAGATCACGGATCAGGTCGAGAATCTGCGCCTGGATTGTCACGTCCAGCGCCGTCGTCGGCTCGTCGGCGATCAGGATCTGCGGCCTGCAGGCCAGCGCCATCGCAATCATCACCCGCTGGCGCATACCGCCCGACATCTGGTGCGGATACTCATGCGCGCGCGCCTCCGGGTTCGCGATGCCGACCGCCTTCATCATCTTCACCGCTTCCTCCATCGCTTCCTTCTTCTTCATCCCGCGGTGGAGCACCAGCGACTCAGCAATCTGTTTCCCGCATTTGATGATCGGATTCAGGGACGTCATCGGCTCCTGGAAGATCATCGAGATCTCATTGCCTCGGATCTTCTGCATCTCACGCTCGGACGTCTTCACCAGATCCCGCCCGCGATAAAGGATTTCGCCCTGGGTAATCTTTCCCGGCGGATTCGGAATCAGCTGCATCATACTCAAGGAGGACACACTTTTGCCGCTTCCGCTCTCCCCGACGATGCCCAGCTTCTCTCCTTTATGTAGGGTATAGCTTAGGTGGTCGACCGCTTTCACGGTTCCCTCCACCGTCTTAAATTCCACGCACAAGTCTTTGATCTCTAAAATCGTCTCCGCCTGGCCCATTTTACTCTCTCCCGCTGTATTTTCTCTGTCTGTTTACTTTATCAATTTAAAGCGTTGGCGCGATAACAGTATACTATACCACAGTCGCGACACGATTGATAGGATAACATATTTTCTGATACAATTCAAGCATAAAATCTCAGGGACAGGCAAAACCCTGGTTAGATCTTGCCTGCCCCTGTTTGGCACTGTTTATTCCCACGGGCAATGAGGAAAACAGCCATGCCCGCCAAAATCATCATTCTACCGGCACAAAGTACAGATTTTCCTCGGAAAGCGGCTGTTCTCCTTCCGGATAAGACTTGACAAACGCGAGACTTTCCACCTGATCCACATCGATCGCACGGCTCAGAATCGTCATAGTTTCAAATTCATCGTCTGTATATCTCGTGGATCCTCCGTTGAAGATACCGGTATAGAGCGTTCCGTCCTTCAGGCGCACTCCTGTGAAAAACGGAGGCTCCGCATACGTCGTATGAATGAACGTTTCTCCGGTGGTCTCATCTATTCCCAGCTCTGTCTCTTCCTGCATCGGGAAATCATAGACCACAGATATGGAAACCGGGGAAAGCTCCGCCTTCACCACGGACGCGCCGCTGTCCCCCAGCGCTGCGTCCATCTCGCACGTCTTCCTTTCTCCGCTCCCTTCCATAGTCCAGTCAAAACTCCAGGTTCCTTCCACATCCGGCAGAACATCCTCCTCTTTCCCCGAGTAAGTACCCAGATCCTTCAGCTCCACATGGATCGGCTTGCCGATAAAATATCCTTTTTCGCTGCTCATCATCGTAACCAGATATTCCAGGCTTCCGTCTTCCATCGCGTAACTGATCTGACTGTCATCTGTAAGCGGGGTGCCGTCCGCAAACACTGCCTTTCCGTCATTTCCCGCAACCAGACCATCATAGAAAGACGAGCTCCATCCGCCGGGGAAATCTCCCTTTCCATCTACCTGAACAGCCGTCTGTCCAAATCCCGGCTCTTTCCCGGCCTCAAGCTCATAACCTTCCACCTTAAAAGCCAGATGCGCACAGTTATTGTCCACAATGCTCTCCTCCATCGTCACCGTGACTCCGTTCTGTGTCACGGACTGTCCGACCGCAGAAGCAATCCTGCTTTCCTCCAGTTCCTTATGCTGCTCCTCTGTGATCCGCAGATGTTCCTCCAGCGCTTTGCTCCACTGCATGTAAGCCGCGGCGCTGATACCGGCTACACCGACAAACAGGGCAGCCGCCGCCGCGACCGGCCATTTTATCCTCTTTACGGATTTGCGGGACGCCTGTCCCTTCTGATCCGGAAGATGAGAAAGCGTATCCGTATATTTTGTCCATACCATCTCCGGGACCTCGATGTCTTCCCGCAGTCCTTCAACCATATCTTCAAATCTGCCCATATTGCGATCTCCTTTCAAACTATGTATTTCACGCTGTATACCTGCATCCTTTTTCATATCACCCAGGAAGACGGTATCCTTCCCGGCCGCCGTAAGCTGCTCTCCCGCATATACTGCGTTTCCAGCTTTTTCCGGGCTGACGCCAGCCTGCCCCTCACGGTATTTTCATTTATCTGAAGAATCTCCGCAATCTCCTTCGTCTTGAACCCCTGCACGTAGTACAGCATGACCACCGTACGGAATTTCTCGTCGAGGCAGTTCAGAAACTCTTCCCACTCCGCGTTCGCGTAGCCATCCTCCTGTGTCCATGCTTCCGGCACGTTTTCCTCCGGCGCGCTCCGCGCCCTCTGGCGGCAGATCGCATTGCAGTTGTTAATCAGGATGCGCGTCAGCCATGTCTGAAAATATTTGTCCTTTTTCAGCGTGTCAATCTTCTCCCAGCACACGAGAACCGTCTCCTGCATCGCATCCGCGGCATCCTCATCATTTCTCAGAATAGCTTTCGCAATCTTGTACAGAGACTGGCCCTGCAGCTCCATCAGCTGGCAGAACGCCTCCTTGTCACGCTTTCTGGCTTTTCTTATCAGCAAATCCATTGTAATTTCCTTTCTTTTTTCAGAGGTCCGGATCTCTTGTTTTACAATAATTAGATGGAGAAAGCGGCGTTTTTGTTTGCTCATTCTGAAATTTTTTATTCCGGAATATACTGGACGGTAAAAAAACTGCGAAAGAGTTGGATTGTCTTTGAAAAAAGAGAAATGGCACCGTATCTCTACGATGCCATTCTCTTGTAAATTATTTGCAAACGCCAGCTTTTTCCCGCGGCAGTCCCTCGTCATTAAACGTTCTTTTCAGCGCAAGCTCCGTCGGAAGAATCGTCAGCAGCATGACCGTACACTGCACTATGCACAAAATTAAACTGACCACTCCAGTCACGTTCTCTGAGCTTTTATAAAACGGAAGATGCAGGGCAAAGGAAACCGGCAGCATAATCCATCCGGCTTTCCACCACAGCTGTCCGCAGTACTCATTCGCGAATTTCCATGTATCCATATTTTTTATCGAGCGCGGCGTATGATAACCGCCCAAACTGCTGATTTTTTTGGAACAATGTTTCCAGATCACCCATCCTCCGATAATCATGGCCAGCGGGACGAGCAAATCACATACAAGCATGAAATACCAGAACCACATAAAAATTCCACCTTCTCTCTATTTCCTCACGGCAAACCGCGTCCGGAAATCATCCACGCTTTCTTTATATATGCAGAACCTCCGGCTCATGCGTAAAGGAGCTGAACGTCGCCTCCGCGTCTTTGAAATAAAAGACCTGCGTGTTCCCGTCATCCGCGGCATACATTTTCTGCAGGGAAGGATAGGCGTCCAGCATGGACTGTCTTGCCTCCACACGGTCATCCTCAACCAGCTCGCCGGCCACGCGCAGCCATTCTCCCTTCATGAAAGCGCAGATCTCGGCTTTCGGGTTCGCCAGAAGCTGCTTTGAGACGCTCTTTACCTTGCCGGTCTGAATATACAGTTTGTCCTCAAACACATGCGCCGTGCCAAAAGGACGTACTCTGGGCTGATCCCCCTCCACCGTCGCAAGATAATACACATTTGCTTCCTTCAAAAAATTAACCACTTTTTCCATGTTCTTTTCCATATCGGTACCTCCCATTTCTTTTTGCACATCTGCTTTTTTCTCAATTATATGCTCTCACAATGCAGGATTCAAGATATAATTTCAGGATTCATTCTTACCGTCGTTTCAGCTTCCCCCATTTTTGATTCTCAGCTCATCTCCCCCTTTACCAGCCCTTCGACCGCGTTCGTGTACCGCCCGGTCATCACAAGGCTCACCGTCGACTGAATGAACGAGCCGATACTGCTGATTTTCTCCGGCGGAGCGGCATAAATCACCTGAAACTGGTTTTCCTCCAGATATTTAACCATCTGCTCAATACGTTCCCGCGAAAGGGCAGAAAATGCCTCATCGATAAACGCAAGCCGCGCGCAGCAGACGTTTCTCGGGTAACACTGCAGCAGACTTGCCGCAAGAATGATAAAATACGGCGTCTGTTTTTCCCCGTTGCTTGCCGACCCCTGTTTCTTCGAGAGGTCCGCCACTACTTCATCGCTGCCCTGACGGCTCACGATCTCCATATCATAGGAAAAATACTTGCGGTAATCCGTATACTGTGACTCGTCCTCCTCATCGAGGATCATTGCCATAAACTCCTGGATATCGTGCTCCATCTCCTCGTCGTCCCGCGCGGAATTCATGTATATTTCAGGCGAATTCATATAATTCTCCAGCTTTTGGCATATGCCAAAGAAAACAGCACGGTCTGCCTTCTCCTTCATGACAAACTTGTAGGTGTCATTCCCAAATGGAATCTGCTTCAGCTCCCGGTTGATCGAATCGATCTCCGCCCTGGCCTCCCGGATCGTCTCATTGATCTCAGCGACAAAGTCATTCATAAACGCGCTCTCCAGCTTCAGTGCCTGCTCATCAAGCCGCTGATGTGCTTCCTCGATCTTAATATTGGCGATATCCCGGTACTGTTCCCGGTAAAACGGGATATAAGCAGTTCCTCTCCTGTTCATATCCAGATCCGCCAGTCTGCAGTACTCAAGCTGTACACTCTCGAGCTGACTCACGCACTCAGACAGATCACTGCGCTGCTTCGCCACTGTCTTCTGTGTGATCACCTGCCGGGAACCCCTCTTCTCCTTCAGCTTCTCATACTCCTCAATCATCGGTCTTTTCAGATCCATGTGCTCCTGACATTTTTCCTCATATTCCTGACGAAGCGTGCGGATACTGCCCGAAAGCGCTTTCTTCGCTTCATCCAGAGAAGACATTTCGGATCTGCATGTCCCGATATCCCCCACAACCTTATCCCGCTGATCTTTCACCTGTTCATATTCTCTGCGGGCGTTCTCTCTTTCCTGAAGGATTGTCATAAAATCCGGATTTTCCCTGATCTCCCGGATATTTTCCCGAATACCTTCTCGCTTTTGCCGTGTCTGGGAAAGATGCGCTCCCGCAAGAAAATCATAATTCTCCTGCCGCCAGTCGATCGCGGCGATCTCCTTTCTCCAGCGGCGGTTCTGCTCCATCTTTCTTCGGTTCCGGTCTCGCTCTGCTGTCAGTTCGCTCCGTTCCTGCCCGGCTTTCTCCAGCTGATGCCTGACTGCGTCCGCGCCAAGGCAGAATTCCGTCTTCCCGATATCCATACAGGCCGCGGAATAGCTCTTCGTCAGCATCCCGTTTTTCATCAGGCCGCCTTTGGGGTACTCATGCAATTCCTCCAGCGTATCACACAGATGAATCCCGTTCAGCAGATAATTTGCGTATCTTCTCGCAAAGACATTCGGGATATCAAGCACCGCAGCCGCAGACCCTTCCTCAATATCCGTATCCGGAAGTTTATCCGTAATGACTACGTTTGCCTTATATATCTTATGTTCCATCAAAATTTCCATCGCTCTGTGACAGTATTTTCCGTCCACAAGAATGAAATACCGCTTCCTGCCAAGAAAGGTCTCGATGGCCGCGCGCCAGCCGGCATCTGTAATCCCGCGCACCAGCTCCGCAAATACGCGTACCTCCGTGTGGATTCCCTGGCGCTCAAACTCCTCGCTGATGACCTTTTTCGCATGCTGTACTTCTCTGGGAAATATCAGCCGGTTTGCCTTCAGCGCCCGGATTCTCCCGTCCAGCTCCTCGATCCGGCGGTCCAGCTCTCCTGCCGCATCCTTGAAGTGGACTCCGTCCGCCTCCAGAATCTCGTCCTGATGACGTACCATGGATGCGAACCGAAGAAATGTCCCGACTTTCTCGTCCGAATTGTCTGTTTCAGACGCAAGATCCCCGAGAATTTTCATATCTTCCGCCGAAATCGGAAGAAATTCCTTCATCCACCGCATCAGCTCCGCGATCTTCATCTGAAGTTCGATTACCTTTGCCAGACGGCTCTCATATTTCTCCACATCCCGGTCCAGTTCCGCACTCTGTCTTTCAAGAGCATGCAGACTTTCTGTCATACCGCGGAAGATGTCATTGTTCTCCGCGATCCTGTAACGTTCTCCTGCCGCTTCATATTTCGCGTCAAGCTCCGCACGCCTGTCCTCAAGCGTCTTCTGTCTGTGCTTTAAAGTCTCGATCTTCAGCTGAAAACCTTCCTCCTGCGCCTCCTTCTCCTGAAGTTCCTGATAACAGAGCATCAGTTCCCGGATATGAAAACTGCGCAGTTTGTTCTCATATTCCGTACTTTTCTTTTCAACCTCCTCCAGCTTCGCGCGGCTGCTTTTCAGATTTTCATAGATTGCCCTGATCCGCTCAAACTGGCTTCTCTGCTCCCGCAGTTCCTTCAGCGACTCGACAGTCCCTGGTTCCAGCACACATTCCTGAATAAACTGATCAATATTATTCTCCGGATTAAACGCCATCATCTTGACGAGCTTGGAACGATATTTCGCGACATTGCAGCGCAGTCCCAGCGCACGGAGCAGCTGCTCCACACCCCGGTCTCTGCTCAGAAATTCCGCGGATTTCAAAGTCCTGCCGTTTACGGAAAGTTCACCCCGCGGAGTGATTTTCATGATCCGGCCTTCCATTCGGACAAAATTTATGTTCTCAATGCCGGCATCCCGGCAGATAAACCAGCTCCCCTTCTGCGAAGTCTCATTTGCCGACTCAATGCACACGCCGACGACAAGACTGGACTGCTCAATCGGGGACCAGAATTCCATCGCAATGTAGCTGACCACCTCTCCTGTCCGAAGATAGCGTTTGTCCCCGTTGCTCCTTGTGTCTCCCCTGACATACGCGAGCACTGTCCGGTCACGGTCTTTCGCCGCTTTGTTGAACTGTGTATTTCCGGTCAGAAGATACGTCATCGCATCCAGAATCGTCGATTTTCCGCTGCCGTTGACTCCTGTAAACAGCGTGGAACCTTCCAGGCGGATACAGATATTCTGAAACCTTGACCACTGCACTAAAAGCAGTTTTGTCGCCGTTTTTCGGTTAATCTGCCGGTTCATCTGTCTGTTCATCTGATTCCTCCCCTTCGTCATTCGGATCCCCGCCGTCCTCGTCTGGTTCCTCCCACATTTTCTTTGCCGTCACACTGACAAACCGGTCAAACTCAGCCGGATCAAGCGCAAACTGCAGGGACGGATACAGCAGAATCCGACAGTCATCATCTCCGATCCGCCCTTTTACATCGACCAGACTGAATCTTGAAAAAAGCGCCAGGGCGCCGCTCACCGTACTCTTGTCCATCTGATCCCGGATCCCGTATTTCTCCAGCTCAAATCGCAGCTCTGTGACAGAAACGCTCACCGTCCTGGATAAATTTCCCGCGCGCAGTCTGTCCGCGTACAGCGTCCAGAGACAGCAGAGCAGTATACTCTCCGCTTTTTTGAGCACATAATGATTGATCTGCATCCGTCCATTCTCACTTGCTTCCCGGCAGTTTCGCAGCATGACCACGCCGTTGTCCCGGTCCACCGCGATATCAAACCCGATATATTTAAAATAAAGAGAAAACACGTCGGTATTACGGGAAATAAAATAATAGGCACGCCTGCTGTCCTCGTCTCTGTCCCTCACAATAAAGGTTGACTTCAGCAATCTCCGGCAGGATTTCTGGAACAGATCCCGCTCCGACGACGTGTATAGTTCCCACACTTCTTCCATTCCCATGATTTCTTCCTCCCTCTGTCAAAGCTTTCCCTCAGTCATATCGTTTTTCCTCCTGACGCTGTATCACGGAAATATCGATGCCATTCATTTCAATTTGTGAGCAAACAGCACATTTGCAATACAGCCAGCAGCGAAATATTCACTCATGTTTTCTTCAGAATTTCAAATCTGCGCAGCAGCAGATTCTGCGTTTCAAGATACCCGTCCAGCGTTCGTACCTCGTAGCCGTTTTCCTGTCCGTACGCCACAGCCGACAGCGCGCAGAGAAGATCTCTCTGGCTCTCCATCGGAAGCGCATCACTTTCCAGCTTTCTTCCGGTTCCCAGAGCATTTTCAAGATATTCTTTCATCTTCTCCTTGGAGTAAGGATTGAACGCCTCTTTCTCCTGGGAAGCTTTCGCCTTCGCGATATCCTGCGCCGTCATCTCCTCAATCTGCACGGATGTCTCATTCTGCACCGTCTGCTGCCTGCGCGGAAAACGGACCGAATCGGTATCAATAAATTCATGCTGCTCCAGCAAAAACAAGCCGGCCGCCTCCGCGGGAAGCTCCTCCTTCCAGCCAATCTCATCCATCTCCTCGGCCAGATAACGGATCGTCCGTTCAATGCTCCCCCGGATACCGGACTCCCTGTTCCGAAGAAATCTCGCCCTGCCGACCGCAATCTGCATATAAATGTTGATCTTGTGCCGGATTTCCTGCATGATCTGGTCATAATCCTCCGTCAGAAACTGCCGCGTCGTCTGCAGCATCTCAAATACCTGGTCCTCGGCCTCGTCCCTTTTAAGTCCTTCTTCCCTGGCACAGCCATCCACGAGCAGACCGGTCATCCGGCTGTCATTCTGTATATCCATCAGCTTTCCCTTGATAAATGTCCGGTAGATATGGATATTCTGCTGCTTTGTCAGCCGCGCGTATTCCCGGACAAAATTTCCCTCGCAGTATTCAATGATATTCTCCGTCAGACTCTCCAGAGTCTCCTCCCTGACCATCCGCTCAATAATCTTTTTGATAAAGGTGGAAAGCCGCTTCAGAGCATTCGCCAGCAGCTTCGCGTTGCGGTAAATATTTTTCAGTCCTTCAACATAAGGGGCCTGGCTCCACTGCTCCCCGTTGCGCAGGATATTATAGATATTAAAAATATAACTGGAAAATTCCTCGCGCTCCGGCTGTTTCAGCTGTTCCAGAAATTCCGCCAGACGGATCCCCTGCTCTGTCATAATGATATGCTTTTCGTAAGTGGCATCGTCGCTGTCCTCCTCAAGCCAGCCGATCTCCTTCGAGCAAAACCTCCGGAGAACGGCGCTGGCCATATCATTATAATTCCTCATGTCAATCATTTCTTCTCCAAGTTCCTCCACCGTCACATGGTTCTCCAGCAGATAGACGGCAAGCGCGTCGCGCAGCTGGTTCCTCGCAATGCGGTATGAAATTTCCCGGTCATACTGATTGTAGATGATCTGGAGACAGTCGGAATAAACGCGGTTGCTGCTTCCGCTCGCAAGATTATTGAAGAAACCGGATGGAATTATATCAAATAAATTTACCATTCATTTTTCCTCTGTACTGTGCACAATTGTTTTTCGTATAACAAATCACGTTCATTATTCGCCGGCCGCTGACGACCGGCAAACAGTAACGCTCACACGCGACATTATAGCAAAATAAAGCGAAAAAAGGAAGAAAAACGCGCTCTGACGGCAGCCAAAATTCCGCAGACTGTTTTTTATTTCATACATGCCTGCATAAAACTATAAAAAAGATTGTCAAGTTTCATTTTATTTACTATAATCAGACTAATTTCAACATATTTTCGACATCATTTCACTATTGGTGCATTGTACCATTCACTTTCAGACAAATATCCCTGCGGACATGGCCGTCCGGCTCGCTGCCCGCAAAAATTCGGTACAGTACATCATGTCAGCCTGCGGTCATTTTTTTACAAGGAGGGAAAATCTATGGAATGGAAAGACAGATGTTTCAACGCACTCGACGCCAAAAAATTATTTGATGATTCTGCACACCGGACACGTTTCAAGGAACTGACAGACTGCTATGCATCCTACCCGTTTTTCACGCCAGGCCTCTGTAAATGCATGTATCTGTCCGCCATGGATGACGAACATTTCTGTGTCATGCTGGAGACACTGACCGATCTCGCTCTCGGAAAAGACAAAACTACAGAAGAAATGCGGATTAAAGGGGACGCGCTCGCGGAAGAACAGACCACGGAAGAATACTACGTCTATCTTCTGTCGAACGCTTTTCTCGACGATGTTCCGTTCCATCTGGATGAAACTGTAAAATTATCGCCTGTGTTTGACCACATTATCCGGCGCGCGCTGCTCGCGGCGGCCGTGATCGACTCCATCTGACAACACCTGTATGCGGACATCCCGCGGCAGCTGCTGTGACCGGTTCGATAAACATTTCTGGATTTTTGCGGATCCATTTCCAGACTTTCATGCCCGCGCCGCCAGCGGCACCACGGATAAAAAATTCACAGATTTCCCCGAAGACGGGGCTTTACTCACCTCCGTCTTCGGGGGATTTTTTGTCCTGTCCTCCGACGCCGGGAACACATAGCACGGTGAAACAGAGCTGTCCGGCCCGCATCATATGCGCAGGAAAACTCTTTGATTCCCGCGAGCAACGAGGAAAATAGCAATGCAAACTAAGGAAGATTCTTCATGCACTCATTTTCGATATAGCTCCTCAGCTCCCTGTAAATCTGATCCTCAAGCGGCGGGCAGCCCTTGATGCAGAAATCAAAGCCGGACGTGCACTGCCCGATTCCGAGCCGTCCTTTCTGGCCGCGGTACCCCTGGCCAATGCAGATTTTCGTGTCAAGATACTGCAGAAGCCCTTCCTCTTTCAGCTTGTCGAGAGCCGGCAGCAGATAACCGTAGCAGGCGCTGCAGGAATCCACTTCCTCCACCGCGTCCTTCAGTTCAACAACCTTGTTCGCGTACGGAAGTTCCTGTTCCGCCCACTCGCTCACGGGACCGCAGAGATGGATCTCCGCCTTCGAGACATCCGCGCAGCCCCTTCCAAGACGCTCCGCCAGCCCAATGTAAGGCACTTCGCTCACATCATAGTGCAGCAGACGGCAGACATAGGCATCCACGAGCACCGGATCAAGCGCCGCCATAATGCAGTTGCGCACCACCGGATTGCCGCCGTCCTCGAAATTGAGATCCCCGCAGATATGATCCACAACAATGAAATCCTGATGAATCCCCATATTCAGATGCGCAATCGGTTTGTGCAGTCCCATTGAATGGAAGTGGCGCTTCTCCTTGTTCGGAATCAGCCCTTTCATATTCTTGAGCGCGCAGGTGATCTTCGTCTGACAGTGTCCCTTAAGTACCGGAACATTGATCAGGAAATCCAGCGCTTTCGCGCTGTCGCAGATCGCAAGCTTCATCCCGGCGCAGTCGTACGTCTGGAACTTGTCCTTCTGCGTGTCAATCAGCTCAACCCCATACTTCTTCGCCAGCTTGTCATATCCGCAGAGACGGATCACATCGGATGTCCGCGAGCCCACCCAGGAGCCTTCAAGGATCACAAGCTGCGTACAGCCGCGCTCCTGCAGATACTCGATGATCCCCGCCACGACTTCCGGGTGCGTCGTCGCACCCTGTGACGGCTTTGACGGTGAGACAAAATTCGGCTTGATGCCGATGCGCCAGCCTTTATTCCGGATCATGCCGATCAGGTCCGCTTCCTCCAGAAGTCTTTTTGTCATCTCCAGATAATCTGTGCCATAAGTTTTTAAAATCTGATTCTTTTTCATTTTTGGTCTCCCTGTATTTCCTCTGTTATTACATAATTTTTCTTCGTGGCGGCGCCATGCGCGCAGTCATAAAGATTTCCTTCCCGACTTTTATCATCCGTTCCATCGCGTACGCAAAAAATTCCCGGTAGGCGCTGCAGAACCTGTTTTCCCGCTCTCCTTCTCCCATGTGGTAATAATCATTTTTGCAGCCGCCCCGGCACAACCCATAAAAGGCGCACTCCCGGCATTTTCCCGGCTTATACGTCTCAGTGAGAAATTCCGTCATTTTTCCGCTCTTCGCAAGCTCCGCGAACGACGCCTCGCGGACATTTCCCAGATACCAGTCCAGCGACACAAAAAAATCGCACGGATAGACGCTGCCGTCATTTTCAACCGCAAAATAACCGCCGCACTGCCCCATGGCGGCGCAGGAGGACGCATACCGCCCCATCAGAAGATTCAGATAATCATCCAGCTGGCGCACACTGATGTAAACGCCGTTCTGCCAGTCTCGGTACCAAAGGTCAAAGACCGCCTTCAGGAAATAGGCGTATGAATCCGGAGAAAGCTGCCAGCCTGCTGTCTGGCCTGACGGGATATCTTGAACAAACAACTGATTTTCCTGAACTCTGCGTTCTTCCAGGCAGACTTCCGCAGGCGGAATGCATGGGATAAACTGCAGATACACGGCCCCCATCCCTTTCATATACCGGTAAATCTGCTGCGGCTTTTTTGCGGCCTGTTCTGTCACAACACACAGCAGATTTGTCTCCACCCTGTGTTCCCGCAGAAGTTTCCAGGCGCGCTCCACGCGCGAGGCTGTATCCGCGCCGACGCGGTCAGGCCGGTTGGCGTCGTGAATCCGCGGCGTCCCGTCAAAGGACAGTCCGACCAGAAAGTGATTTTCCGCGAAAAATCTGGCCCATTCGCCGTCGATCAGCAGCCCGTTTGTCTGTATGGCATAAGAGACTGCCGTCCCTCTCCTTTTTTTCTCCCGGACAAGCTCTGTAAACCTGCGGAAGTACCCGAGACCTGCCAGCGTAGGCTCTCCTCCCTGAAAGGTGATCCGCAGAGAGGATTTTGCCTCTGCGCATGCCCTCTCGATCAGCAGCTCCATCATTTCCTCCGGCATGATTCGCATATCCAGTTCTTTATAACGATTCATCTCATCGCGGTAAAAACAGTACCGGCAGGCCATATTGCAAAGGCCGGAAGCCGGTTTTACCAGCAGGCTCAGATTATCCATTCGGCCGTTTCCCTTCTGTTTTTTCAATCCAGCGGAACAGTTTTTCCTTCAGTTCCCGCTTTATGTCCTCATATTCTTTTTCATTGATCACGTTATGGAGCTCCCACGGATCTCTGCGCAAATCGTAAAGATAATCGTCCTCATAGTAGTCCGCCGACGCCTGCGCTCCTCCGTCAATGCCCGGCGCATACACCGCGTACTTGTAATCCGGCGTGCGGATCACGCGCCCCACGCGGCTCTCCGAAATCTGCGCGTAAATTTCATTGGACCGGTCCGGATTTTTGCGCGTCACCACATCGAGCAGATTCTCACCGATCATCTGATCACCGACATCCACGCCCGCAAGAGCCAGAATCGTCTTCGGCAGGCTTTCCGTGCTGACCAGTTCCTCCACCGTGACGCCTCCCCGGTACGGACCGCCGGCAATCACCAGCGGCACGCGCAGGCAGCTGTCGTGGCCGGAACGCTTGTAATCGTCGGCGCCGTTTAAGTGACTGTCCCGGTTCCGTGTTCGAAAATGCGAACCATGATCCGAAAAAAAGAAAATCACCGTATTCTCGTAAAGACCCTCCGTCTTCAGCCTGTCAATCAATCGTCCCAGATTCTTATCCAGGCTGGCGCACGCGCCAAGGTAATCCGGATATTCCTCCCGCGCGTCGCCTCCCAGCGCTTCCAGATCAGGTGGAAGAACAAAGTCTTTGTATTTTTCCTTTGATCCATCCGGCCCCTCATAATGCCCATGATCGTTCTGGTGATGCGGCTCAATCTGCGACACCGTCATGAAAAACGGCCTGCTCTTACCCCTCTGGTCAAAAAATTCCAGGGCAAAATCTGTGATGCAGTCCGCCCGGTATCCCTTAAAATCAAGTCTCTGGTTATTCTCGTCAAAAATATAGCCGTCGTAGCCGTGGGACGTAAACTCCAGCACATCCGCGGCGCGCCAGAAACCGGTATAACCGCCGCGGTATTCCAGGGGAACCGGCGTGACCGTGTGATCGATGACCGGCGGCTTATCCAGCGCTCCGTCGCTTGCCAGATGCCATTTGCCGATATAGGCCGTCTCATAGCCAGCCTCCTCCATATAATTTGCCAGCGTTTTCACATCATGCGGAAGCATGATATTGTTGCGAAAGCACCCTGTATCCGTCGCATACTTTCCTGTCTGGAGAAGCGCCCGGTAAGGCCCGCAGACAGGCTGCGGTGAATACGCCTGCGGAAACGCCACACCCTCCCGCGCGAGACGGTCCAGATTCGGCGTGATGTCAAGCGGCTGTCCGAAGCAGCCGCAGGTGTCCGCGCGCTGCTGATCTGTAAAATACAAAAGGATGTTCCAGGCCATAAGTTAATCCTCCCCTATTTATATATCATGATGCCACTGTATCTCGCCAGGCTCCAGAGTCATCTGAAAAGATTTTCTGTCGGTGAAGACCGTCGTCTGCTGAAGTTCGTAACTGTTATTTACCACACAGTAACAGCCGTTGCCCGGATAGGCATGGAGCTCCGTGCTGACATTGGAAGAAAACCATTTCTCTAGCTCTCCTTCCCCGTGACTGCTCCAGAGAACCGCCCGGTGCAGAAGGCGGTTGTTGTCAAAGGAGTACGGCAGCCCGGACAGATAAACCGCCCTGCCTTTTCCGAAATCACGGACAGCCATCTGCACTTCTCTGTCCCGCTGGACAAGAACCGTTGTGCCCGGAAGAGCGTAGATGCTCTTTTTCCCTTCACCGAAATCCACAGGACCTTCGGCATCCGCCAGGATAAAGTGCTCCGGGTGCTCCTCCCAGTTGTATTTATCATAGTTGAGCGTGAAACCGGTCTCCTTCTCCACTCCCAGAACTCCTGCCAGCTGGAGATACCTGCCCTGGTACTGATGCCCTGAGGGTTCGCCCACGCCGATGAATCCGCCGCCATTCCAGACAAAACGCTTAACAGCGCTGGAAACGCGGGGATTTTCCCAGACTGCGCCGCCGGTGTGGGCCGTATCCCCATCGCCAATATTCAGCAGCACATCGATGCCGTCCAGCACAGAAGGATCCTCCAGTAGTTCATCGAAACTCAAAAACTTCACCTCATAAGGCGCGCCGGACAGGGCTTCGATCACACCGGCATAGGAGTAGTTCTGTTTCTGATACAGGGCATGATGAACCATATGGCATCCCCAGGAACGGGCCCTGCCCCAGCAGTTCAGTACCGCGACCCGCCGGACACACCATGGCTTCTTTCCCTGAATATTGTCATAAAGTTCCCGGAATTCACCGCACACAGACTCCACATAGTCAATGAAATCCGGGAACTGGCAGGCCAGCTTCAGGTAGCCGCCATAGCCGATCCGATCCACAGGTTTTCGCAGGATCGCCCGCCGGGCCGTCAGCCAGTTTTCCTTTGCCTCCCGCACGGGATCGCCCCCGGGATGGAAGGTGTCCGGAAAGAAATACGGCAGAAATCTTCCCTCCGTGTATCTTACTCCGGGAATGTCAGAAATCAGCCGGAGCGTAGAGCCGTTGCCCACGCTTCCCACCACCGCGTCCAGACCTATTGAGGCGAACTCGTCCATATACGGCTCTGTGCCGATCCAGTGATCCCCCAGGAACATCATGGCTTCCTTCCCCATCTCGTGCGTGATGTCCACCAGCTCTCTGGCAAGGGCGGCCACCTCCCGCCGCTGGAACGCCAGAAAATCCTTATATTCCCTGGACGGAACGCGATACTGATTGTTGTAGTATCCCTGATCGATGATGTACTCCGGACGGAAGGGATATCCGGCCTCCCGCTCGAAGCGTTCCAGAATATAAGGGCTCACGGAGGCAGAGTAACCGTACCAGTCCACATACTTCTCCCGCTTAAGCTCATCAAAGACAAGCGTGAACTGATGGAAAAAAGTGGTGTAGCGGATCACATCCACATAAGGATGCTCCCGGATAAAACAGCGCAGCCGTTCCAGAGAAAACGCGTGGGTTTTGGGCTGTCGCACATCAAAGGTAATCTGATGCTCAAAATCCTTCCATCCATTGGTGACGGCGTTGTACATATGTACCGGGTCCCAGATAAGATAAGCGAGAAAACTGACCGTGTAATCGTGAAACGGCTCCGGCTTTTCAATCGTCACGCATCCATCCGCGCTGTCATAGCGCCAGGCATCCGGTTCCAGAGGCCGGGCCGCCGTGCGGTCCATCACCTCCCACCAGCGGCGGATGTCATCCCGGTCGTTCACCGCCATCAGTTCCGGACTCACCCCCTGCATAAGAGGGATGGAAAGCGGCCTGTCTTCTGCCGCGGTGTAAAATCCGGTCATGATATAACACTGCTGCACCTCGTCGGGATTCGCCTCCGCCCAGGCGTTGTCCTTCCGGGTAGTATAGTAAGTAGCGTAGATTCTGGCGTCCACATCCTTTAGCTGTTCCGGGAAATCGGTGCCGTCGCAGTCACGGACGGCATCCGCGCCCCACCGGTTCAGAATCTCCAGCGTCTCCGGAACCACATCCCGGTCAGTTGGGATTGTCACGCGGCCTTTTGTCTTTTTCATGGATGAATCCTCCTTATTCAAAACTCGCTTGCGAGTTTTGCGCGCGGGATTCAGATACATCTTCGGCTCCGAATCCCTGCGCTCTCCACTCTGTTATCCCTTCACGCCTCCTGCCGTAACACCGGAAATAATCCGCCGGGACATAGCCAGATAAAGCAGGAACGTCGGAAGAAAGACGATAATCACCGCCGCGAACATGCCGCCGTAGTTTCCGCTGTACTTCATGGAATTGACGATTTGCAGAAGACCCACGCCCACAGGGGTCATCTCCTTGCTGCTGGTAAAAATCAGCGCCATAAAGAACTCGTTCCAGACGGAAAGGAAATTAAAGATCGTGACTGTGATGATGGCCGGCTGAATGAGCGGCAGCATGATGACCCAGAAAGTCCTGCCGGCCGAACAGCCGTCTATGGCCGCCGCCTCCTCATAATCGTGACTCAAAGTGGCAAAAAAGTCAAGCATATAGATGGCCGTATAAGGCACTCTCATGAAGATATACAGCGCGACCAGCAGAATCCGGCCGCGGATGCCCCACCGGACCGCCAGCGTGTACAGAGGCATAATGATCATAATCGCAGGCACGCTCATGGCAATAACCAGGGCGATGCGGATGATCCGGCTCCCCACAAAATGCCACCGGCTGAGCACATAGGCCGACGGGGCGGCGATCAGCAGAACTCCCGCGCAGGAGACCACGGAATAGAGAAGAGAGTTTCCGAAAAAAATGGATACATTCTGCGTCTTCCATGCGGTGATATAGTTTTCCCAGTGAAAGCCGGACTCAAAATTCAAAACTCTGCCGGTCAGAATCTCTCTGGATGTGGAAAGGCTTGCCCCTATGATCCAGCTGAGCATGACCACCATAATCCCCACATAGAGAAGAACCACGAGATAGCCGGGAAGCATTCTGATTTCGCGTTTCCAGTTGAATTTCTGCCTTGTCTTCTTCATTGCTCCCCCTCCTCTCAGTATTCCAGATCATTGCTGCGCAGCAGCCGTTCCGTAACCAGATACACAGCGATGATAATCAGCGTCAGCACCACGCCCACGGCGGCTCCGGCTCCGGCATCTCGAGTCACCACGCCTTTTCCTCCAAACACGGTGTCATACAGATACACCACCGGAACGATTGTCGATCCCTCTGTCTGAACCGGAGAAAAAAGCTTCGACCAGAGATAAAACGTAGCGGCATTGATTGTCCAGAACGTAATCGTCGTCTTGATAATCCCCTTCAGAAGAGGAAGCGTAATCCGGAAAAACTGCGTACTCTTCGCGGCTCCATCGATGGTAGCGGACTCGTAGAGATCCGTGGGAATCCCCTCAATACCGCTGATGTAGATCAGCATGTAATAGCCAATGCTGCCGTAGATATACGCGGCGATCATGGCCCAGAGCTTGGCGTCCGTACCCAGCCAGCGTATTTTGTCAAAGCCAAGCAGTGTCACAAACTGATTGAGAAGACCATAATCATAATTGAATATATACTGGACCCACATAGTGGCCAGGGCTACGGCAGACACCACGTTGGGCAGATAAATCGCTGCCCGGAAAAAGCCCTGAAAACGGATGCCGCTGGTCAGAATCACCGCCATCAGCATAGCCAGGGACAAAGTGATCACGCCTCCCACGATCCAGATCGCCAGAAAATTTTTCAGCGACGTGACAAATCCGGCATTGTGAAAAATCTTTACGTAATTATCAACGCCGTTGAAACTCCAGTCGCTCAGATCGGCCGTGAGATCTTCCACCTGGAAAAAACTCATAACCGCTGTTCTGAGGACAGGATAGACGTACATCAGGAGCAGACAAATCACTGTGGGCGCGATAAACAGGAAAATCAGCGTTTTATTTTTCTTCATTTGGGCAGTACCTCCATAATCCAAGACTCGCCCGCGAGTCTTGCGTGCGGGAATATAATAAACCAGGCGGCACCGAAGTGCCGCCTTATCTCATTCCTCCGCAGGAATCTCAATAGAGAGCATCCATGGCGGCACAGAAAGCAGCGCCGTCCTCATACTTACCTTCAAACAGTTCCGTGAACAGAGTCTTCATGGAATCCCACGCAGGATGCGTATTCAGAGAACCGCACCAGGTCATAGGCTTGTCGGCCGCCTTCAGGGTCTCGATGGTTCCGTCCAGAGAGGCAGGGGCGGTATTGTTTGGATCAGCCGGAATCTGGGCCGCTGTATCGGCCATCTTCTGATCCCACTCACCGGTAACCAGGTACATAATGAAATCGAAAGCCTCCTGAGGATGCTCGCTGTAGGAAGCGACAGCCAGAGAATTGGCGCCGGCATAGGCTGCCGCAGGCTCCGCTCCGCCCTCAACCGCAGGATAATTGAACAGGCCCCAGTCAACCTCCTCACCTATCGCAGCGTTGACCTCAGCGGTCACGTAGTTGGCGCAGACGACCATGGCCGCTTCGCCAAGGCCAACCTTGGTCTGACTGGCAGGATACTCGTCAGGAGCTCCGTCGGCCAGATAGCCTGCATTGACCAGATCGATGATGTCCTGCGCGGCCTGCACAGCCTGTGCATTGTCTGCCCAGCCGCCGTTATCACGAAGTTCGGCAATACCGTCCTCTCCCAGGTAGCGGACCAGATGATAATAGAACGAGAAATTGGTATACGCGCCATCCTGAGCGATGGGGGCGATGCCCGCCTCCTTCAGTTTTGCGCAGACATCCAGGAATTCCGCCCAGGTTGTGGGCTCCGCCTCGATTCCCGCCGTCTCAAAAGCAGCTTTGTTGTAGAACACGCCGCCCACTTGCGGCTGCTCAGTGATGCTGTTCAGGTATCCTGCCCAGGCAATGGCCTGATTGTTGAAGCAGTCATAGCCTTCATACCCGGCGGCCTCAGCCATCTCAGTCAGATCATAAGTCCACTCAGTATAAACCTGTCCGATCCTGTTGTAATCATCCTCGAAGATATCGATGGCATCTTTGGAACTGAGAGAGGCTGTCAGCAGCGTATTGATATCGCGGCCTTTCCACTCAATATTCACGTGGATTCCAGTCTCCTGCTCAAAAGCCTCAGCAGCTTCGGCAATAACAGTGGCCTGCGGCTCGCCCTCGTTCCACATGGACCAGAAATTAATCTCCACGCCGTCAGCTGCGAGCGCGGTACTGCTCATGACTGTCAGTGAGAAAATCATGGTCAGTACAAGAAGCATACTCATTAATCGTTTCATTCGTCTACCTCCTTATTTTTGTAAAATATATTGATTCAGTTTCTTTATTCTATAAAAATATTATACGCTTTTGTCATTTCAAAACAATATCATTCTTGCTATAATTTTTAGTTTTTTTGCTTTTTCTATTATTTTTAGGCAAAATATTTCCTGTCTTTCCATATAAAATTAGTAAAAAGGAATAATCATTATCTTTTTCTTGTGGGAAATGTCTGTTTGATTTATAATAAAAAAGAGAAATTTTTTATGCATTTTTACATTACAGCTGTAGAAGTGCCGGCAGTTTTTACAGAAAGAAGGGAGGGACAGGCATGAGCACACAGCAGTATATTCTTCGCCGAAGGGACACTGTGCAAGAGACAGAGCAGGCCTGGCTGCTCTACGTCACGCAGACACAGTACAGCGAGGAGTGGAACTCCTCTCCCCATACCCATGACTGCACGGAACTCTTTCTCGTCACCGGCGGCCATGGCCTGCTCCATGTGGGCAATACCGTCGTACCTGTAACAGCGGACGATTTCATCATCGTCAATGGCGGCGTACCTCACACGGAAACCAGCGACCCCGGAGACCCCATGAGATACGTAGTGCTCGGCGTGGAAGGACTTGAAACGCACAGTGACCCCGACGGCTACACAATTCTCCACCGGTTTTCCGATCAGCGGCATGCCGCGGCCTGCATGCGGATGCTTCTCCAGGAGGCGGAAGCCGCGCAGCCCGGGTATGAGGCCGTGTGCCACAGCCTCCTGCAGGTCATCCTTCTTCTGCTGCGGCGCCGGGAAGCAGCTGTTCTTCAGCCCGTCGTCCCCTGTTCGAAATCCAGCCGGGAGTGCAGCCTTGTGCGGCGGTATATCGACAGCCACTTCAAGGAGAATCTCACCCTGGAACAGCTGGCCTCCATGGCCAATCTGAGCAAATACTATCTGGTTCACGCTTTTCAGAAGGAATACGGTCTCTCTCCCATCCGCTATCTGACCCGGCGCCGGATCGAGGAGAGCCGGTTTCTCCTGTCCGAGACGGACCACAGCCTGACTCACATCGCCAGAGTTCTGGGATTTTCTTCGCTGAGCTATTTCTCTCAGTCCTTCCGGAGGATTGAGGGCATCAGCCCAAGAGAGTACCGCCAGCGCACCCGCGGATGTCAGTGAGAATCCGAAATTCCGGGGAGCCGGCTCTGCCCCTGCAGACCAGATTAAGCGTATAAACCAGCTTCATAACCCTCCGCTCCTCTGCATACACTGTAAAAACAGGCTTTCCGGGGGATTTTTCCTTGAAGGATTACATAGAAGAGCGGGTGCTTAACATAGCAAACTACATTATTGACAACAGCACTACCGTGCGCGATGCCGCAAAAAAATTCGGGATCAGCAAGAGCACGGTACATAAAGATGTAACGGAGCGTCTCAGCCAGCTCAATCCCTCTCTCGCCGCTGAGACGCGCAAAGTACTTGACGTCAACAAAAAGGAACGGCATATCCGCGGAGGACTTGCAACGCGGGAAAAATATCTGCATCAGCATTCCTGACAAAGCGGGCCTGCGATCGAGTAGGAGGCGGTTTTTCCCTCCTGCTCGTCTGCGCGGCCCAGGTGTTGCGCCGCCTGGGCCTGATCGAGGAGGAGGCGGTTTTCCCTCCTGCTCGTCTGCGCGGCCCAGGTGCTGCGTCAGCAGCTGGTTTCCCTGCCTGGGCCTGTGCATCAAAACGGGATGCCGTCCACTCTCTGACGCGCATCCCACACCGCTGCAGTCCCTGTCCGGATTTTCGGCCCGGGCAAACCCGGATCCTTTCCTTTTCAATCCGCCCGCGGACCTCCATCTTTAAATACCTGCATCATCTCCCGTGTCAGACTTATCCCGTCGTTCTCGGGAATCTCATCTCTCGTACACCATCTCGCAAGCGAAAGCTCATGGTCGTCAAGATGAACCGTGTCGTCCCCGTCAAGCTCGGCAAAAAATCCAAACAGAAGCGTATCCGTAAAAGACCAGGGCTGACTCTTGTAATATTTCAGATTTTTCACTTTAAGGCCGGTCTCTTCCATCACTTCCCGATGCACCGTCTCCTCGATCGTCTCCCCAATCTCGGCAAAACCAGCAATCAGCGCATACCGCTTAAAATCCCGGTCCGCATATTTCGTCAAAAGCAGCCGGTCGCCATGCGTCACCCCGACGATCACAGCCGGACAGATCTTTGGATATTCCGTCTGCCCGCATGCGGGGCATCTCATCATCCGCTCTTTCTCATCGTGGAGCATCTGCTTCCCGCACGCGGGACAAAAACGCCGCGCATTGTACCAGCTCCAGAGCTGATATCCCGTCACCCCGGCAAATGCGGCGTCCCTGGGACCGTTCTGTCTCAGCCCGGAAATTTTCATCCACTCTGTACCCGGAAACTGATCTTCCGAAATTCCCTGAAGCAGATAATATCTTGTTTTGTCAATCAAAAAAAGATAAGTATAGGCGCCTTTCTCCGGCTGTATCTTCTCAGTCTCCTCATACGTCAGAAACGAAAGTCCGTCCTCCCGCTTTCTCAGAAGAAGTTCATTTTTCCGGTAACAAAGTACGCGGCTGTTCTTTTCCGGGACAGCCGGCCGGTATTCATTGTGATATCTTCCCGTTCCAATATCCTGAATCATAACTGTTCTCCCCTTTAAGTTTCCTGCTGTTTTACTTCCATGTGAAGCCCGCGGCAATCTGCTTTCCGACTTCCTCAGGCGTTGACCTCTGCGCGCTTCGGGCCTCGTCCGCCTCGCTGCGGTACTCCTTCACCGCTGCACAGAAACATTTCAGATCCCCCACTACATAATAAAAGATCTCCCGATAATCAAGCGACGCGTCATCCGCTGTCAGAATATAAAGATAATCTTTATTGTCCGTATAGGCCGCGTTCGTGCTGATCTGAGCATTTACCCTGCTGTACACAATATCATTTGTGAGCATGTCCCGCAGCTGCTCATACTCTGTCGTCATATAATTTGTCGTCATATAACTGCACGTAACCGACGAAGAGGCCTCTTCCTCCAGTTTCTCTGAATATCTGTAAATCTTTCCTGTTTCCGTTTCCGCAGACGTATCCTCACTCCAGCCGTCCGGAACCGTATACTGTCCCGGTTCTTCTGAAACCTGCGATACTGTCTGTTCCTCAGCCTGCAAAACAGATACAGGACTTCCGACAGCCGTCACACACAACATCAAAGCGATCGCAGTCATGATACCAATCCGCTTCCTGTCCGCACGAGTTACCATAAACATCGTCCCCGTTTCTATCTTGTTTTCTCCAGTATAATCTCATTCACAGGATTTGTCACGAAATGTTTTCTTAAATTCTATAGAATTTCCTGCAGTATAAAAAGCGGGGATCTCTCCCCGCCTCTGTATTATCTGTGCAAACAGCTGGAACAGCGCCGCTTTGGGGGGACGCCCCGCGGCGTCCTTATCCCTCAATCGCGATCAAATGCTTTTCCTCAACTTTTGGCTGCTCTTCCTTCTTCGGAACCTCAAGCCTCAGAATACCGTTCTCAAACTTCGCTTTGATATCCTCCTGCGTTACATTCTCCCCGACATAGAAGCTTCTGCGGCAGGAACCGGAATAGCGCTCGCGGCGGATATAGCGGCCCTGCTGATCCTTCTCGTCATTGCTTCTGTCTGCCGCTGCCTGAATTGTCAGGTACCCGTCCTTCAGTTCCGCATTGATATCTTCTTTCTGGAAACCAGGCATATCAATATCCAGTTCATAATTCTGTCCAAGATCCTTCACATCCGTCTTCATCAGAGAATCTGAACGGAAACCTCCAAACGGAAAACTCATAAAATCATCAAATAATCTTTCTCCAAAAATACTCGGCATCAACATAAATCATCTCTCCTTTATTATGAATATATGAATAGTTCTCTGACAATGGAACATCGCACCAGGAAATTTTTTTCTGTGCGCCTTATTCTATTTGTTCCCTTTGTTCTATTTGAACTATAACACTTGCATTAAATATTGTCAACCCTGATTTTAATTTTTTCTGTGAACATTCTGTGAAAATTTAGATTATGATCCCAATCCCGCTTCAGTTATAGTATAACACAAAACGGGAGAAATCATTCCGACTTCTCCCGTTTTATTCCCGCAGGCAATGAGCCATTAGCTGCAGTTCACTCCATGACCAGCAGAAATGCTTCATCATTCGGACATCCGTCAGCCGCTGTCCTGAATTTTCACATTCAGGACAACCGGGCGGCATACCATCTGCCCCAGTCACTGAGATCATCCTTTTTCCATCCCGTAACTTTCTGACAGGATGATCTGATCAGAGCAGAGCTCTCATCCTTGTTCGAAAGATTCCAGGCAACATAGCTGATTTTATTCTTGTCAAGGAAATCCAGCCACTGTTTTCCTTCCTCCATATTCAGACCGCCGTTTCCGGACGCATCCGAAATACCAAATTCCGACACAAAAAGAGGCAGTCCGGCGTTGAGAGCCGCCTGGGCCTTATCGCGGAGATACTGTCCGTGTGTCCCGGCATAAAAGTGCAGCGTGTACATCAGATTTCCATATCCTTTAAGCGGATCCTTTGCCGCTTCATCCACATCCTGCGACCACGTCGGCGTTCCGACAAGAATGACCGCCTTTTTGTCATACTTTCGTATGGTCTTTACAACCGTGTCCGCATAGGAACGAATCGTCCCCCACCCTGCACCTCCGTTTGGTTCATTGCAGATTTCATAGAGGACATTCGAATATCCTTTATACTTTTTGGCCATCTTCCTGAAAAAAGAAACCGCCTGCGTCTGATACGTCCCCGGATTCCCGTCACTCAGAATGTGCCAGTCAATAATCACATACAATCCCGCCTTTGCAGCATAGCGGACGCCTTTGTCAATCAGCTTCTCCAGATTTTTCCGGTTCTGGTCATCTCCGGTGCAGTACCCGTTGTACTCCGCCGTATACATCGCCAGACGCACCACATTGATCTTCCATTTCTTTTTCATGTACGTGAACGCCTTCTGGTTCACGTACTGCGGGAACCAGGAAAGCCCGTGCGTACTGACTCCCCTGAGCTGTACGGTCCTGCCCTTCGCGTTTACAAGTCTTGTCCCTTCCACATGGAGAGCGGAAGGCTTCGCGGCCTCCGCCTTTGTACTGCCGAACGAAACCGCCAGCAGAAAAACTAGAAGCATGCCCGCTGTCCAGATCAGATATTTCCTTCCTTTTTTCATCTGTCATATTCCTCCAGAAAGTGATGCCGCACTCCGTCTTTCTTGTAGGCGATAACCGTGTGGAGATTTACATTTTCAACACTTTTGAATATGTTGCTCTCAATCACGGGATCTTCCTTTGCAAGCTGGCTGATCAATTTTTTGACATCCGCGCGTTTCGAACCTTTCTCAGTCCCTCCGCAGGAAGCGCAGTTTTCGGTAAACCGGCAGGCGCACTGAATAAAGTGGAGCTGATTGTACTCCGCCCAGCGGATAATATCTTTTTCCCGGATCAGATACAGCGGCCGGATCAGCTCCATCCCCTCAAAGTTCACACTGTGCAGCTTCGGCATCATCGTCTGCACCTGTCCTCCGTACAGCATCCCCATCAGAATCGTTTCGATCACGTCATCATAATGATGTCCGAGCGCAATCTTATTGCAGCCAAGCTCACGCGCTTTATTATAGAGAAACCCTCTCCTCATCCGCGCGCACAGATAGCAGGGGGAAGTTTCCTCGCCCGCCACAATATCAAAAATCTGTGAGTAGAATACCGTGACCGGTACCTGCAGAAGCTTTGCGTTGTCGAGAATTGTCTGATAATTTACCGCGTTATAACCGGGATTCATAACGAGAAAGACCAGTTCAAAATTCCTTCTTCCATGCCGGTACAGTTCCTGAAACAGCTTCGCCATCAACATGGAATCCTTGCCTCCTGAAATACAGACGGCAATTTTATCTCCGTCCTTAATCAGCTCATAATCTTTGATGGCCTTTGTAAAACGGCACCACAGCTCCCGCCGGAATTTTTTGATGATGCTGCGCTCCGCCTGCCTGGCGCGCTCTTCCATACGGTCCTGCTCTCCCGTCAGCTTCTGCAGTTTATAGCGCAGATATGCCCGGTACCCGCCTTCAAGACTGTACGCCTCAAATCCCTCTTCTGAGAATTCCTTCGCTGTCTCGTCGCTTTTCTGCCCCGTATAGCACATAAAACAGACCGGCCGGTCCTTCGGAATACATTCCAGTTTTTCTCTGGATATCTCTTCCCCCATATGAATGGCCCCCGGAAAAGTCTCTTTCTCATAATCCTCACGGCGCCTCATATCTACAATCGTGATGGTATCCGCTTTCTGTACCAGTTCCTCTATTTTCATTGTCTTCCTGTCTCCTCAAACACGCTTCCCGCTCTTTTAACCGCATCACACGGCAGATCCTTAACGACTTCCCCGGCGATGATCCTCTTCCGTTTCCAGATCGTGCTTTGCAGCCAGGGGAGTCAGCGGCTCTTCCTTTGAAAATTCCTATCCTTTCTGACTACTGTCGTTTCCCACTCCACCGGCAGATTCTGTCAGAGTTTCGTTCATGCTTCCGGTCCGGTAACCCTGCAGATCAAGCGTCACATAGGTAAATCCATACTCCCTGAATTTTACCTCAACTTTTTCCCGAATCTCCGGCTCCATCAGTTTTCCAAACTGTTCGGGCAAAAGCTCAATCCGGGCCATCGTTCCGTGAACCCGGACACGCATCTGCCGGAATCCGAGATCCAGCAGCAGCTGCTCCGCCTGGTCTGTCATGGCAAGTTTCTCCACCGTGATCTCCTCTCCATAGACGAATCTCGAAGCGAGGCAGGCATACGACGGCTTCTCCCAGGTCGGAAGCCCCAGTTCTTTTGAATACGCACGGATCTCCTGCTTGGTCAGCCCTGTCTCCCGCAGCGGACTTCTGACTCCAAGTTCAGCTATGGCCTGCAGCCCCGGCCGGTAATCACCCAGATCATCAAGATTTGAACCTTCCGCAACACAGGCGGCCCCAATCTCTCTGGCCACTCTCTTAATCTCTGCAAAAATCGCACGCTTGCACAGATAACAGCGGTTTTTCGGATTGGAGGCAATTCCTTCTATATGAAGCACATCCGCCTCGACAATGATCTGCCGGATCCCCTCTTTCTCACAAAATTCCCGGGCTTCATTCAACTCACGCACCGGGACAAAACAGGAACTGACCGTGACCGCGGCCGCCTTTTCTCCCAGAACATCGTGTGCGGTCTTCATCAGAAACGTGGAATCCACGCCGCCCGAAAACGCAACAGCCACGCTGCCCAGATCATGAATATAATTTTTCAGCTTTTCCAGTTTGCCGCTCATTCCGGCTTCCACCACCTTATCTTATTTTATCTCACCGTCCGCCACAGCAGCAGATTATCTGTAAATTCCGCCGACATCCTTCCCTGATCCTTCAGCCACGCCAGGTAGGAACGCACTGTGCTCCCCGCCAGGGCATACTGCTCAAAATTCATCGTGAGGCCGTATCCCGCAAATACCTGCTGAAGAATCTTCTCAAAGTTAAGCGGCTCTGTGCAGATTTCAAGAATCCGCTCCGCCACTTCATGTACCTTCGCACGGTTGAACTGCACAAGCTCCTTCACATCCTCCGAGGCTTCCGCGTGAGCAGGTACAAACAATGCCGCTTCCATTTTTTCCACCGCGTCCAGAGTTTTCAGATAAGCCTCCACATCATAGATAAAAGAAACCGCGTATTTTTCAAGTGTCGTTCTGCTGCTGATGCAGTCCGTGAGAAATACGGTCTGATCCGGAGTGCGGAACCCCGTCATATCAAAGAAATGACCAGGCAGAGGAATGATTTCCACTTCTTTCGGAAAATCCTCATCTGAGAAATCCGAAACCACACTGTCCTGCGCCAGCAGAAACTTATGTCTCAGATCTCTGCACGGATAGCCACCGTAAAGAAAAGAAGGTTCAAGAACCGGATATTTCGTGAACGCCGCCTCGATTCCTCCTGCAAACACTTTGCAGCCGGTCTGGTTCTGAAGATAGCGGTTCCCTCCAATATGGTCGGCGTTTGAGTGCGTATTCAGAATCCCCTTCAGATGCCAGCCGTTCCTGTCCAGAATCTGTCTGACTTTCCTTCCTGTTTCCTTGTCGCTGCCGCTGTCGATCAGGTAGACACTGCCTTCGCCCGCATCATAGACGCCGATTTTGGCCGGGCAGTTAATATAGTAGCTTTTTTCTCCTGCCTGTATCAGTTCATACATCGTTTTCACCCTTCCTTCTGTCAATCATGCGGCAGATGGCCTCCGCCACCCGGATCCCATCCACAGCCGCCGAAGTAATCCCCCCTGCATATCCGGCCCCTTCCCCGCAGGGAAAAATTCCGGAAACAGAGCTCTGACAGTCGTCCCCCCGCAGAATCCTGACAGGGGAAGAAGTCCGGCTCTCAACGCCGGAGAGCAGCGCGTCTTCCTCTGAAAATCCCCGGATTTTCTTTCCAAAGGCCTCGATTCCCTCAATCAGAGACTGATTCAGTTCTTCCGGGAGTATTTCGCGGAGATTCGCCGGTTCATACCCGCCTTTCATCTGCGGGCGCACGGAACCAAACCGTTCTGTCTTTCTATTCTCTTTATAGTCACCGTAACGCTGTACCGGTATCTTTCCGTTTCCGCAGCGGTAGGCTGCCTCCTCAAGCCGTTCCTGAAAATGCATTCCGTCAAGCGGCCGTACCGCATCATAGTCCTGCGGCGTGACCGTGACCACAATCGCGCTGTTCGCGTTCTCCCCGTCTCTTTTGCTGTAGCTCATACCGTTCACTGCAAGGCGTCCCGGCTCTGAGGAGGCATTTACGACATACCCGCCCGGGCACATGCAGAAAGAATAGACGCCGCGTCCGTTCCTGCATTTATGTGTGACCTTGTACGGTGCCGCCTCCAGTTCGTACGGACAGTCTTCCCCATACATCACCTGATCAATCAGAGACTGCGGATGTTCCATCCTCAGGCCGACCGCAAATGCCTTCGCCTGCATGGAAAGCCCCAGCTCTTCCAGCATGCCAAACGTGTCGCGGGAACTGTGCCCGATCGCAAGCACAACATTTCGCGCTTCTATCCTGTACCGCCTGTATCCGGATTGACTTTTCACGTTTCCGCCAGTCATGCCGTCCATCCCGGCAAAAGAACCTTCCCCGGCCGCATCTTCTTTGCTTTCCCGTTCAAAACACTGGGAAGCTTCCGCTTTGAAAGCTTCCCTGTTTCTGACATAAAGGCACATCTTCTGATTTCCTGCCTGTTCTATTTTCTCCAGACAGTGGCCAAACCGGAATTCTCCTCCAAGAGACTGTATTTCCTTTCGGATATGTCTCACCACATCCATCAGAACATCCGTCCCGATGTGCGGTTTCTGGCGGTAAAGGATCTCCGGCTCAGCCCCGGCCTCCACGAACGTTTTTAATACAAAACGAATTCTTCCTGTCGGATCCTTGATCTGCGTGTTCAGCTTCCCGTCGGAGAACGTTCCCGCTCCTCCTTCTCCAAACTGTACGTTGGACTCCGGATTCAGTTCCCCGGTCCTCCAGAAATGTTCGACCGTGCGCATCCGCTCCTCCACACACTGTCCTCTCTCAAGCACAAGCGGCCGGAGTCCGGCGCGTGAGAGCATCAGCGCACAGAAAAGTCCGGCGGGGCCACTCCCGACGATGACCGGCCTGTCCGCTTCCGACCCGGATTTTAACAAGTTTTCTCTTCCATACGGAAAGTGGTATTCCTTCTTTTCAATGCAAATTACTTTTTTGTTTCTGGCACGGCGCACGACGGACGATTCATGCGCAGCTGACACATCCACAGTATAGACATAAAACAGCTCCGGCTTTTTTCTTGCGTCAATGGACTGGCGCATGATCTCATAGGTAAAATCCTCTTTTTTCAGCCGCAGGATTTTCCGGATCTCATGCTCCAGGTCATCCGTCGTGTGATCCGGCTTCAATTTCAGTTCACTGATGCGTATCATCTGCCGCTTCCTCCCGTCCGTTTTCCATTCTTTTTACCCTTCATTTCCGGACTCTGTCTGACTCTCTGCCATGTCTGCATCCGAACCCGGTTTTCCCCTGCCGTCGTCACCCTCAAAAGCGGTCTGCACAGGTTCTTCTGCCGCGTCTTCTGTCAGATCTGAAGTCTCCTCCATTTCCAGAAGATCCTCCCTTCCATGACTGCGCAGTCCTCTGCGGATCATTCTTCTCACCAGGTCGTAGATGACCGCAAACACAGGCACCCCGATCAGGATCCCGACAAAGCCAAGCAGTCCCTGGAACAGCGTGATTGAGAACAGTACCCAGAATCCCGTGAGACCCACGCTGTTTGCAAGCAGCCTCGGTCCAAGAATATTTCCGTCAAACTGCTGCAGAATCACGACAAAGATAATAAAGATCACACAGTTCACCGGGCTGTTGATCAAAATCAGCAGCGCCGAAGGAATTGCCCCGATAAACGGTCCGAAATACGGAATGATATTGGTCACTCCAATGATGACGCTGATGAGCACCGCATTCTTGAAGTTCATCGTAAATGTCATAATCAGGCAGAACACGTAGCAGATCAGACCGACAATCGCGCTGTCGAGAATCTTTCCGCCGAAAAATCCCACAAACGTTTTGTCGATAAAATCAATCTCTTCCAGAATTTTATCCGCCCAGTCCGGTCTGAACGCGGCATAGATCAGAGCTTTGCCCTGCCGCGCAAACGTCTTGCGTCCAAGCAGCAGATAAATGCAGATGATGACTCCGATGACCACATCCTTGACAATTCCAAGTACCGAGCCGACTGTATTTGCGAATCCTCCCATCACTCCCTGGAGCGTGGGAAGAAGATCGTTGCCCGCCCAGTCCTGAAGCTTTTTCTCAATATTGGCCATTCCGGTGCTCACATAGTTCTGCGCTACTTCATTGCCTTCCAGCTCCTTGATGAGCCATCTGGAAAAGCGGTCGAGCTCTCTCGGCACAACCTTGACCAGAGTGACGATACTGTTCACCATTTCCGGCAGAACAATACTGAGCAGGAAATAAATAACAAAGATCGTCAGGATCATCACGAGCAGCACTGTCGACGCATGCGCAAATCTCTTCGCTTTTTCCGGAAGTTTTTCTCTGATCCTTACCTCCAGAAAGTTGCACGGCGTTTTCAGCAGATAGGCAAGCACTCCTCCATAGACAAACGGCGTAAGAACTCCCATCAGCCACGAGAGGGTTCCCCGTATCTGATCAAAGTACCGCATACAGAAAAAAAGCAGAATCGCCAGCGCCAGCGAGGCAAACCCCGTCAGAGACTGATAAAATATCCGCTTCAGATCATCCTTTTTCATAGTTGCCTTCCTCCTTTCTCTTTCCGTAGATCATAATGCTGTATGTAAAATATTGTGTTACAGCCGTATTGAAATGGTAAACAGCAAAACAGACAGCTCACTCGCTGCGCCGGATTTACGCCGGAAATCAGCTGATTTTGGCCGATCCGCTCTGCGCGGCCGCCCGGCCCGCGGTATATCCGCTTGCCCAGGCCCACTGCAGGTTGTATCCCCCGCAGAGTCCGTCCACATCCAGAATCTCCCCCGCAAAATACAGGCCGCTCTGAAGCCCTGATTCAAGTGTCCGGCAGTCAACCTGCGCCGTATCAACTCCGCCGGCGCACACCTGACAGGTGTCAAAGGATTTCGTCCCCCTCGGAATCAGCCGGAAATGTTTGATTGACCAAACCAGCCTGCCGAGCAGTTCCCTGTCCCCCGCCATTTCTTCACAGGAATTCTTTTTTGTCATTCCCGCTCTTTTTAAAATCACCGGAATCAGCTTTTCATTCAGAAATCCCGCAAGCAGCGCCGGAAGCTTCTCCTGTCCAAGTGCCTTCGCCTTCATCCGGAGAATCCCGGCCAGATCTTCTTCCGACAGATCCGGCAGCAGATCCGCCTCCAGGATCAGTTCCTTTTCCGGACTGCTGCTGGTTGATATGAAACGGCTCAGCTGAAAAACAAGAATTCCCGACACCCCGTAACCGGTCCAGAGAAGTTCGCCGCTTTCCCTGCGAATCAGCCTCTTTTCCTCTGGTTTTCTGCCGGATTCCTTTTCTGATTCTCTCCCTGGTCCCTTTCGCGGTTCCTTCTTTGTAACCCGGTACAAAGAAACCGTAGCCCTGCATCTTACCCCTGCCACAGCCTGAAAGAAGTCTCCCTCGCAGAGAACAGGCGTCAGTGCAGGCTGTACCGCTCTGATTCTGTGTCCCGCCATCTTTGCCAGCTCATATCCGCTTCCGTCTGACCCGGTCCTGGGAGCCGCTTTCGAACCGCAGGCAAGGATCACCGCATCTCCTTCATAGCACCAGGAGTCCGTCCGGACTTTCCAGATAGTTCCATCCTTCTCCAGCGCCAGAATCTTTTCCGACAGTTTCAGTTTTATTTTAAGCCGCCTCATCTCTGATGTCAACACTGCTGTCACAGAAGATGACTGCCCCGTGACCGGATAGACGTATCCATTTTTTTCAAAGGTGGGAAGGCCGAGTTCCAGAAAAAAGCGCCTCACGTCTTCCGGCATCAGATGCCGCATAACTTCCCGGATCCAGACGCGCTCTGCGCCAAAACAGGACTCCTCCGGACGCTCATCCACATGTGTCAGATTGCACCTGCCGTTTCCGGTCAGCAGAATCTTTTTTCCGGCGCGGTCCATCGCATCCACCACAGTGACGGCCGCACCGTTCTTCGCTGCGGTGATCGCCGCCATCATGCCGGAGGCCCCTGCCCCCACTACAATTACCCGTTTCATCTGAATCTGCGCCCACCTCCTGCCTCTGTCCTGCCTTCCATCACAGTCTGACAATTCCTTTTTCATACAGCTTCTGAAGCGACATCAGAATTCCGATTTTCGCGTGCGGCCATGTAAGTCCCCCCTGGAAATAGACCGCATACGGAGGCTTGATCGGCCCGTCCGCGCTCAGCTCGATCGAGGACCCCTGTACGAAAGCGCCCGCCGCCATGATCACCTTGCTGTCATATCCGGGCATCTCCCAGGGCTCCGGAGTCACATAACTGTCAACCGGCGCCGCTGCCTGAATTCCCTGGCAGAACGCGACGACGCCTTCCGGCGTGCCAAACTCCACCGCCTGTATGATATCATGTCTGCTCTCTCTTCCATTCGGCACAACGGGAAAGCCGAGCGTCTCATATATGTTCGCCGCAAAAATGGCTCCTTTTAACGCCGCGGCGGTCACAACCGGAGCAAGGAAAAACCCCTGATAGAAGGACTGCAGCACACCGAGAGAAGCTCCGACCTCTTTCCCGAGCCCCGGCGTCGTCAGCCGGTAAGCAGCCTGATCCACATACTCTTTCTTCCCGACAATATAGCCTCCGATCGGCGCCAGCCCGCCGCCCGGATTCTTGATCAGGGAGCCCGCCATCAGATCCGCTCCCACATCCGTCGGCTCTTCCGCCTCGACAAATTCTCCGTAGCAGTTGTCTACCATACAGATAATCGCCGGATTGATGCTCTTTACATACGCGATCGCCTCACCGATCTGCTGCACCGACAGCGTCGGTCTCGTCTGATAGCCTATGGAACGCTGAATCTCAATCATCTTTGTCCTGGGATTGACCGCTCTCCGAATCCCATCCAGGTCAAAACTTCCGTCCTCAAGCAGATCAACCTGCGCATACGTCACACCATATTCAGCCAGGGAACCGGCAGACGGCCGGATACCGATAACCTCCTCAAGCGTATCGTACGGCTTTCCGGAAATCGAGAGAAGCTCATCCCCCGGACGAAGGTTTCCTGCCAGAGCCACCGCAATCGCATGAGTTCCGCAGGCAATCTGCGGACGCACCAGCGCATCCTGCGCGTGGAATGCCGCCGCATAGACCTCCTCAAGCGTATCCCTGCCCCTGTCATTGTATCCATATCCGCTCGACGCCTGAAAACATTCGGCGCTCACGCGGCAGGTCTGCATCGCATGGAGCACCTTGAGCTGATTGTACTCGGCCATCTCGTCAATCGCGTCAAACCGCTCTCTCAGATTTTTCAGAATCCGGTCTCCGAAGGTCTTCACTTCGGGACTGATCCCCGCTGTATTGTATAACTGGTCCATATTCTGTCGCATATTTTATCGTTTTCTCCTGTCTTTTTGTTTCTTTCCGTCTTCCCACAGACAGCAGACGCCGCATGACCGTGATTCCGGAATTCCCCCGTCTTTCCTGTGCCGCAGGTTTAATCTCCGGTTCTCCCGCTGCGGTTTCCCGCATCCTCCGGCGCCAGAATTTTCTTCTCACACAGAACTGCTGTCATATACTCCAGGATCCGGTCGTCATCATACCCGAACTGATCCTTATTTACCCAGATCACATCTTTCTCCCTGCGGAACCAGGTAAGCTGCCGCTTGGCAAAATGGCGGGTATCCCGCTTCAAAATCCGGACAGCCTCGTCGAGCGTGGTTTCCCCGTCAAGATATTCCAGAATTTCCTTGTATCCAAGCCCCTGCATTGAGACCATGCCCTTGTGATACCCTTTCTCTTTCAGCCGAGCAACCTCCTGCAGAAGGCCCCGCTCCATCATCTGGTCCACCCGCCGGTCAATGTTCGCGTACAGACGTCCGCGCTCATCATTCAACACAAAATAAGCAAATCTGTAAGGAGAATTTTTCTGCCGCTCCTCCTCGTTGTGCGCGGAAATCTTCTTTCCTGTCTCGCGGTAAAACTCCAGCGCGCGGACAACGCGCTTGACATTGTTGGCGTGAATCGCGTCCGCCGACTCCGGGTCGACTTTCTTCAGCATCTCATGAAGAAAGTCTGCTCCCCGGTCAGCCGCAAGCTTTTCCAGCTCCCGGCGGTAATTCTGATCCGACTGCGTTTCCGTAAAATCAATATCATACAAAACCGCCTGAATATAAAAACCGGTACCGCCGGCCAGGATCGGTATTTTTCCCCTCGCGTGAATTTCCTCTATGCAGCGTTTTGCCCGCTCCTGAAACCGCACCACGTGAAACTCCTCATCCGGTTCCAGAATGTCGATCAGATGATGAGGAATCCCCCGCATCTCCGAAACTGTCACTTTTGCGGAGCCGATATCCATGCCGCGGTAAACCTGCATGGAGTCAGCAGAGATGATTTCCCCGCCAATCCGTCCGGCAAGCCGGATTGAAAGCTCTGTTTTTCCGACCGCAGTGGGACCTGTCAGCACCACCAGCGGCTTTTGTTCTTCTGTCACAAAATTCTCCCGTTCCTGCAAAAGCTCAGCTCCTTTCCTTCAGTTCCAAAAGCGGCGCCGGGCATCTCGTGAATGTCCGTCCCGGACGGCTTCCGTGGGCACGCGCTTTCTCATTTTGCCGCCGCACAGACAAACTGTCAGGAAATTTTCTCTCCCGAAATCATCACCTGTTCCGTGATCAGATCTGCATTTCCAAATCCGCGCTCTTCCGACTCCATCTCCCCGGTCTGACTGTCGTACGGATCGATCGGCCGGTATTTCTTCGCATCTGCAAAAGGCTGCTGGAATGCGTTGTTCGCAACCATGCGGAACGGATCAAGATTTCCAAAGTAATATTTTCTGCGCGGTTCATCCCCGTCATCAAAAGCAGAGCCCCCAAACGACGGATCGGCAAACAGCCATCCATACGGCTCCGCATAGAACATTGCCCAGTCATGCGGCCCGACTCTTCCCGGCTTCGGTCTTGCGTTCAGCCCGGACTGCCACTTTGCCGGGACGCCGCAGATGCGGCAGAGCGTAATAAACAGCAGCGCCTGCACGCCGCAGTCTCCACGCAGATTCCGCGCACAGTACTGCGGAATATCCGGCATCAGAAAATACTCCCGCACCAGCGAATATTTGACATTCATGGTGATATAGTCATAAATTTTCCGCGCAGTCTCCAGCGGCCTCTTCTCCTCTTTGACAATCTCCTTCGCAAGAGCCCTCAGATACGGAGAAAAGCGGATGTGCGGATACTGTTCCCCGGTATATATTTCCCATTGTTCCGTTCCTGAAATAAGCCGGTCCGGAATCACGGAATCTTTTTCCCGCTCCGTCTCTCCCGGAACTGTTCCGGAACCGCACAGCCTACGGCTCCCGGCCTCGCTGTCCAAAGAACAGTCGTGATACACCTGCGTGACCGTATATTCATATTCCACAAAAAACTCCCTGTTTTCCGTAAGCGTGTCCTCAAAGCAGATCGAGCGGTACAGAGAATCCGGCGGATCAATCGTCACACAGCCATCTGCATAAGACAAAATCTTTACTTTTGAAGTCTGATGATGCTCTGCCGGGATTGGCAGATGTGCCTTCAGCTTCATGCCCGGCCGGAACAGTTCGTCCTTCAGACGGATGGAAGTCCTCATATGAAATTTCCATTCTGTTCTTCCGTTTTCAATAATATCCGCATTTGCCCGCGTCAGAATTCCCAACAGGCTCTCCTGCGGAATCCTCTCTTTTCCTTCGTCTGTTCCGTTCTCTCTAATCCTCGCAATAATCTCGCTGTCATTGCCGGTAATATTTCGGATGATATTATGGATGTAATGTTTTTCGCCGTCAAGAATCACCCACTCCGCGCGGCCGTCCCGGTCAATACGGTCCAGATCATTCCCGTCAAAATCTGGAAGCAGCTCCGCCATCATACGGACCACCTGTTCCTTCGTATAGGGGAACTGCTCCGGATACTCGTCCAGCATCATCCGTTCCAGTTCCATCCGCTTTTTCAGATCCTCCGCGACGGGACGCTCCATCCAGCGGCTGATCGCTTCCCGGGCTCCCTCCAAATCTCCGCATTGCCTGTATTTCAAAACTTCATCCGGCAGTTCAAGCGCCAGAGTCCTCAAATCTTCATGACTGAATTTTCTCATAAACTGATCTTTCCCCGTCCTTTCCATGTTTTCTGTAAAAGCTCCAGCAGCGCGCGGCAGCAAAAAACATTTTCTCTCTACAGTGTCCTCTTGAATTTTCTTCCGAGCTCATATTTTGACATCGAGATGATCGTCGGTCTTCCATGCGGACAATTATAGGGATTCTCCAGATTAAGAAGTTCCCCGATCAGCTCATCCGCCTCCTGCGCCGACAGCCGGTTATTTCCCTTGACCGCCGCCTTGCAGGACATCAAAGCGATTTTATCATTTACGATCTGTGCCGCGGCCCGTTCTGAGATATCGCCAAGGCTGTCCAGCATTTCCAGAAACAGATCCCGGTCTGCCAGATCGTAGAGATTTCCCGGAACCGCCCGTATGGAATACTCTCGCCCGCCGAACGGTTCAATCTCAAATCCCACAGCTGTAAAATTATCCATATATTTTTCGAGAAGCTGTTCTTCCTGCATTGAAAGACTTAAAATCAAAGGCGGACTGACCATCTGGGAAGTCTGCTGCTTTTCGGCAAGCTGCTTCATAAACCGCTCATACAGCACTTTCTCATGTGCCGCATGCTGGTCGATAATATAAAGCTTCTCACGAAATTCCACAAGCCAGTATGTATCGAACACCTGTCCGATCAGCCTGTGTTCTTTCACATTTTCACGGGAAAGAAGTCTATCGTCAAACAGATCCATCTGAACCGGCTTCTGATCATCCGGCCTCCGTCCGCGGTCTCCCGCTTCTTTTTCCGCATTTCCGGCGCCTGCCCTGCTCCCGGCATGATCTGGCTGTTTCTCCCGCCCCGCAGTTCCCCGGAATCCGCCGGAACTCTCCGCAATCATGCTGCGCCTGACTTCCTCAAACGGTTCCGGATAGCTCGTCTTTTTTCTGAGCGGTTTCCCAAGCTTCTTCTCGACGGCCGCCGCAAGCAGGGCATCTCCTCCGTCTGATTCTGATCCCGGAATCTCTGTTTCCGGTTCCGGCATTTTCCCATTCCAGCTGTCTGCTTCTCTCCCGTTTTGTTCTGGTAATCGAGCAGGAGACGGTTTTCCCTCCTGCCCGCCGCACGGCCCAGGTGCTGCGTCAGCAGCTGGTTTCCCTGCCTGGGTCTGTGCATCGGATACGCAGGCAGATCTTTCTTCTGTTTTCTGCCCCTGCATCTCCGGTTCCGGCGCATTGTCCGAAATTTCTTTCTGACCCGCCTCCGATTTCTCCCGTGTTTCTGCGGGGACGTCCTGTCCTTTCCGATCCAGGCCATCGTCCGCTTTGGTCTCCTGCCCTTCTTTCGGTTTTCTCCGGGAGGAAGAAAATTTTCCATCCAGCGCCTGTCCCGGCAAAACCTCCGGAATCAGTTCCCTTCCTTCCAGTATGTCCCTGATCACGCGGATCATCTGCTCATACACACCAATCTGATCGGAAAAGCGCACTTCCATCTTTGTCGGATGCACATTGATGTCCAGGTATTTTCCGTCCATCGCAATCGCAAGCACGGTGAACGGATACCTGTGACTCATCATGTACGGACGGTATGCCTCCTCAATCGCTTTCGTGATCACATTGCTCCGCACGTAGCGTCCGTTCACAAAATAATTTTCATAATTCCGGTTGCCGCGGGAGACCAGAGGCTTGCCGATAAAACCCGTAACCTTAAAAAATCCGCAGTCTGCTTCCACCGGCAGCAGATTGGACGAGATATCTCTTCCGTATATGCCATACACAACATCTTTCAGCCGCCCGTTCCCGGATGTATGCATCTTCGTCTGACCCTGATTCATAAATTTAAACGAAATCTCCGGATGCGAGAGAGCCAGCCGCTCCATCAGGTCACTGATATATCCCGCCTCTGCCGCGTTGGATTTCAGAAATTTTTTCCGCACCGGCGTATTGTAAAACATATTGCGCACCAGAAAAGTTGTACCGGAAGGAGCCCCGATCTCCTCCAGCCCTTTCTCCACGCCTCCGTCAATCAGATAACGGATTCCGGTCAGGCTGTTCACCGTCTTTGTGATCAATTCCACCTGGGCGATGGCGGCGATACTGGAGAGAGCCTCCCCGCGGAACCCCAGCGTACCGGCTGTCTGCAGATCTTCCATTACCCGGATCTTGCTTGTCGCGTGGCGCAGAAACGCGACCGGGATATCTTCCGGCGCGATTCCGCTCCCGTTATCCGTAATCCGGATCAGCGAAGTCCCGCCATCCCGGATTTCCACCGTAACTGCGTTTGCGCCGGCATCAATCGCGTTCTCCGCCAGTTCCTTCACAATGGAAGAGGGGCGTTCCACAACCTCTCCCGCCGCAATCTTGTCGATCGTCTCCTGACTCAGTACTGATATCGTATTCACGTCTGCCTCCATCTGCCCGTTCAGCTGCCGCTCTGTCCTTCAGAATCCTCTTTCTGCCACCGGTTCCTGAGTTTATTCTGCAGCCGGTAGATCGTATTGAGGGCATCAATCGGCGTCAGATTTGAGACGTCGATCTCCTGCAGTTCCTGCAGCACGTCCGAATCCGTCACCGTATCAAACAATGCCATCTGATCCATATCCACCTGATCGTATTTTTTTGCCTTTGTCTTTTTCGTCTTCTGCGATTCCGCGCTGATCTCCTGGACTTTCTCCGTAATATCCGCCGTCGTGAGCTCTTCAACCAGCTCTTTCGCCCGCTCAATGACAGAATCAGGCACTCCCGCCAGCTTCGCGACCTGGATTCCATAACTCTTGTCCGCGCCGCCCTTTACAATTTTGCGCAAAAATACAATGTCGTCGCCTTTCTCTTTTACGGCAATGCAGTAATTATTTACGCCTGAGAGCTTGCCCTCCAGTTCCGTAAGCTCGTGATAATGCGTTGCAAAAAGAGTCTTTGCGCCAAGCAGGCGCGGGTTGCTGATGTGCTCCACAACGGCCCAGGCAATGCTGAGTCCGTCAAAGGTACTTGTCCCGCGTCCGATCTCGTCAAGGATCAGCAGACTGTTTTTTGTCGCGCTGCGCAGGATATTCGCAACCTCGGTCATCTCCACCATGAAGGTACTCTGCCCGCTTGCAAGATCGTCCGACGCGCCGACACGGGTAAAAATCCGGTCGACCAGGCCAATCTTCGCACTGTCCGCCGGGACAAAGCTTCCGACCTGGGCCATCAGCACGATCAGCGCCGTCTGTCTCATGTAAGTTGATTTCCCCGCCATATTCGGCCCCGTAATGATAGAGACCCGGCTCTTTGTGTTGTCCAGGTAGGTGTCATTCGCGATAAACATGTCATTCGCCATCATTTTCTCAACCACCGGATGCCGGCCGTTTTTGATCTCGATAACCCCTTTTTCATTGATCAGCGGCTTCACATAATTGCTGCGCTCGGCGACGAGAGCAAGCGAGGCAAATACATCAATGCCGGCAATTGCTTTTGCCGTTTCCTGAATCCGCAGAACTTCCGACGCAATCTTGTCACGCACATCGACAAACAGATCATACTCCAGTGTATAGAGCCTGTCCTCCGCCCCGAGAATCATATCCTCGAGCTCTTTGAGTTCCGGCGTAATATACCGCTCCGCGTTCGTCAGCGTCTGCTTTCTCATATAATAATCCGGAACCATGCTCTTGTAGGAATTCGTGACTTCCAGATAATAGCCGAACACCTTGTTATATTTGATTTTCAGATTTTTGATCCCGGTCTTTTCCTTCTCCTTCGCCTCAAGATCCGCGAGCCATTTTTTCCCGTCGCTCTTCGCGCTGCGGAGCCGGTCGACTTCCTCATTGTAGCCCTCGCGGATCATGCCGCCTTCGCGGATCACAACCGGCGGTTCATCCACGATCGCTTTGCTGATCAGGCTGTACAGGTCGGAAAGCTCGTCGATCTGTTCCCGCAGCTCTGTAAGAAGCGCCGATCCAAGCCCTGTCATCAGGTATTTAATATGAGGCAGCATCTCAAGGGACTGCCGGAACGCCACCAGATCACGGGGATTCGCGGTCTGATAACTGATGCGGCTGATCAGGCGCTCCAGATCATAGACCGGATTCAGATACTCCCGCAGTTCTTCTCTCGTGATTGCGTTATCCTTCAGTTCCCCGACGGCATCCAGCCTCCGTATAATCTCACTTTTCTCCAGAAGCGGCTGTTCAATAAAACGCCGGAGAAGTCTTGCTCCCATTGCCGTCTTTGTCTTGTCAAGCACCCAGAGAAGCGATCCTCTTTTGTTTTTTTCGCGCAGCGTCTCGCATAGTTCCAGATTCCGGCGCGAGGAACTGTCCAGTATCATATATTTTGCAATCGAATAAGCGGTCAGTGAAGTCAGATTCTCCAGACCGCTTTTCTGTGTCTCCGTCAGGTACTGCAGCAGAGCGCCTGCCGCAATCACCCCGCAGTTATAATCCGCAAGCCCCAGGCCGTCCAGCGCCTTTACATGGAAATGATCCATCAGACCGCGCGTACACAGAGCATCGTCAAAATACCAGTTGTCAAGCGGGTATACAGCGATTCCCAGCCGGTTCTTCAGATCATCGATCTCAAATCCGCTGACAAAAAATGACTGATTGCAGATCAGCTCCTTCGGCGCAAACTTCGTGATCTCATCCTGCATCTTCCGCTCATCGTCCACCTCTGTGACCAGATACTCTCCCGTCGTGATGTCAGCGACCGAAATCCCAAAGCGGTCACTCATATAGACCACGCACATCAGATAATTATTTTTTGTCTCGTCAAGCGCCTGCGCGTTCAGATTCGTTCCCGGAGTCACGATCCGGATCACTTCGCGCTTTACAAGACCTTTCGCCAGTTTTGGATCCTCTACCTGCTCGCAGATCGCCACCTTGAAGCCCTGCGACACCAGCTTGTTCAGATAAGTATCCACCGCATGATAGGGTACCCCGCACATCGGAGCGCGCTCCTCAAGTCCGCAGTCCTTTCCGGTCAGCGTAATCTCAAGCGCCTTCGACGCCTGCAGGGCATCATCAAAAAACATTTCGTAAAAATCACCCAGCCGATAAAACAAAATGCAGTCCTTATATTGCTCTTTCGTTTCCACATATTTCTGCATCATCGGTGTTAACTGTGCCATTTTTTACCTCGCTTCTTTCCTCATCATTTGCCCGCTCACCTATGTAATAAAAACCTTTGCATTCTTTCAAATATACATTTACCGTCTGTCCGATCAGTTCTTCTGTCCCCGGGAAGTGAACGAGCAGATTGTTGCCAAGCCTTCCGGTCACCAGATGTTCATCCTGCCCGTTAACAGACTCCACCAGCACCGGAAGCGTCTGTCCCTGAACGCGGGCGGACATCTCCCTTGAAATATCCTGGACAAGCGTCAGAAGACGCGAGAAGCGCTCCTTGACGACCTCCTCCGGAACCTGATCCTCCATGACAGCGGCCGGCGTCCCTGTCCGCCTGGAATAAATAAAAGTAAAGGCACTGTCGTAGCGGACTTTCCGGACAACATCCAGCGTCTCCTCAAAATCTTCCTCCGTCTCCCCGGGGAAGCCGACAATGATGTCCGTCGTCAGGGACAGATCCGGAATCTCCCTGCGCAGCTTCTGTGCAAGGGCCACATACTGCTCCTTCGTATATTTCCGGTTCATCTTCTTTAAAATACGGCTGCTGCCGGACTGAAGCGGAAGATGCAGATGACGGCAGATCCTGTCCGAATGTTTCATGACTTCAATCAGATCATCCGACAGATCCTTCGGATGGGACGTCATAAAACGGATGCGCTCAAGACCGTCAATCTGCTCTACGCGGCGCAGAAGCTGCGCGAACGTAATCGGTTCATCCAGATTCTTTCCGTAGGAATTGACATTCTGCCCAAGCAGCATGACCTCTTTTACGCCGTCCGCCACCAGACGTTCGATCTCCTGGATGATGTCGTCCGGCTTCCGGCTCCGCTCCCGGCCCCTCACATACGGAACAATGCAGTAACTGCAGAAATTATTGCAGCCGAACATGATATTGACTCCGGATTTGAAGGAATAAGTCCGGTCCGCCGGAAGATCTTCCACGATCTGATCCGTATCCTTCCAGATATCGATCACCATCCGGTCAGATTCGAGCATGGTTGTCAGCAGCTCCGCAAACTTGAAAATATTGTGGGTCCCGAACACAAGATCCACAAAAGGAAAACTCTTTTTGATCTTCTCGACAACCTCCGGCTCCTGCATCATGCAGCCGCACAGAGCTATTTTCATCTGAGGCTTTTTCTTTTTGAGACTTCCCAGATAGCCGAGTCTCCCGTATACCTTCAGATTGGCGTTTTCCCGCACGGTACAGGTATTGTACAGAACAAATTCCGATTCCTCACTGCTGCTCAGCTCATAGCCTCCTGTTTCAAGGATCCCTCTGAGCTTTTCCGAATCGCGGGCATTCATCTGGCAGCCCATATTGACCACGCAGGCCCTGGGAGAATACCCGTGCTGTTCTCTGAATTTTTGCGTCCATTCCCTGCATTTCGCCATAAAATAATACTGTCTGTCCGGCTCATCTGCCGGCGGCGCCAGACGAATGTCGATGTTGTCAATTTCTGTTTTATTATACATATCTTTACTCCCTTCCATAGTTTAAACGACAAAACAAAAGAAAGCAACTGTTTTATTTTCTCTCCTCATTACAAAACATGTTACTGTTCACTCCGTGACCAGCAACAATGCTCCGCAATGCACAGAAATGCCACTTTCGTGGCATTTTGCGCGGGAAGTGAGCTGTAAGACATACTTGTATGTCTGTCAGCGAACGCCGTGGTCAACCATGGAATGAAATTCCATGGTCGCGCTTCAGACCTCAGGATTTCCGGGAAATTTGCCCGGAAATCGCCTCGAGCTCAATGGGGGTGTGAACTGTAACCAAAACAGGTCACTGTGAACCATGTCCTTTTTGATCATACTTCACAGTGACCTGTTAAAACCATGATATTCCGAACGTTATTTATGCGCGCACCTGGCCATCTCCGAAAATAATAAATTTTGTCGTGGTGAGGGCCAGCAGTCCCATCGGTCCGCGTGCATGCAGCTTCTGGGTGCTGATGCCGATCTCCGCGCCGAATCCAAATTCAAAACCGTCTGTGAATCGTGTCGAGGCGTTGACATAAACCGCCGCCGCGTCAACCTCATCGAGAAATTTCATCGCATGCGCATAATCTTTTGTGATAATCGCCTCGGAGTGACCGGTATTATAGCGGTTGATATGCGCGATCGCTTCCTCCACAGAGGAGACCGTCTTTACGGAAAGAATGTAATCCAGATATTCCGTTCCCCAGTCCTGTTCTGTGGCGGGCACTCCGCCCTCAATGCAGGCGAGCGCGTCCGCGTCGCAGCGCAGCTCAACCTTATGCTCGTCCAGCTTCTTCTTCAGCCTGCCCAGCAGTTCCTTCTCAATATCCTTATGGACAACAAGCGACTCGCAGGCGTTGCAGACGCCGATTCTCTGCGTCTTCGCGTTATTGATAATCGAGACAGCCATATCAAGATCCGCACTGTCGTCCACATAAATATGGCAGTTTCCGGTTCCGGTCTCAATCACCGGGATCGTGCTGTTCTCAACAACCGCACGGATCAGTCCGGCTCCTCCGCGCGGAATCAGCACATCCACGTACTGTTTCAGCCGCATAAAGCGCGAAGTAATCTCACGGTCCGTCGCATCGATCAGCTGGATCGCATCCGCGGCGACGCCGCAGTCTTTTAACGTATCCCGGATAATGGAGACGATCATGCGGTTGGAATGAATCGCGTCGCTTCCCCCTTTGAGAATCACGACATTTCCCGTCTTGAAGCAGAGTCCGAAGGCATCCGCTGTCACATTCGGTCTCGACTCATAAATGATTCCGATTACGCCGAGCGGCACACGTCTCTGTCCGATCAGAAGGCCATTGGGCCGCTTCTTCATCCCGGTCACTTCCCCGATCGGATCATCCAGGGCGGCAATCTGTCGCAGTCCCTCCGACATTCCCTCAATCCTGGCGTCGTTCAGCATCAGCCGGTCAACAAGTCCCTCTTTCATATTGTTTTCGCGGGCCATGCGTATATCGGCCCGGTTGGCTTCAAATATCTCCCCGCGCCTTTTTTCCAGCGCATCCGCAACTGCAAGGAGCGCCCGGTCCTTGTCCGCCGAGGCGAGAGTCCGGATCTGCGGCTCCACGCGCCTGGCCTTTTTCCCGATATTGGAAAGCAGTACATCCGGATCGGCAATAATGCGCTCCTCCGTCACAAGATACTTCGGACAGATATCAAACACATCGCTTACTACTTCATCCATGATCTGGAATTCAAACGCAGCCGCGACTGTCGGGTGGAACGGATGGGCCGCCAGAAACTTGTCATAAAATCCCTTTCCATAACCGCAGCGGTGACGGTTTCCGTCAAAGCCAACGCCCGGAATGATCACCAGCGCGTTCTCGTCGTTCGCCGGATTCACCGGCTCCGGCTCCGGTATCCCGAAATACCCTGGCTTTACATCGTCGTAGGAAGTTATGTAATAATAGGACATGGTGTCGCCCTCCACCTTCGGCGCCGCAACCTTCTTGCCCTGCTTCCATGCTTCCTCAATGATCCCCCTGGTCATGACCTCCGCATTGTAATCCATGTAAACGTACACAGAAGAAGCCTTCTGAAAATCCTCCATCTGAATGATCGTCTCACAGATTTTGCGGCTCTTTGCCTCAAGTTCCTGCTTAAGCTGTTCTTTCCTCCTGGCAAACACCAGTTTTCTAATGTCCTCTTTTTTCATACTTTTCCCCCAAATTTTCTATCGTTCCATCTGGATTTATCACATCAATCCGATCAAGCTGTCCGCGCAGATTACGGCGGATTGCCTCTATGTACTCCTGCCTGAGCAGCGCCTGCTCCGCACGCTCCGCTTTTGTCAGCCCCTCGGCTTTTGATTTTCTCGCCAGTTCGTTGATTCTCTGAAGCTTTGCCTCATTCATATTCCATCTTCCTCCAGAATGTCGATCAGATAAAAATCCCTGTCATGCTGTCCCTTGAACAGCGTTCCCAGTTTATTTCCCTGTATGATCCGGTGCAGGATATGGAAGTCCTCTCCGTTTGCAATGATCATGTCGGCGCCTGCCGCAGTCGCAATCCGCGCCGCCGAGAGCTTGGTGGCCATGCCTCCCGTCCCGACGCTGCTTCTGCTTCCTTTTCCCATCTGCATCAGCCGCCCGTCAATCTGTTCCACCACGTCAATAAATTCCGCATTCGGACAGGTATGCGGATCATCCGTATAAAGCCCGTCAATATCTGACAGCAGAATCAGCAGATCCGCTTTTAAAAGAGCGGCGACAATCGCGGAAAGCGTATCGTTGTCTCCAAATTCAATCTCGTAAGTAGCCACCGTATCGTTTTCATTGACAATCGGAACCGCTCCCATCGCCAGAAGCTCCTCGAATGTGTTCAGCGCGTTTTTGCGGTTCAGATTGTTGATCATCGTATTCTTGGTCATCAGGATCTGGGCCGCCCTGTGGCCGTACTCACTGAACAGCTTCTGATAGATCATCATGAGCTGGGCCTGGCCGATTGCCGCGCATGCCTGCTTTTCCGCGAGCTTTTGGGGTCTGTGGTGAAAACCGACCGCCTGCCGGCCCACCGCAATCGCTCCTGAGGACACCAGTATCACATCTTTTCCCATATTTTTCAGATCACAGAGTTCCCGCACCAAGACCTCAAGCTTTGTGAGGTTCAGCGCTCCGGTCTCCTCATGTGTGATTGAAGAACTGCCGATCTTCACGACAATCCTCTGTTTCTCTTTTAAATGATCTCTTGTCGTCTCAGTTTTCGCGGCAGTCTTCATCCGTTCTGCCGCTTCCTTTATTGTCTCCGTTGTTGTCTCCATTGGTTCAATGTCTCAAAGGACTGTTATCTCAGCAGTCCCAGCTTTCTCATAAATTTAATAATCAGATATCCTTTCGGCATCTCCGCAAGCTCCTCAATCGTGATTCCCCGGAGGGACACAAGTCCTACACAATACACAATGACACCGACCAGAATTCCCACGCAGGTCGCAAATGTATTTCCAAACAGCCGGTTCACTCCCGAATATACAATGTATGCCGCGGCTCCCATGATGACGGATGCGATTATCGGAACGATGAACGTCTTCAGTATTTCCTGCCGGTAGCTCAGAAAACGGCCGATCGCAAGTCCGTTCAGAATACTTACCAGAACAGCAAAAAAGATATTTGCATAAATGACAGCATAGATATTCAGATTTGCCGCCGTCAGCAGAAAATACAGCAGAATGAAGTGAAATACAAGCGCGACCGCACAGTTGATCAGCGGCTGCTTCAATTTTCCAAGTCCCTGGAGAATACCCGTCGTAAGCGTCGAAAGGCCGTAGAAGATCGTCATCAGCGCTCCTGCCTGCATGATTCCCGAAGCAAGAGGAAGTCCCGTTTTCGTGCTCGGGAACAGCAGCCGAATGATCGGTCCCCCGAGCGCCGCCATTCCCACCGCGCTCGGAATCGTCAGGAGCATGGTAAAGCGTATGGAAGTCTGCACCTTCTCCACCGCTTCCCCTCTCCTTCTTCTCTGCACTGCCGCCGTGAGGCTTGGAACAATCGACGGGGCAAGACAGGAGGCAAGGGACAGCGGCACATTCATCAGAACGCGGAACTTTCCTGTATAAATTCCCCAGATCGTTCCATACTGTCCTTCCGTGTATCCCTGGCCGCGAAGCACTCGGTTAAAAATACCCTGGTCCGCCACATTTGTGATGTTGTAAAGAACCGTACTCAGAATAATCGGCAGAATCGTGGCCGCCAGAACATGATAAATCTCGCTCCTTGTCTCACGCCGGTCCGTATGATCCCTGCGCATTTTCGCCTTGATCGTGTCCTTCTTCCCGATATAGATCATCATCATGAAGATCATCGCCACGGTAAGGCTCACAACCGTTCCAAACGTACCGCCGGCCGCCCCCCATGCCGGACCTAGCAGCTCATTGCCGTTATCTGCCGCCAGTTTCATTCCGTAATTATACATGATGCCGGCGCAGACAATGGTTACAACCGCATTTATAATCTGTTCCACAACCTGGGAAACCGCCGTGGGAACCATGGTGGAATATCCCTGAAAATATCCGCGGAACGCTCCCACAATCGCGCAGATCAGAATGGCCGGCGCAAGCACGCGCAGCGCATGTACAGCAAGTTCAAAGGACATCACATACTTTGTAATAAATCCTGCCAGCAAATACGTCAGAAGCGCCGCAGCGCCCCCCGCAATGACAGCAAAACGGACTGCACACAGAAAAACTCTGTGCGCATTCCGGTATTCTCTGCGATTCACCCGCTCCGACACCAGCTTGGAAACCGCAAGCGGCAGGCTGAACGACGATATCATGAGAATAATATTGTAGATTTCATTTGCGGTTGAATAATAACTGTTTCCTGTATCCCCAAGAATATTCGTCAGCGGAAACCGGTAGAGCATGCCGATGATTTTTGCAATAATCGAGGCGGCCGCCAGTATCGATCCCTGAACCAGATAATTTTTACTGCTTGTCCTTTTCTTACTCTTCACAATAAACTCCCATGCCCGCGCTGCGGGCGCCACCGTAAGTGAAAGCCGGCGGCCATTCGCCGGTGCATGCCCCAAAAGACCTGCTTCGCGTCGCGAGCATGTCCATCGATGGCCGCCGTCCGGGGCTTTCACAGTAACCTTTAATTAATTTCCGCTGTTTACAAAAGAATCAGTATCAGGATAAAGGGCGACCTGATCGCTCTTTGTATCCTGAACAATACATACCCACGTCTTGCCCTGGTTGAGAGTAATCTCATTGCCGTTCAGATCATAATAATGCGTCACACCGAAATTTTCTTCGGCAAATGTATCTTCTTCATTGAACGCATCCTTCCTCCACGTAATATCGACCGCCTTTCCGTTCGTGATGTATTTGCCTTCTCCTCCGGAAATCGTATCAATATTCAGATATCCGTTTTCGTCAAACGGCTCCCAGGAGCAGTACTGAAGAATGATGTTTGTGTACGTAAGGCCGTTCCCCGTCAGCATGTCAATCTGAGGTCCGCCGTACTGATACCGGGAATATTTGCCGGTGGAACTGTCATATGTAAAATATGCGCTGTTGTACTCATATCCTGGAACGACCACGACCGCATCCGCGCCGCCTTCAAGCGTCACAGGCGCACCGTCCTGCGCAAACTGATAATGACCGTTCTGCGCAAGGTATTCGTCGGAATAAGTTACCGGATACTTCCTGAATTTGATTCCCTTCTGCACAAGCTCATAATTGGTAAATACATTGTGAGGCGCCTCAAAATCATCCGAGCGGTAATACATAATATCGCCCTCGCCTTCACCCGCTTCCTCCAGGCCGCTCAGATTCAGCGTTTCAGGGCGGTTCAGAAGATCAAGCGCGTAAACTGCCTGGCCAAAATGCAGATAATATGTATCAAATTCCCTTGCAAAGTAGACAAAGTAATTGCGGCTGCTCCGCACGGATCCGATGCGGTCCACGTCCTGATAATCCTCAAGAATTCCCATCAGGCGGGTGATTCCTCCCTCAACCGGGGCCTCATAGACAACCTCGGCATTCGCAATGCCTGACTGCGGAAGCGCGCTCTGGATATTATTATACATGACTGAGATTGCCCTGGCACGTCCAATCGTATCCGGAACCATCTTCCCGGTCAGAAAACTTCTGACCATCTCTCCCGTAAATTCTCCCGACGGAGCCGCTTCCTCAGCAGACGCATATATGGAAGCTCCAGACACGCTTCCCACCGCCAGCGCGGCAGCGAGTACCGCGGTCCCCAGTCTTTTCCAAATCCTGTTCTTCATTTATGATTCCTCCTCATCTTAAGATAGCCAGCTGCTGCAGAATCTCCTCCTGTTTCTGTTCCATCACGGCAGCCTCCCCTGCCTCCATATGATCATAACCGAACAGGTGCAGCATGCTGTGCGCTACAAGAAACGCGAACTCCCGCCGGACGCTGTGTCCGTACTCCTTCGCCTGCGCAAGCACGCGGGCCGCACAGATCACAATATCTCCCAGAAGCAGTTCCCCTGTATCCGGATCAAAGCAGTCCGCCCCGTCCTCCTCAAGAAACGAGAAATCTCCGGGCGTCTCATACTCGACCATCGGAAACGACAGAACATCGGTCGCGCGGTCAATGCCGCGGTGCGCAAGGTTCAGGCCGTGAATCACATCCTCATCCGTGACCAGAACGCTCACCTGCGCCTCGTACGGACATTCCATATATTCGAGGACATGTTCCACAACCAGAGCGGCCGTCTCTTCCATATCAATGCCGGTTTCAAGAGAACTCTCATTCGTAAAATCAACTGTCATCAGGCACCTCCGCTCTTTCTGCGCTTGCCGGAAGCGTTCTTCGCGCGCGGATTATCCCGGCGCCGCTCATACTCCTCATATGCATTTACAATCTTCTGGACCAGCGGATGGCGGACAACGTCCTTGCTCGTCAGTGTGCAGAAACGGATATCCTCCACTTTGCTCAGCACACGGATCGCCACGTCAAGGCCCGACGGCATATCCTTCGGAAGATCCTTCTGTGTCAGGTCCCCTGTCACAACAACCTTGGAGCCAAAACCGATTCTGGTCAGAAACATTTTCATCTGTGCCGGCGAAGTATTCTGTGCCTCGTCCAGAATAATAAACGCATTGTCGAGCGTCCTGCCGCGCATATACGCGAGCGGCGCAACCTCAATCAGACCTTTCTCCATGTTTTTCGTAAAACTGTCCGGCCCCATGATCTGATACAGTGCATCGTAAAGCGGCCTCAGGTACGGATCCACCTTGCTCTGAAGATCCCCCGGCAGAAACCCTAGCTTCTCTCCGGCCTCGATCGCCGGCCTTGTCAGTATGATCCTGCCCACTTCCTCATTTTTAAATGCGGTGATGGCCATGGCCATCGCAAGATACGTCTTGCCGGTACCTGCCGGACCCGTCCCGAATACAATCATGTTTTTCCGGATCGCATCCACATATTCCTTCTGTCCCAGAGTCTTTGGCTTGATCGGCTTGCCGTTGATCGTATGGCAGATACAGTCCTGATCAATCTCCACGACTGCGGATTCCTTTTCCTCCATGGCAAGCGACAGTGTATAATCAACGTTCTGCTCCGTAATCACATTGCCCCTTCTGGAAAGTTCACAGAGGCTCTGCAGCACACGCTTCGCCTGTTCCGCATTCGCCGGTCTCCCAAGTATTTTTACCGTTCCGTCCCTGCTGAGCACTGTCACCAGCAGTGTACGCTCAATCTTTTTTACAAACTGATCAAACTGTCCAAAAACATTCCGTTCATGCTCTGCCGGAATCTCGATTGAAATCTCAACCATGTTCATCCGTGTGTAATTCCTCCTGTAGTTCCCTGTGTAAAGTAACTCTTCTGACTGCCTCTTTTCCGACGTCAAGTGTGCCGGATACAGCGCAGAAATTCTCATACCACTCTATTTTAACATCATTTTCAAATAATTGAACCCCTTTTTGCCGTAAATTTATTAAGAATTGTCGAAAATTTTCAGCGGCCAGAGCTTTTGCCTGCTCTTTTGTCATGATTTCATCCCTGTATACGTATTCTCTCACCGTCAGCAGCTCCGCATACAGCGGAAGATAAAAATTTTCAAACAGCTTTGCCTGCCTGATCTCCCTCTCAAAATCAAACTTCTCGAAAGAACTGTCAATGCTGCCGATGCCAAACGGAATATCGGCGACGCGCAGCAGAATCCCTTTTTTTGTTTCTCCGGTATATACTTTCCGGCGCACGGCAAACGGTATTCTCTCATGATATTCCATCGTACTGCGGATCACGATATCCGCGTCCGGAGAGACATACTGATACGTTCTGACAGAGCCCGAGTCGTCATAGACGGGCAGAGCCCCGCTTACCAGGATATCTCCGGCCTCCACCTGCGCCCCGGCCTCCACCTGTGGCAGCCCTCTCCGCACATAAATCGACGCAACCGTCCCCGCTTCCGAGGCCGCCAGATCAGCAGGTTCGCCTTCCTCCGGCTCTGACTGCATTCCAGATTCCCCGCTCTCCTTCTTTTCTTCCTCTCCGGTTTCACTTTTCGGCCCGGTCTGCGCTTCTTCTGTCCCTTCCTTAAGAATCCCTTCTTTCACGGAAATGACAAGCTGCGTCCCTTCCAGCCTGGCGGCCACCCAGGTAAAATCAGTAAAATAGTTCCGGATATCGGCGGCAAGCGCCCGGCAGTCCACGTTTTTTTTCAGCATTCCGTGCGTGATCCCGATTCCGTTCAGGTACTCAAACAGCACGTCATCTGTCTGGGAGACATTGCCGTCTATCGTGATCAGCCAGATGTGCGAGGAAAGCCAGACCATGAACAGAGCCGCAGCCGCAATCCCAGCCAGATAAACTTTGCGTTTCCTGTTCCTGTGTACAAAAAAAGGAAGACCATACCTTCCGGTGATCCGGATCCTGACGTGACTCTTCCTTATGATCGTCCGGAGCTTCCTGAAATCTTCCTTTGACAGATTTGCCTCGCAGGATTCCCCGTCCGGACAGAGGTCCCACAGTATAATTTTGTGAAAAGCGCAGAGGTTCAGAAAACGCCCGCAGGAATCTCCCGTAATCCGGATTCGGACATATCCCCGCAAAAGTCTCAGTATTTTCAGTTCCATGTATCCCCCATCCTGCTTCCCGCCGGTTTTTACTGATATTCCAGTTTCCGGATACAGCCCGTGATCTCAATTTCATCTTTCGTGTAAAATACGATTTTCAGACGTCTGCCGGAAATGCATACGTTTCTCCTTTTTGTCACAAGCCGGATTTCCTCCTCCGAGTAGGAGGAAATCCCCTTAAAATTTTCGATCCAGATATGTTCCTGACCGTGCATGGAAATCATAACACTTTCACTGGAAAAATCGTCGGGAAGTTGAAGCGCTTTTGTCAGACTGCCCGCCAGCAGACTATACTTTTCTTTCATAAAACGCCTCAATCTGTTTATTATCCAGTATATGAGGGAATCTTTGGGGTTATGCCCGCCTCCGGTCCAGTTTTTTCGAGAGCATTGTGCCGATTCCCTGCATGATCTGCACCAGGGCCACCAGCACCACGAGCGTCAGAAGCATGATATCCGTCTGATATCTGTAATACCCGTAGCGGATCGCTATATCCCCAAGTCCGCCTCCGCCGACAACTCCCGCCATTGCGGAATATCCGAGAATCGTTCCGAGCGCAATCGTCACCCCGACCAGCAGAGAGGTCCTTGCCTCGGCAAGCAGCACCTTCCAGATAATTGTTCCGGTACCGGCTCCCATACTGACAGCCGCCTCCACAACCCCCTGGTCAACTTCCTTCAGGGAAGATTCCACCATACGGGCAATAAAAGGAGCCGCGGCAATGACAAGCGGAACCACCGTCGCACTTGAACCGTAAGTTTTTCCCACGATAAAGCGCGTCACCGGGATCACCAGAATCAGCAGAATCAGAAACGGAATGCTTCTTGCCAGGTTCACAATAAAATCGAGTATCTTGTAGACGACGGCATTCGGACGGATTCCTTCCCGGTCGGTCACCGTCAGGACAATTCCAAGCGGAAGTCCCAGTATGTAGCCAAACAGAGTCGACAGCAGCGTCATATACAGTGTGTCCCTTGTTCCCTCCAGAAGCATGAGCATCAATTCCCGGTCAAACATAATTTTTCAACTCCTCCACTCCAAGATTTCTGTCCCGTATATACTGAATCATCCTGTCCGCAATCTCCTGTGACTCCGGAAGCTGCAGAATCATCTCGCCCTCGGCATTTCCGTTGATTGTCTTTGTGTCGGCATACAGAATATTCACCGGCGTTTTAAATTCCAGCGTAATATTTCCGATAATCGGCTCAAACGCGGTATGATTTGAAAAAGTGACGCGGATGGTCCTCTTCCCTCTCATCCGGCTGATCTGCTCCGTGCCGCTGATAATCAGCCTTCGCGCCGCTTCCGTCTTCGGGGAGCGGAACAGTTCCTCCACTGTCCCGGATTCCTCCAGTCTCCCATGATCGAGGACGGCCACATGACGGCAGATCTGCTGCACCACGCTCATTTCATGTGTGATAACCACGATCGTGATCCCATACTCCTCATTGATCTGTTTCAGCAGCGCGAGAATCGATTTCGTCGTCTGCGGGTCAAGCGCGCTTGTCGCCTCATCACACAGAAGAATCGCAGGATTATTTGCAAGGACTCTCGCAATCGCGACACGCTGCTTCTGTCCGCCCGAAAGCTGAGCCGGATACGCTTTCGCCTTCTCCTCCAGCCCGACAATCTGCAGAAGCTCCGCCGCGCGCTTTTTCGCGTCCTGCTTTTTTACGCCTGCAATTTCCATCGGAAAACATATATTGTCTGTCACATTTCTCTGCATCAGCAGATTAAAATGCTGAAAAATCATGCCGATATTCTGTCTCCTCTGCCGCAGCTCCCTGGCGCTCAATCCGGCCAGGTCCGTACCGTCGATCAGCACTCTTCCCGACGTCGGCCTCTCGAGCAGATTCAGACAGCGCACCAGCGTGCTCTTCCCCGCGCCGGATAGCCCGATAATCCCGAAAATATCTCCCCGCTCCACCTCAAAACTGACATCATTGACCGCATCCACCCGGCGGTCTTTTTCTCCAAAAATTTTACTCACATGCTCAACCTGAATGATCGGATCCATGTCATTCCTCCCATGTATGATACGGCCTCCCGGGCAAAGAATATGCCTCTGGCACATTTCCGCGCCGGACGCGGCCGCAAAAGCGGTACTTAACCGAGTGCCTCCCTCTCCGACTGTGCAGACAGCCGCCGGTATAAAATAGTACCGGCGGCTGTATCGGCAGTTCATGACCGCTGTGCGGCCTCATAAATTCTTCAGAACCGGCTCTCTGCCTTACTCTGTCTCTGCTTCCGATGCTGCTTCAGCTTCTGTCACAGCTTCGGCTTCCCCTTCGGACTCCTCAAAAGGAATCACCGCTCCGTCGTAGGTCTCCTCAATGTAGGATTTGATTTCATCAGAGGTAAGAACCTGAATCAGTGCCTGAATTTTCTCGCTGTTCTCATTTCCTTCTTTTACCGCAATCACGTTCACGTACGTTTTGGCGGCCTCAGAATCAGATGACTCATAGGCAATGGAATCGTTCGCTACGGAGAAGCCTGCCTCCAGCGCATAGTTTCCGTTCAGGACAACAAAAGCAACCTCGTCTTTTACGCGGGATACCTGTGCAGCCTCAAGCTCCTGAATCTCAATCTCCTGCGGATTCTCCTCAATATCCTGTACTGTCGCGGCAAGACCGGCGCCTTCTTTCAAAGTGATGATGCCGTTCGCCTCGAGCAGAAGAAGCGCTCTCGCCTCATTGGTCGTATCGTTCGGCACCGCAATGACATCCCCTGCCTCCAGCTCGTCCAGCGAAGACTTTGTGCCCGGATAGATGCCAAACGGCTCGTAATGGATGCCTCCCGCATTCACAAGATGGGTATCATTGTTCGCGTTAAAGTCCTCCAGATAAGGAATATGCTGGAAATAGTTCGCGTCAAAGTCACCGCTTTCCACAACAAGGTTCGGCTGAACATAATCTTCAAACTCTGTGACTTCGAGCTCCCAGCCCTGCTCCTCAAGAAGCGGCTTTGCCTGCTCAAGAATTTCCGCGTGCGGCGTCGGAGAAGCGGCGACCGTAATCACCTTGTCTTCATCGGCGCTGACCGCCAGAGGCGCCGCTGCCGCTGAAACTGCGAGCGATAACGTTAAGAATGATACAAGTAACTTTTTCATGAATAATTCCTCCTCTTTTTTGATTCTAATATCCTATCGGAATTATAGGAATTATATCATTCTCCAAAGAGCCTGTCAATATTTTTTATCACTTCATTCCAGTCTCAGATTTTCCTTTTCATCCACGACGAGGGCTGAGCTGTAAAATTCCTTTGCGGCCTGCTCCAGATACCAGCTGTCCTCCGCACCCGCCGTTTCGTACGGAGAATGCATCGCAAGCTGCGCCAGACCAATATCCGCCGTGTACGGAGATACCTGCGCATTCAGTATATTTCCGAGCGTTGATCCCCCCGCGGCATCCGAATGATTGACATAAGTCTGCCATGGAACCCCTGCCTGTCCGCAAAGCAGCTTGAGTACGGCGGCGCTCCTCGCGTCCGTCGTATACTTCTGATACGCATTGTACTTGATAACGATTCCGCCGTTCATGCGCGGCCTGTTCTGCGCATCCGACTTCTCCGGATAAGCAGGATGAACCGCATGCGCATTGTCCGCGGATATTATAAAGCTTGAGGCAAGCGCAGTCATCAGCTTCTCTCTTCCTCCTCCCAGGCCGCAGCAGATTCTCTCAAGCGTGTACGGAAGGAATGTCGAAGCGGCCCCCTGACGGCTTCTGCTCCCGACCTCCTCATTGTCAAACGCGCAGAACATTTTTATGCTCCTCCTGTTTTCCGCCTGCAGAAACCCCTGCAGCGACGCAAAAAGACACTGAAGATCGTCCAGCCTCGGACTTGATATAAATTCTTCATCCGCCCCTGTGAAAGTACCTTTCTGGCGGTTGTAAAGATAAAGCTCCGCCCCCAGAAGGGCTTCTTCCTTCACCCCGGCTTCCTCCGCAGCCAGCGCGAGGAATGTCCGCTTCCCCGCGCCCTGCGTATACAGTGGACAGAGATCCTTTTGTATCTGATACTTGTACCCGTTATTTGCTTCCCGGTTCAGATGAATCGCAAGACTGGGGATGATCAGAAGGTCTCTGTCAATATTTACAAGTACAGAGCTTATCCCTTCCGGCGTTCTCACAAGCAGCCTGCCCGCCGCTGATAAAGGGCGGTCAAACCAGGGAACCAGAAGAGCTCCCCCGTACTTTTCCACATTAAGCCGGACATATCCGCTGCCTTCCAGCTCCGGAATCTCCTTGATCTTAAAGGCCGGTGAATCCGTATGGCTGCAGATCATCTGAAATCCTTCAAAAGGCTGCTCCGGTATCGAGAACGCGATCAGAGAAGAACCGTTCCGCATGACATAGTATTCCCCGCCCGGGGCAAGTTTCCACTCCCTGTTCTCCTGCAGACGCACAAACCCCTGCCGTTCCAGCTCAGCGGCGGCATTCTCCGCAGCATGAAAACTGGTCGGGCTTTTCTGGATAAAATTCAGAAGATTCTGTGCGCTTTTCCTGCTTCTGCTTTCTTTTTCCGGCATTCGTTTTCCACTCCTGTACTGTAATGTAATGTAAACTCCTGATTCTGATTTACTGGTCAAGATTCAGAGAAATCCCAAGCTTGTCAAGCTCTCCCTGGCTGAAATAGACAGTTCCGTTGTCAACAGCTGCCGCGCATCCGTTTTTGACCTGTTCCTCACTGGAACCGATCACAGGGATCCCCACTTCGTCCGCATACGCCGTGACAATATTTACTGCGGAATTAACAATTTCATCATCGATAATCAGGATTCCATACACTTCCCCCACCAGTTCCGCGGCGGCAAAGTCGATATCTTCCAGGCTGGTGACCGTCGCTTCCACAAGCTCCATATTGTACTTTTCAGCTGTATCCTTATAAACTCCGGCAAGCTCTCTTGTCTCCTGATTTCCTCTCGTGTAGATAATACCGACAGTCCCCAGATCCGGAACCAGCCACTGGGCAAGCTTAAACTGCGCTTCGACCGGATCCTTCGGCCATGGCGGAAGTCCGCTCTCCTCCACAGAGGCTTCTGTCTCCGCCGGCGTCTCTGCTGCTGAAACTTCTGCTTCCTCCGCAAGTCCGGCCATCAGTTCATCTACATTCTGTCCTTCACCGGCCAGCATGTTTTTATACTCCGCAACAATCGCGCTGTCCGAATCCAGATAATTGTACTCTGAAAGAAATTCCGATTTCACATACGCTGTCTCAACGGCTCCGTCCTTCTCAAAAGCGATCTTTGACCATTCTCCATCTCCGCCGTCGAGAACCGGAACTTCCTCTCCGCCTTCAAATTTTCCGATTTTGTTGTCCTCCGAATCACTGTTCGGCTCACTGCGGACATTGACGTTTTCCGCGACAACCCGAAGCTGTTCGGCAGGAACCAGATACTCCGTCTTGACATACCCTGCATCTATTCCGGTATCTGATTCATATTTGACCATAGACCATCCATCCTCTCTGTTTTCAAGGATAATGACCTTATTGCCCGGTCTGAGGAGCGCTTTCGATTCCGTATCCGTCGAAGCGCCGGCTCTTACATTCACCCGGTTGGCAGATGCTCCAAAATAGAAACTTACCTCTTCCGTCTCAGGTTCTGTCTCAGGTTCTGTCTCTGATTCCGATTCACTCTCCGGTTCTCCTGACAGCTCGTTTCCGGTTTCTGTTTCTCCGGTCTCATCCGCAGGATCACTTTCCGGCTCTTCCTCTGTGGCAGGCTCTTCTGCTCCTTCGGATTCGCTCATCGGTTCTTTTGGCTCTGATTCTGATTCATTCTCCGGTTCTTCTGTCAGCACATCACCCGCTTCTGCTTCCCCGGCCTCATCCAAGACAAGATCACTTTCCGGCTCTTCCTCGGTTCCAGATTCCGATTCATTCTCCGATTCTTCTGTCAGCTCATTTCCAGCTGCTGCTTCCCCGGTTCCATCTACGACGAGATCACTTTTCGGTTCTTCCTCGGTTCCAGATTCCGATTCATTCTCCGATTCTTCTGTCAGCTCGTTTCCGGCTGCTGTTTCTCCGGCCTCATCCGCAGGATCACTTTCCGGCTCTTCCTCTGTGACAGGCTCTTCTGCTCCTTCGGATTCGCCCATCAGTTCTTCTGGCTCTGATTCATTCTCCAAGTCTTCTGTAAGCTCATCTCCGGCTGCTGCTTCCCCGGTCTCATCCAAGACAAGATCACTTTCCGACTCTTCCTCGGTTCCAGATTCCGATTCGCTCTCTGATTCTTCTGTCAACTCATTTCCGACTTCTGCTCCGACTCCATCCGCAAGATCACTTCCCGGTTCTTCCTCTGTCCCAGATTCCGATTCGCTCTCTGATTCTTCTGTCAGCTCGTTTCCAGCTGCTGCTTCCCCGGTCCCATCTACGACGAGATCACTTTCCGGTTCTTCTAACAGCATATTTCCGGCTGCCGTTTCTATCGTCTTATTTGCGATAAGATCACTTTCTGGTTCTTCCGCTGCAGGCTCTTCCTCATTCTCAAACTCTGCCACCGTGCCGTCTTCATTCACAATCTCAATGAACGCGTCTTCCGGATTTTCCGTTTCAGCTTCGTCATACTCCTCCGGGAAAGAGCTTTCCGTTCCCGCATCTGCTCCTGAAGCTTCTGCACCGGACACTGCAGCCCGGTACCCGGACTCAGATTCAGCCGCTGCCGCAGACTCTGTTTCTGACACAGACCCTGTACTGGATACTGCCGTTCCGGCTGTCCCCGCCTCATCTTCTTCAATAATAATGGGTTCTTCCTCTTCTCCAGTATTTGGCGTAGTGATACCCTGCCAGATTCTCCCGACAGACGGCGTTTTTTCTCCGGTATCCGTCATATTTCCGCCTTCTCCTGCACTGCCATTCTCCGGCTGTCCCGTTCCCTGTTCATCCGGCAGAGTCCCGTCGCCTTCCTCAGGAAAAGCCTGCGCAGTCTTCTCTGTCTGACCGGCATCCTCCGCCCCGGGAACCACTTCCATATCCATGACTTTGATCGATTGCGGTTCTGTCTGTATCCCGGACTCCGGCTTCTCTGGATTCAGATTTCTGCCGCATCCTGAGACAGCTGCAGCTGTCAGAGAAATTCCAAGTATCAGGGTTATCACTCTGTATCTCATTTTTACCACCTTTCCCAGTTTTTTCAAACTGTTGCGCAAAGAGCGCCCCAGATAAACTGCGGCGCTCTGTTCAAAACTCGCTTGCGAGTTTTGCGCGCGGGATTCGGGTCTGCGTCAGCAGACATCTTCGGCTCCGAATCCCTGCGCTCTCCACTCTGTTCCGGTCGGCGCCAGACGTGCGCCACTGGCACACGGGGCCCTCGCGGAGCGTATATCAGATGGGGGATTGAATCCCGCCATTGAGCAGGTATCCCCATCTGATATAAGCAGGCAGTGCAGGCTGCCGCTTTCACTGTAGAAAACTGCACATCTGCTGTCTCTACATATTTATTTACGTTTTTCCTTTACATCTTTGATGCTGAAGCTCATCCTTCCCATCTTGTCCTTGCCGAGGCATACAACCTTTACTTTATCGCCAAGAGTCAGAACATCCTCCACACGGTTGATCCGCTCCTTCGCAATCTTGGAAATATGGACCATTCCTTCCTTGCCCGGAGCAAACTCGATAAACGCGCCGAATTCCTTGATGCTGACAACCTCGCCCGTGAAGACCTGGCCAGCTTCGAAATCCGTCACGATAATGCGGATCATATCAGCCGCTTTATCCATCATCTCCTGATCCGTTCCGCATATGGACACAGCTCCGTCGTCCGTGATATCAATCTTCACGCCTGTGCGCTCAATAATCGTATTGATCGTCTTGCCGCGCTGCCCCACAACATCTCCGATCTTCTGCGGATCAATCATGATCTGGATAATCTTCGGCGCGTACTTGCCGACACTCTCACGCGGCTTCGCGATGCACGGAAGCATGACTTCATTCAGGATATACTCCCTTGCTTCCTTTGTTCTCGCAATCGCTTCCTTCACAATGTCCTTTGTCAGGCCATGGATCTTGATATCCATCTGGATCGCCGTGATTCCGTCATGCGTTCCCGCAACCTTGAAATCCATATCTCCAAAGAAGTCCTCAAGGCCCTGAATATCCGTGAGAACAATGTAATCATCGTCCGTATCCCCTGTCACAAGGCCGCAGGAAATACCGGCCACCGGCTTTTTGATCGGAACACCGGCCGCCATCAGGGACATTGTGGACGCGCAGACACTCGCCTGGGAGGTTGAGCCGTTCGACTCAAACGTCTCGGAAACGGTGCGGATCGCGTACGGGAATTCCTCCTCGGAAGGAAGTACCGGAATCAGTGCTTTCTCCGCAAGAGCTCCGTGCCCAATCTCGCGGCGTCCCGGTCCGCGGCTGACCTTTGTCTCTCCGACGGAGTAGGACGGGAAATTATAATGGTGCATATATCTCTTGCTCTGAATATTCTCATCAAGTCCGTCAACACGCTGCATCTCAGATAACGGAGCGAGCGTTGTGACCGTACAGATCTGTGTCTGTCCGCGCGTAAACATTGCGGAACCATGAACTCTCGGAATGATGTCGACCTCAGCCGCAAGCGGACGGATCTGTGTGATTGCGCGCCCATCCGGTCTCTTGTGATCCTTCAGGATCATCTTGCGGACTGTTTTTTTCTGGTACTGATAAAGCGCCTCGGAGAGAAGTCCCAGCCACTCTTCCTTCTCCGCAAATGCCTCCTCAAGCTTTGCCTGAATCTGGCGGATATTTTCCTCGCGCACCTGCTTCACATCAGTGAAAACCGCTTCCTCCATCTCAGCCGGAGGTACAATCTCCTTCATTGCCTGAAACAGTTCTTCCGGAATCGCGCAGCTCTCATACGTGTGCTTCGGTTTTCCTACTTCCGCAACCATCTGATTGATGAAATCAATGATCTTCAGATTGATGTCATGGCATTTATAGATCGCGTCGATCATGACTTCTTCCCTGACCTCGTTGGCTCCGGCCTCGATCATGATGACTTTCTCTCCCGTGGAAGCCACGGTAAGCTGAAGATCGCCGGTATCCCACTGCTGCTGGGACGGATTTACAATAAACTCTCCATCAACCAGACCCATCTGAGTCATCGCGCACGGCCCGTCGAACGGAATATCGGAAATCGCCGTCGCAATCGCGGAGCCGAGCATCGCCGTAATCTCCGGGCGGCACTCCGGATCCACAGACATGACCATATTATTCAAAGTGACATCGTTGCGGTAGTCCTTCGGAAACAGCGGACGCATCGGACGGTCAATCACACGGGAAGTGAGAACCGCGTTTTCGGATGCCTTTCCTTCTCTTTTATTAAAACCACCTGGAATCTTTCCGACAGAATACAGTTTTTCCTCATATTCGACGCTGAGCGGGAAAAAATCAATCCCTTCACGCGGCTTCTCCGATGCGGTTGCCGTGGACAGCACCGTCGTCTCTCCATAATGCATGAATGCGCAGCCGTTCGCCTGTGCCCCGACACGGCCTACATCTACTGTCAATGTCCTGCCTCCGATTTCCATCGAAAAACTCTTGTACATACCATCTCTCCTTTTCCTGAAGCAGTGCGTCTGCACAGCTTTCTCTTCTTAAATTTTCAGTAAACTTTCATGCCCTGCGAGGCAGGGCATTACCATGGATGAAAGTCCACGGACTGTTCCGTGCTTACGCACTCTCACAGTCCTGCATGTATTCGCAAAATCTACGCTCCGCTCCGGTCGGCGCCAAACGTGTGCCACTGGCACACGGCGCCGCGCTGCTCACATTCGTTCGCATCGCTGTTTTGCTCATACCTGCTTGTGTCTCTTATGCAGAGCCGGTCTGGCAAGCAAGCTTGCCGCCTGGCTCTGCATAGAGACGGACTTTCACAGTAAAATAGTTTTACAGATGAGTGAATGACATGCATGAAGTCCGAAACAACTGAAAAAAGGATTTTCAAAAATTTTCGCAAAATCCTCTTTTCAGTGGTCTCGGCATTTTCCAGCAGAACATTCACTGTTACAGTTCACGCTCCCAGCGTGCAGCGCATGGCACGCTGGCAGAAAATCGTAAAATTTACACAAAACTGGGCGGAATACTCCGCCCCAATTTGCTGATTACTTTCTGATTCCCAGTTTGGCAATCAATGTACGGTATCCTTCCAGATCCGTCTTTCTCAGATATGCAAGAAGTCCTCTTCTCTGACCAACCATCTTCAGAAGTCCTCTTCTGGAATGATGATCCTTCGGATGCTCTTTCAGATG
>CANQUH010000004.1 GCA_947626965.1 uncultured Lachnospiraceae bacterium
TCGCCCGCGCGGCCCGCATGCTGCGTCAGCAACTAACCTCCATACGCGGGCCTGTGCAAACAAAAATCCGGGAACCAAAACCGCCATTCTCACATTTCTGATTCCCGGAAATCCCTTGTTTCGATCCTATATATCCCGCCACGCATGATTCGCTGCGGTGCCTTGCACCTGCGCTCATCCGCGGCATTCGCCGCATAGTCCCATTCGCATAAGAATGCTCATGTGAGCAAGCTCCCACCGCATCTTATGCTCCGGTACTGCGTGGCTCATTGCAAACGCGCGACATCAATACTACGCACTCAACATGGACGCTGTTTCCAAACTGATCCACAGGACAGACTTTCTCAAGCCTGTACCCGCCATCGCACAGATATCTCAGATCCCTCGCAAGCGTCGCGGAATCGCAGCTCACATAGACAATCCTCCTCGGGGCCATCTGCAGCATCGTGGCAAGGACGCTCTCCTCACAGCCTTTGCGGGGCGGGTCGACGACGATGACGTCCGCGTGGATTCCCTCGTTTTTATATTTTTCCGGCAAAATTTCCTCGGCTTTCCCGACATAAAACTCTGCATTTGTGATCTGGTTCAGCTCTGCGTTGCGGCGCGCGTCGCGGATGGCCTCCGGAACGATCTCAACGCCGCAGACCTGGCGGGCGCTGCGTGCCAGAAACAGGGAAATTGTGCCGATCCCGCAGTACAGATCCCAGACCGTCTCCGTTCCGGTGAGGGAGGCATACTCGAGCGCCTTACGGTACAGCTTCTCCGTCTGGACAGGATTTACCTGGTAGAAGGACTGCGCGGATATCGAAAAGCGGATGTCTCCGATTGTATCTTCGATTGTCTCCTTTCCCCATAGCAGTTTCTGCTCGCGGCCAAGGATCACGTTGGTCCGTTCTTTGTTGATATTCAGTATAATACTGGTCATGCCAGGAACCCGGGACAGATTCTCTGTCAGTTCTTTTGCGTGAGGAATGGAATCGCCGTTGACGACGAGGCAGACCATAACCTGACCGGTGTGGAATCCGACGCGCGTCATGACATGACGGACAAGACCGCTTGCGGCGGTCTCATCATACGGCGGTATCTGATATTTTTCCATGTGGGCGAGCACAATCTCCAGAATCGGACGGTTGAGCTCGCTGCCGAGCAGACAGTCCTCACAGGGGATGATCGTGTGGGTCCGTCCGGCGTAAAAGCCTGTGGTCAGCTTCCCATTCCGATCCCGTCCAATCGGAAACTGTGCTTTGTTGCGGTATCGGAAAGGGTATCCGGATCCTGCTGCAGCATTGGAATTTTCACAGTCTGATTTTCTGCCATCGGTTCCCGCAACTGACAGAGAGTCCATCCCGGCAGCCAAATCCGGCAATCCGCGGGAAATTTCCCCAGTCTCAGTTCCATCGGCAGACTTTAATTCTCCCATCCCAATAATCGGCTCCATCGGAATATCCTCAAACTTTCCAATGCGCCGGAGATTTCCGCGGACTTTGTTCTCCTTGAAGCGAAGCTGTGCCTCGTAGGACATGGCCTGGATCTGGCAGCCTCCGCACTGACGCGCGACCGGGCAGGGAGGCGTGACGCGGTCCGGACTGGGCTCCACAAGGCGGGTCAGTCTGGCATATCCGTAAGTCTTCTTCATTTTCATGACTTTCGCCTCGGCTACGTCGCCGATCACCGTATCTTTTATAAAAAATGTGAATCCGTCATATTTCCCGATTCCAAGTCCTTCATTACTCAGATCTTCTATTTTCACTGTGATCACATCGTCTTTTTTCATTCTGCCTCCTGCTGCATTCTCCGCCAGGTTTTCAGACACCGCTGCTCCCGGAAACTGATTCCAGATCTGCAGTAATCTCTAAAACTCTGTACTCTTCCTGATATTTGACTCAAACAGTTTGTTGTATCCAAGCCATTCCATGTTCACACCAGCGCTCTTTATAACCTCGCGCATGGTCTCCAGCTTCGCGTCCGTATTGTCGGCGTAATTCAGCGCCAGCGCTTCCGGAAGCGCCGGTTTCTTCGGAGAACCATACTCCAGCTCCCCGTGATGCGCGAGTATGCAGTGCTGAAGCTCGCTCATCAGCTTCTTCGGGAAGTTCTGGATATGGCGGCAGGCAAAGCCGACCAGCTCGCTGCCCATCACAATGTGGCCGAGCAGCTGTCCGTCGTCCGTATAATCATTCTCCGGAAAATTCGAGATTTCTTTCAGCTTCCCGATGTCATGGAACAGCGCAGCTGTCAGCAGCAGATCCCGGTTCAGATACGGATACTGCATCACATAAAAATCACACAGCCGGACAACGCCGAGCGTATGTTCCAGAAGCCCTCCGACAAAGCTGTGATGAACGGTCTTCGCCGCAGAGTGCTTTTTAAATGCTTCTATAAATGCCTGATTATCAATAAAATACATGCGGATCAGTTTCCTCAGATATGGATTTTTCACTTTTTCCATACATTTCATCAGGTCCGTATACATTTCATCAATGTCTTTTTCGCTGACCGGAAGATAATTCTCCGCCACATATTCAGCCGGGTCTGCCCTGCGCGCACGCTTGACGTTCAGCTGCAGCGTCCCCTGGAAATTCGTCACATCCCCCGTAACCCACACATAATTCAGTACCTCAAAATCACTGATTCCGGCAGAATTCGGATCCCAGATTTTTCCGTCTATCGTACCTGTTTTGTCCTGAAAAACCACATTCTCGTAAATCTTTCCGTTCTTGGCCACCGCCGACTGCCTGTATTTGCAGAGATAAATATCGTTAATCTTGTCTCCCTCACGGAATGTTTCTATATATTTCATGCTGTCCTCTCCCTTTCCGGTCCTTTAGCTGCTGTCCTTTTCCCGTCCGGTAAAATGTTCTGTAAAATACCGGTGTACAAGCAGCAGTATCTATGTTGCTTTATGGCACTTTTATACACCTGATTATTATAGTAGAATTATTGCGATTCGTAAAGAACCAACTGAGTTACAGTTCACTCTCCCACCGAGCTTGAAGTCTGAAGCGCAGAAAAGCCTCCAGTGGAGGGTTTTCTGTATCGCGGAGCGTTGTTGCTGGCCACGAAGTGAACACAGCAGCTTGGCTGAGACAAAACACCCCCGGCCATTTCCTGGCCAGGGGCTTTTAAAATTTACCTGTGAATTTTCTGTACCGCGGAGCGCTGCTGCTGGTCACGGAGTGACCGTTTCCAGATCTCCTGTACTGACAAATTTAATCCCGTAACGATTGGCAAACGCTTCGATGCCTGTACCGCTCTTCGCGTAAATACACATCTCCTCTGAAAGAGGTGATATATCACTAAAGAAATACTGCTCATTAACCGGCATATCCCCCTCAACGTAAAATTCTCTCAGAGGAGCATGCCAGAACGCCACGTTCTCGATTGTGTCGACACTCGCCGGGATATTGACGCGGTCCAGACTCTCACAGGAGAGCGCAGAAAACCCGATCGTTTTCAGCCCTTCCGGAAGCCGGATTTCACTGATCGCAGCCGAATCAAAAGCATATTCTCCAAGTGTGACGACATTATCCATCCCCAGAACTTTTTTCAGATTATACATCCCCATAAAAGCACATTTTCCTATGGAGCGCACGTTTGGCCCGACGCTGACTTCTTTGATATTTTCCAGATATTCTCTCCACGGACATTCCACCGCATCCTCCGGTTCTTCCATGTCGCCCGGCCATCCCTCGGGAAAAACAAAATTATACATATCACTGCTCTCGTCCCCAGTAATCATGAGATTTCCTGTATCCAGATTCAGCCGCCAGGTCAGATGATCGCCGCATACGCCGCGCGCGGTCCTGCCCGCCTCACCAGTACTCTCAAACGCAATGCCCAGGCGGTCGGCCAGCGTTTCCACTCTGGTTCCCTCCTTTGCGGCAATCTTCATGCCAGGCACAGATTCTGTAAATGCATCCTTATTGTACTGGTCAAAGAAGATAGTCCCTCCATCGGATTCCTCCAGAGACGGATCTCCTTCCACAATCAGATTCCTGACCGGACAGTTCTGGAAAGCCGCAATTCCGACAGATACCACGGAGGATTCGATTTTCACTTTCTGAAGCGCTTCGCACCCGCTGAACGCATACTCACTGACCGACCTCAGCCTGCCCCCAAGTGTAAGCGATTTCAGGGACCTGCAGTCCGCAAATGCCTCAATTCCTATGCTCTCCACATTTTCAAGACCCTCGATCTTCTTCAGCTTTGTAAACTCGAAAAATGTATTTCTTCCAATGTATCTGACGTTATCTTCTATAATGACTTTTTTAATGTCGTGACAATAATCTGACCATGGATACTCTTTCAGGCTGGCGTCATACTCATCCTGAGGAGTGTACCCTGACGGTTTCCGGAAATTCCAGGTCGGCCAGCGGCCTGCCGATTCACCGTACAGGACAAGTTCCTTTGTCTCCTTGTTCAGACGGTAGAAAACATGGTCTCCGCACTGACCTTCAAGCAGCATCTGATTCTCCGCGGTCTCAGATTCCCCGGGCTGCTCTGATGAAGTTTCCGATTCCTCCGATGTGTTCTCTTCCCTGGTCTCTTCTTCCTGCTGCCCTGAGATTTCTTCTCCGGTCAGGGAGGGCGTCCCGGATTCCTCTGTCTGTTTTGGCAACGTCTCTGTTTCCTTCACGGTTTTTGTCTCCGGCTCCGTCCCGGACTCCGGTTTCCTGGAAAACACAAACGCGATCACAATCAGAACGATCGCCGCCGCCGCGATACCTGCCAGAACGGCCGGATTCTGCCTCCATTTTCCGCCGGAGCTTCCGCTGTCTCCGCCGCCGTTTCCTCCTCTGCCCGATCCGCCTGCCGCGGCCGTTCTGCTTCCTTCTCCGTTTCCGCCGGCACTGCTTACCGTGACTGTCCTGTTTTCTTCTGTATCTCCGCCGGCGTTGGTTGACGCGGCCGTCCTTCCGATCCCTCCGGGCATCCCGGCTCCGCTGTCTTTTTTGTTCCCCGCAGACCCGCTGTCAGGGGAACCGGCGTTCTCTTCATTCCCCGGCTCCCAGTACTCAAACTCTTTCATTTTCCCATACAGCTCGTCCATGCTCTGAATCCGCTCTTTTGCCTGAATCGCCATCCCACTCTTCAAGACTTCCTCCATCTTCGCGGGAATCAGGCAGCCTTTCTCTGACGGCCATACAATTTCTTCCCCGAGAATCCTTCCCGGCGCATCGGCAGGCACCTCGCCCGTCAGACAGTAGCAGATCGTGGCGCAGATGGCGTAGACATCCGTCCACGGACCAAGAGAGCCTCTGCTCTGATACTGCTCGATCGGCGCGAATCCCTGTTTCAGAATCGCCTCTGTCGAGCTGGTCAGCGGCTGACCGGGCGCCGCCTCCCCGACGTCGCGGACAGCCCCGAAATCCACCAGGCGGATTCCCCCGTCACGCGGCAGCATGATATTGTCGGGGCTGATATCCCGGTGAACCAGTCCGGCCTTGTGAACCTTCATCAGCGCGTTCATCACTGGAAGAAACAGCCTGACGGTTTCTCCGGCCTCAAGCCTGCCGCCGTGTTCTTTCACATAGTCGCCGAGCGTCACTCCGTCGACATATTCCATGACAATGTAGGCGGTATTGTTCGCCAGAAAAAATGTGTTGATATGTACAATCTCCCGGACATCTGACATTCGCGCCAGCATTTTGGCTTCCCGCATGAATCTGTCCTTGTTGTTGCGGTAACGCACACCCGTTTTGCCGGAGCCGCTGATGACATCCGTGGAGGCCTTGCAGTTGCGGGAGACCAGCTGATTCGGAAAATATTCCTTGATCGCGACCGGAATATCCAGATATTTATCCCAGCCCATATAAGTAATGCCGAAGCCTCCCTGTCCGAGGACCCTGCCGATCAGATACTGCTCGTTGAGCATCGTTCCCGCCGGAAGCTGGTGCTCCTCGTTCGGAACCGTACCGTCATAGCCGCAGTATGGACAGGGACCTTCCTCTGTCTTTACTCTCATGCATCCATAACAGCGTTTCTCTTCCATTTGTAAATTCCTCTATTTGTTGTCCGCAGTCTGCGGACCGTCTTCGTAATCTCTTACATAATAACACGTTTCATTACGGGTGAACATATCCATGAATATTTCTTTTACCCGGATCGTGCAGCTGTAATACAGTCTGGCACGGCTGAGATAATCCTGTATGCCCTGTTCAAATTCCTTCTCATGCCCTGCCGCACAGTTTACCTGAGAGGAAGCCGTGTTATCCCTGAAAAGCCATTTCTGCGGATAGTATTCGTTGATCTTTACCTTACACTTCCGCTTCAGATCCCATCCAAGATACACCAGCTGCTCCTCCTCCGTCTTTAAAACTTTGCCCGTCACATACCGCCCCTTCAGGATCGTTCCCGGCGGAAGCTGCCACGACAGGATCAGATACAGGCCGTCCTGCCAGCCGCAGACCGGACAGGAGACATTCTCGTCTTTTCCTGCTCTCTGCTCAGAACGGGCAAAGCAGTAAATACATCTGTTAAATTTTTTAATTTTGTCCATACGAACACTCCGTCACATGCTAAAATCCCCGGACTTTCCGAAAAATCATTCTGCATATCTCGCGGAAGCGTCCATTCTGGCCCGCGGTGCCGGAACCGGCATGCTCCTCCCAGGCATTGCTTTCTGTCTGAGGCGCTGTCCGATCGTGGTTTATATAATATGCATCCTCCGAAAAGATTCCGGACCTGCTTTCCGAAATATCCTGATTCTGCCCTGTCTCCGTGCGCAGAATCCTGCCGCCTGATCCGCCTGTCATCGCGCCCGGAAAACCATCCTCCGGCCCCATGCACACCGTTTTGCCGTCCTGCTGCCCCGATTCCTTAAATACAGCAGTATTTCCCTCCTGGTGAGTCCCGGCATCACGCGGACCATACATCAGTTTCCACAGTTCTTCCATCGACTGCGGCCTTTTGTTCACAAACAGATCAAGTCCCTGCAGAATCGCCTCTTCCTGCCACGGCGGCAGGGAAACTCCCAGCTGCGCAAGCGTCGGAAGCGGAGTCCCTGTCAGGCGCTCCATCGCCTGTACCGGAAGTTTGCCGCTCAGGCAGTAATACATGGTGGCACAGACTCCGTAAACATCCGTCCAGATTCCCTGCCCCCTGCTCCGGTACTGCTCCGGCGGAGCGAATCCCTGTTTCATCGCCAGCGTCATTGACCGTTTTTCCGTCGTGTCACGGGCATTTCCAAAATCAAGCAGCTTAACATTCCCGTTTTCCAGCATCATGATGTTGTCGGGGCTGATATCCCTGTGGATCAGTCCCAGATCGTGCACTTTTTTGACCGCCAGGATCAGCGGCTCCATCACGGGCATCAGGATATCCGGAGGGATACGGCCCTCAAAACCGTCCGTCATCTGTTTCAGGTTCTGTCCGTCCAGATATTCCATGACCAGATACCCGGTATTGTTCTCCTCAAAGTAATCCCGCACCAGAACAATTTCTGGTATCATGTGCAGATGGGCCAGCGTGACCGCTTCCCCGTGAAACCGCTCCAGTCCCTTTTCATAGGACTCCTGATATTCCCGCTGACACCGCACAACAAAGCTGTCCCCGACATAGCGGTTCACCCAGAAAGATGGGTAGTATTCCTTGACCGCCACCGGAAGATCAAGCCTGCTGTCTCTTCCGTAATAAGTAATTCCGTAACCGCCCTCTCCCAGAACATACTCTATGCGGTACCTTTCTCCGACCACCGTTCCCGGCGGAAGCTGATATGATGACAATTATTTTCCCCCTTTATTTTCATATGCGGACCTGTGCATCATGCGCAAAGCACTGTTATGTCACAGGACAAAATTTCCTGTGAATCAGGCAGGAGGCGGCTTTTCCTCCTGCCCGCCGCGCGGCCCGGGAGCTGCGTCAGCAGCTGATTTCCATGCCTGGGCCTGCGCATTATATTACGCCTCGCAGAACACCGCCGCGGCCGTATAATTATCGTTTCCTTCCTTCACTCTTTCAAGAAGAAGCCGCTCCATCGCCGCAAGCCACTCCTGCGGCGTTTTTGCCGCGGCAAGCGTTTTCTCCATCTCTTCCTCATAGACGTATTCCCAGAAACCGTCCGTGCAGAGCAGGAACGCGTGCGCCCCTTCCTCCACACAGATATCCGTCACAATATCCGGTTTCCAGTTCTCGCTGCCCAGCGCGCGCAGAACCCGGTTGCGGTCCTCATGGAACCTGATCTGATCCGGAGTAATATCTCCCATCAGAACCGCCATCTGTGAAACGCTGTGATCCATCGTCTGATGCGTCAGGCGGCCGTCGGCAAAGTGATAAAGCCGGGAATCCCCCACATGTCCCCAGGCGGCGCGTCCGCCGGCTATTGTGAGTACGACTGCCGTCGTCTTCATCACGCATCTTTTCGTCTGTCTGTCTCTCACTTTCTGCCCGGCATGCTCAAACGCGTGGTACAGATTTTCCGCACCCTGGAGATTTTCTGCTTCATAGTCGGTCAAAAACGATTCCGCCGCCGTCCGGGAGGCCGTCTGGCCCCCTCCATGTCCGCCAAGCCCGTCGGCAACCACCGCACAGATACCTGCCGGCAGCGTCCTGATCCGGACTGTATCCTCGTTTTCCGCGCGTCCACCGCAGGCTGTTATCTGCGCCGAAGTAATCATCCTGCATCCCTCCTGTCAGCCATGATATTCCATGATCAGTGCCGTATAATTATCCTGCGCTGCTTTTGCCGCGGCCTCGACTCCCTCTCCCAGTCTGCTGGCGGCCTCCTGCGCCGGATATGCCAGCGCCTGCTCCATCTGCTGCTGTGTCAGAGTCCCGAATATCCCGTCCGTGGCCAGCAGGATTTTATCTCCGTCCGTCAGCACAATCCCGTCCGTGCTGCGGTCCAGATATTTCAGCCGTCCTGCCCCGATGAAACTGGTCAGACCTTCCCTCTGGATATCCCGATGAACGCTTTCCAGACTCCGCTGTCCGTTCACGGCCTCAAGCGCCAGAACCTCCTCATATATATGCGGCCGGTTCAGGCAAATCAGCCTTCCGCCCCTCATCAGGTAAATCCGGCTGTCCCCCACGGTCAGAAAGCCGAGAACTCCCTGCCGGACCAGAGCGAGCACCATCGTCGATCCGCTGCGCTCCGGCATCCTCTGCAGCATTCTGTTTGCACTGTCATTGACAGTCCCCGCAATCTCCATCAGCCGGTCGGAAATATTCTCCGCGCCTTTTGCCTGGAACTCCTCCATACAGATGCGCACCACCAGCTCGCTGACGTCTCTCCCATTCGCAAGTCCCCCCATTCCGTCCGCGACAACCGCAAGTATGCCTTTCTCACCGTAAAACGCGGCGTCCCCGCTGTCCGAGACCGCGAAGGAATCCTGCTGGTCTCTGCGCGCTCCGATCCCCTGGACCACGCCGGTGCTGATCGCCGAAGTCATCTGCGGCGGCGTGCCGCCCGACGGCATAAGATCCGTCACAGGAGCCGAAGATGATGCAGCTGTCCCTGCCGGATCGGATGTTCCGGAAAACAGACATTCCGTAACCGGCGGTTCTTCTTCCGCATTGTTTCCGGAACCGGCATCCGGCACATCCTTTACCGTATTTTCAAATCTCATGTCTGTCTTTGTTCCATACTCTGTTCTGTTCTCCGACCCGCTCTCATCCGTCCACTGTTTTTTCCTTTTCCTCATCTCGTTTGAAGCAAGCAGAAAAACCAGCACCAGCAGCAGAACGGCTCCCGCAAGTCCCGCCAGCAGCGGAATGATTCCCAGTATGTTTATTTTCTCCATGGCAGGCCCTCATCATGAATCCAGTTCATCCCAGGAAAACTTCTCGCCGCACAGTGGCATGAAGATCAGCACGCTCTTTCCGATCTCTATCCTGTCGTAGGCATGAAGCTCCGTCATCATCAGGACGGCCTTGCCGTTCAGACGCACGATTCCTCTGCCGCTTCCCGGCGCGAAATAATACAGCTTCTCTCTCGTATCGTAGGCGAGGATCGCATGATTTTCCCGGGAAATCGTATCGTCGCTCGCGATTGAAATATCCATGTAGCTCGCGCGTCCAATATAATTATTGTCGGCGTGGATCTTATAATCCTGTCCCTTCGACGGCCCTGCGATGCAGACCAGCCATCCGACGACGGGGCTGATCATCCCATCCTGCCTGTTTCCGGCTTCATTTGTCCTTACGCGGCTGCTGTAGGCCCCCGTAAACACGGATGGCTGATATGCCTCTCTTGCCTGTCCCCATCCCGGTCCTCTGACCGGCTCTGTCTCCACGGAATTGTCCGCCTCGCCCGGACGGATCTGAAATACCGGCATGGTCTTTCCTATCTGATCGGCAAAACCCGCGTCCGGCGCCCATGTCTCGGTTCCTCCTTTTACGGCAAGCGTCTCACTCATGCGGAGTCTCGCGCACTCCGGACACTCCGGTGTCACGGAAGGATCATAGCTGTGTCCGTTTTTACATCTGATAATTTCCATCTTAACTCTCCTTTTCCCGCTGTTGTGTTTTTCAGCGTATCTCAAAAATCTGATTATCTCCAAGCCGGATAATGCTGCCCGCCTTTAATTCATAGACAAGCCCCGGCATAATTTTGCGGCGTTCAAGATAAGTCGGCAGGCCGCAGCCCATATCCACAAGATAACATCTCCCGCCGCTGCTCCATATCCGGAAATGAATGCCGCCTACTCCGTAAGTTTTTTCCGGAAACCGTATCCTGCAGCTTTCATCCTTTCCCGCGTACTGTATGCCCGTGACCGGAAATACACGGCCTTCCAGCGATCCGGCCCTTCCCACAAGATACCGTTCCCGTTTTCCGGTCCCCGGTCTGGTCAGTTCCGTCCAGAATGTTATCACATCTCTGTACCTTCGCTGCATCTGCAGCTCCATCCCACGCATCAGGGCCTCCTCATGAAAATCTTCGGGAAGCCTGATTCCAAGCTGTGACGGAGGTTTTACCGGATCGTTCGTCAGACGGTCCATCGACTGCGGAATCATCTGTCCGGTCAGGCACTGATAGATCGTGACAGCCAGCGCGTACACGTCTGTCCACGGACCCAGGCGCTCCGTCCCCCTGTACTGTTCCGGGGGAGCATAACCGCGCTTGAGCATGACCATCGTGCTCTTTCCTCCGATCGAACTCCTGGCCGCTCCGAAATCGATCAGCTTGACCTGACCTCCCTCCCGCAGAATGATGTTGTCCGGGCTTACATCGCAGTGGACGATCCCGCTCTTGTGTATCTCGCACAAGGCCGACACGGTCTGCGAAAAGACCGGGCGCAGCCTCTGCCAGTCCATTCTCCCGTTTTTTTCTTTCCGGAGCGCCTGTCCAAGATCCTGTCCCTCCAGGTATTCCATCACATAGTAAGCCGTATTATTTTCCCGGAACATATGGCTGACGCTGATGATGTTCGGATGGTCGCGGTATCGGTTCACAATCCTCGCTTCCTTCAGAAAAACCTCCAGATACTTCTCGTAGCACGCCGGATCCCCCTTCACGGCTACCTGACAGGATCTCCGCGTGTTTCCCGTCAGATCGCGCGGCATGTATTCCTTGACGGCCACCCGGCAGTCCTCCTTCTCGTCGCGCGCCAGGTAGGTGATGCCGAATCCCCCCTCGCCAAGCACGCGTCCGATCCTGTACCTGCCATGCAGAAGATATCTTTGCGGAAGCGCACGTCCGGAATTCGCAGGAAGAAGGCCAGGGGCTCCGCAGACCGGACAATATCCCCCGTATATGTACCCTTTCATGCAGTTCATACAGAGCTGCCCGGACTGTCCCTTAAGAATCATATGATCCCTTTCCTGTCACGGACAAGCCGGAAACTGCAGGACTCATTTCCAAGACTGAGGACGGCTCCCTCCGGCACGATCACGTCCGTGTATGGCTGAATTTTCTGCCCTCCGATGAATGTGCCGTTGCTCGATCCCAGGTCCTGAACGATCAGATTCTGCCCCGAAAACCGAAGACTGCAGTGCTTTCCGCTCACATGCGGGCTGTTTGGAAACGCAATCATGCACTGGCGGCCGTCGCGCCCCGCGGCAGCCGACATGCCTTCATACAGATCGATCCTCCGGCCGGCATATTCTCCGCTCGTTCCCTGCAGATACCAGACGGTTTCCTCCTTGTATCTGCTCTGACCGGACGGCGTGTCAAAGTAGACATCTCCGCCGAAAGACGCCGCCTCCTCGCCATGCCGGATCCCTGCCGTCAGACCTCCGTTCTCCGCCGCCACGATTCCGACAATCTGATTAACCCCGCGTCTGAGCATTACAAGCCAGATCGCCAGGTTGATCACGGTGAGAATCAGATGCTGCGTGCTTATGATCCCATCCGCAAAAAAGGGCAGGCCGAGATTCATGTTATTGAAAAAATGCAGTACGACCGCCAGGATAAAATAGACAAGAAACAGCGGGTTCAGCAGATGAAGCGGACTAAGATTGTCCTCTCCTTTCGCCTCCGCGAGAGCTCCCCCGTAAAGCGATGCCCAGAATGCGTGTCCTGAGAAGGAATTCAGCGCTCTCGCAATTCCCGTCCCCATTCCCTGGTCAAAGGTATATCCGATCGACTCCATAAAAGAAAATCCCGTGCCGACCGCAAAACCGATCAGAATGCCGTTCAGAATATACGGCCTTTTTTTCTTTCTGCTTCCGAGGAAGTAGTAAACCGCCAGCAGTTTCGCCGGTTCCTCCACCAGTCCGGCCCATCTCGCCTCGACATTCACGGACGCGATCACATAAATAAGCTCAAACGCCAGAACCCCTGTCACAATGGAGACCACGCCGCCCACAAAAACCATCTTGATCACTTCATACAGAGCGATATTTCTCGGTATATGGAGCTCCCACACCAGCACCATGCAGGTGAACGGCACGAGACAGGGAAAAAGGCTGACGCCCGGATAAAGAGTATACTTGTTTCCCCCGTAAATCAGACTGACAAAAAACAGTGCGGCGACTGACAGCAGCATAATGATAAAAAACCGCAGGAACAGATACGGCTTCATCCAGCCGACAAGCATATCCTTCCTCTGCGGGGTCGTCATCGGCGTACCCGCGATAAACACCCGCGCTGTTTCCTCCTCCGTGTGCCGCTTGAACACATCAGAAAAAATATCCCCATATCCGAGTGTTCCGCTGTCCGCGTGTCTGATAAAAGTTTCATTTTTGCTGCTCATACTTTCAACCTCCCTGCTTTTTCTGTATGATCTGAAACATATTTGTCTTTGTCGCCAGATAAAATCTGGTGCCCGGTTCCATGTAATACTCCACCTTCGGCTCCAGACGCAGTCCGTTCTCAAAGAATGTCCCGTACTTTGATCCGCAGTCCTTCAAAAATACCGCGCCGTCCCGAACCTCAAGCGTACAATGCTCACGGCTGATCCCCGCCGTATCGGACGGAAACGCGATGCCGCATTTCTCCTTGTCCCTGCCCAGAAGCAGTTTCCCGGCCACGGCAAAACGCCTTCCGGCAAACGCACCCGAGATTCCCTGCAGACGGAACTGTTTCTGCGGTTTCCCTGATTGTACCGGATGCTCCTGCGGACTTCCTGCCTGCTTCGCCTGGTTCCCGTACGGCTGAACCGGCGGCGTTCCAACCTGCGGTCCCTGGCCCCCGTACGGCTGAACCGAAGGATTCCCCATCGGCTGGACCTGGCCCCTATATGGCTGAGCTGGCGGCGTTCCAACCTGCGGTCCCTGGCCCCCGTACGGCTGAACCGGAGAATTTCCCATCGGCTGAGCCGGGCCTCCATACGGCTGAATTGGCGGCGTTCCCTCCTGCATCCTCTGGTCCCCATATGGCTGGATCGGCGGATTTCCCGGCTGCGCCCCGGAATTTCCTCCTGCCTGTCCCGTCTTCTTTCCGCGGTTCACCACACTGATGACCGCCAGGATCAGGATCACAATCACAATCCCTCCGATTATGTACAGATCGCTTCTGCCGATCAGACCTTTCCATTCCGTCTCCTGCTGTCCGCCGTTCTGATTTCCCTGACCTCCTTCAGATATCTCTTTTCCCCAGTTCTTCACAGCGAGCTGTTCCGGCAGATCGATCCCTGCAATATCGAAAAACAGGTACTGCTCGCCGGTGAAAAAGCCGACTCCCACTGCTTCGTACGTCTGCGCGTCCAGAATCATCGTTCCCGTCCAAAGATTTCCCAGCTGCAGATCATCGGATAATGTATAAACTCCCTGGTCGTACGAATAGTTTTCTATGCTGAGCAGCCCTCTCTGCATTGTCTCCCCGTCCCAGCTGGCGATAACACCCAGAAGCGAATGATCCTGATCAATTCCATTTCCAAGAGAAACCCCCTTTACACTCACCGGCTCCGCGGCATAGAGCAGCGCCGCATTGCTTCCGACATTCTGAGCTATCGTCTCAAAAACAATATCCGAATCCATCATACAGAGCATCCCAGCCTGCTCGTAATCCAGGCTGCCTGCCACCTCCTGCGTGGCGATCCATGTATTTCCGGACGACTTGACCGCGAACGTATTGAGCATTGCGGCAATTTCCCCGGACTCCCTCTCCACCAGAATCAATATGCCGGCTGCGTCTGCCGCTTTCTGGATTTCTTTGGGCAGCTCAGAAGAAGCCGTATTCATGCTTGTATAAAAATCCAGTTTTTCCAGCCGGTCCGTTTCGGAATCTCCGGATTCCCCGGACTCTCCGAATTTCGGCAGCCCGACCGCTCCCGGACCGGAATCCCCTGTTTTCATCTGAAATTTCTGACCGTTTTCCGTCTGCATGTTCAGACTGTTCGCTCTCAGCATTTCCTGAAGATTCATCGTCCGCTCCGGCTGGACGCTCTCTGTCTGCGCCTCCTGTCCGGCCGCCGCCTGCACTCTCATCTGTCCGCCCGCATCCGCGGCACATATGCCAAGCACAAAAAGGACAGCCGGCAGAACTCCCCTTAAAAATTTAATTTTTCTGCTCATCTCTGATTACCTCCTCCGTATTGTCCTCTCACTTGAAGAATCCCTTTAATGCAGGGCAAAAGGTACTTCACTCTGAATTTGATTTCATCATTTTTTATTCTACCACCCTCCATTTTTCTGCCGGGCAATCCGGTTCCGGAAAAAATTTCCTGTGAATCGAGCAGGAGGCGGTCTTCCCTCCTGCCCGCCGCGCGGCCCGCATGCTGCGCCTGCAGCTGATTTCCTTATGCGGGCCTGAGCATAGCAAAATCCCCCGCATCGCCGTCACTCATATGGCAATGCGGGGGATTCCCCAAAATATTTTGGAACGAGAAAAAGAAAATCATTTTGTCGTTCCCTATAATTCAAATAACTCTGCGATAATCAGCTTCATACTGGCGCTCATGTCATCTCCATCCCGCGGCATCAGGCAGTAAAGCACAAGATAGTCAAACGGACTTCGCGGATCCATGCGCCGCATGCCGCATTCTTCCATCATCCAGTTCAGCCTTCTGCAGTGTTCCTCAAGAATTTCGCCTGCCGGAATATAGTCCTCGTCCAGCTCGTCATATTTTCCGTCGCGGATGCCTCCCGTGATCAGATACAGCAGAAGCAGCACCTTTCTCGTGACATCTTCCGTACGGTTCCGCATCCCCTTGATGCTCCGAACCCCCGGCCAGTATTTTTTTATTATTTTCTGTATATCACTGTATGACGCGGTTCTCCGCTCCAGAGGCATATTCATGCGCAGATATGTCTCCGTCACATATTCAATCGAATACTCTTCTTCATCTGCGCCGCCTTCCGTCAGCAGTCCCAGCATTTTCATAAAATACTGCCATGCCGTATTATGATAGAAACCCAGCTTCTCACTGTGGCACATCAGAAAATTCATGATATCCTCCCCCGGAGGCAGATTCTCAAATTCCAGGCGGAGTATCCGCGTGGCAGCCGCCTGCTCCCTGCCGGCGTCTTTTCTGTACCCGCCGACCAGATCCGCGTTGGCGCGCGCCGTCTGATAGCTCTGATGATTGCGCAGGGAAAACGCGTAGACAACCTCCCGGGGATTGCGGTAATGAATCCCCTGCTCCACCGTCCCAAGCAGCAGATCATCCGTTTGATGTTCGTCAAATCCCAGGGCAAACGCAATTCTGAAAATTTCTTCCCTGTCAGAGGGAAGTTTCTTATTCTTCATCCAGTTCTGCACTTTCCTGCGCACGCTGTCCTCTCTGACCGGCTTCTCATCCATTCCGGCATATTCCGTCATCCCCGCGATCAGGCGTTCCTGGACATCCTCTCCGCCATACAGCCGGCGCAGATTATCCGGAAAAGTGCGCAGAGGCAGTCCTGATTTCAAAAAGGCGACTGCCTGGCGCGGCGTCAGCGTTTCACGCAGCAGATAATCCCACTGACGTGCCGAAAGTTCCGTAAACTGTGAACGTATATTGTTTTCCCCCATGTTTTGCCTCCTCTGCGGAGCTGTGCGTTTCCAAAATAATTCTGTCAGAACCTTTTTTCATTATAACAGTCTCCCTGTCCTTGTCAATTATTCCTCCGTTAATTATTTGTCATTAGTTGCATATGTGAGTAAAATGGGTTATAATATGGTCTATCAGCAGGGAAGACTGGCTGCAGTCTTTTTCCTGGCAAGCTGGCCCCGGGATCGTTTTCTGATTCTGGAGCAAAGTCTAATTTCTGAAGGAACGAATAATCCGCACGGACTTGGGCGGGTTCTGTGCAAGAGTATATTTGGATAGCTACGAAGCAAAAGCAGCCAAATACGGAAGTGTACTTGACTTAAATCTGCAGTACTGTCCGTGTGGTTACAATGCTGTATCATGTCATTTGTATCCACCGCTTCTTTATATCTTACGCACCGCCATTTTATGGTTACGGTTCACTCCTCTGCAGGTCGTGATGTGCCAGGAACGGCAGGAACCGCAACATTTTGTGTCCACAGTATGTCAGATTCTGCCATCAGGCGGAATGTATTGCTGCGGTCATTATTTGTATCCCTGATTTATGGAGGAATTACTTATGGATGAAGAAAAAATCAAACAGGGCGTACGGCTGATACTTGAAGGAATCGGTGAGGACATTCACCGCGAAGGGCTGCTTGAGACACCTGACCGGATTGCGCGCATGTACCGCGATCTTGCGGGAGGGTATACTGAGGATGCGGCAACGCATCTCGCGAAGCGTTTTCATGTGGACAGCAATGACATGGTTCTTGAGAAAGATATCCACTTTTATTCATTCTGCGAACACCATATGCTGCCGTTCTACGGTACAGCGGCAATCGCGTATATACCGAACCAGGAGGTTGTCGGCCTCAGCAAAATCGCGCGGACCGTCGAGGTCTACGCCCGCCGTTTCCAGCTCCAGGAGAGACTGACCACCCAGATCGCCGATATTTTCATGCAGGAACTGAAGCCGCAGGGCGTCATGGTACTCATCGAGGCGGAACATATGTGCATGACCATGCGCGGAGTGAAGAAACCGGGTACAAAGACGGTCACTGTGGTGACGCGCGGCGTCTTTGAGGGAAATGATTCCCTGCAGACTACTTTTTACCGGATGCTGGAGTACCATGGAAGATGAACCAGGAAAACATGAACAATATTTCACAAATCTGGGAGCACCCTCTCTTCCAGGAAAGCCTGCTCGCGACAGAACAGCTGGAACGGGATCGTATTTTCTGCGGCCACGACAGAAATCATCTGCTGGATGTCGCGCGGATCGCTTACATTGAAAATCTGGAAACCGGAGTGGGCATCCCAAAATATCTCATCTATGCTGCCGCCCTGCTGCATGACATCGGGCGGCATTTGCAGTATACAGAAGGGATTCCGCACCACGAGGCAAGCGCGCAGCTCGCGGCGGAGATTCTGCCGGAATGTGGATTCAGCCAGGAGGATACCCGCCAGATTCTCGACGCGATTCTCTCCCACCGGGACAAGGCAGTGAGCGCTTTTGCAGGTCTTTCCGGCATGATCTACCGGGCGGACAAGCAGTCCCGGTGCTGTTTCGCGTGTCCCGCGGAGCCGGAATGTGACTGGAGCAGGGAAAAGAAGAATCTGACGCTCATGATCTGAGCGGTTTATCCGGGACATGAGCAGAGTCCTTCCTTCTTTCGGAAAATCTGCTGTAACTTTTCCGGGAATGCAGACAACGCATTTTCCTGTTGTGAAAATCATCACGATTTGTGCCGCCGGTCAAAAGGCGGCGGAATGGAGCTTTTTATGATTAAAATCGGAAACCGTACCTTTGACACAGAACATGACTGTTACATCATGGGCATTCTCAATGTCACGCCGGATTCTTTTTCGGACGGCGGGCAGTGGAATGATAAAGAACGCGCGAAGGCCCACGTCGCGGACATGATCGCCGAAGGGACCTCCATCATCGATGTCGGCGGCGAATCTACACGGCCCGGTCATGTCCAGATCACCGTTGCTGAGGAGATCGCCCGCGTTGTCCCCGTCATCCGCATGATCAAAGAAAATTTTGACATTCCTGTATCCATCGACAGCTACAAAGGCGAAGTCATCGAAGCCGCGCTTGAGGCAGGGGCCGACATGGTCAACGACATCTGGGGCTTCAAATATGACCGCCGCGCCGCCGGGATCACAGCCCGGTACAAGGTTCCCTGCTGTCTGATGCACAACCGCAGGGAAGCCGTATACGATGATTTCATGACGGATGTGCTGAACGACCTGAAAGAATCTGTCGAGATCGCGCTCGCGGCAGGCGTCGGCCGGGATCAGATCATCCTCGACCCGGGCGTCGGATTCGGCAAAAATTACGAGCACAATCTGATTATCACAAACCACCTCGAGGAGCTGGCCGGACTTGGCTTTCCGATTCTGCTCGCCACCTCGCGCAAGTCCATGATCGGGCTGACGCTCGATCTTCCGGCAGACCAGCGCGTGGAAGGGACGCTCGTCACAACTGTCTTCGGCGTGCAGAAGGGCGCTTCTTTCATCCGGGTTCATGATGTGAAAGAAAATCTTCGGGCGATCCGGATGACACAGGCAATTCTGCGGGAGCGTAAGTAAATGTGGCGGACTTCGCGCGCATGTGGAGATCTGCCGCGAAGATTCGCAGGGATTATGAATTGAAGCTGTTCGCCGGCGCAGACCCGAATCCTGCGCGCGGGAACCTCCCGCGAATCCTGAAAGATACATGACAACTCATTCCCCGAGGGAATCAAAATATGATGTATGGAGATTATACAATGAATTTACAGCAGCTTGACAAGATATCGATTAAAAATCTGGAAGTGTTCGCACACCACGGCGTATTCCCGGAGGAGAACAAACTTGGACAAAAATTTCTGGTATCGGCCGTCCTCTATACGGACACACGCAGAGCCGGAATGGAAGACGATCTCACGCAGTCGATCCACTACGGGATCGTAAGTCAGCAGATCACAGAATTTCTGCAGAACCATACGTACCAGCTGATCGAGACTGCAGCCGAACAGCTTGTGCAGGAACTCCTGCTTCATACGGAACATCTTCAGGCCGTGACGCTCGAGCTGAAAAAGCCCTGGGCGCCGGTCGGTCTTCCGCTTGAGACAGTCTCCGTGACAATCACACGGGGCTGGCACACCGCTTTCCTTGGCCTCGGCTCCAATATGGGGGACAAACAGGTCTACCTCGACAATGCGGTGAAAGCGCTTGCGGAAACTCCCGGATGCAGACTGATCAGAGTGTCCGACTATCTGTGCACGAAACCCTACGGCGGAGTGGAACAGGACGATTTCCTGAACGCCTGCCTGAGTCTGCGCACACTGTTTACCCCGCAGGAGCTGCTTGCCCGTCTTCATGAGATTGAGCAGGACGCAAAACGCGAACGCCTGATCCGCTGGGGTCCGCGGACACTTGACCTCGACATCCTTCTGTATGACGACCTGATTATGGACACCGAAGAACTGATCATCCCTCATGTGGAAATGCATCTGCGGGAATTTGTCCTGAAACCGCTCGCGCAGATCGCACCATGGAAGAGACATCCGATTCTCGGCCTGACGGTATCGCAGCTTCTTGCGCAGGTCAGCTCTCAGGATTCTGACGCGGGAAACTGCTGACCCTGCCGTTCACAGCTTCCCGCCCAGATCCATTCTCCTGACTCTGGTGCGGGAAACTGCTGACCCTGCCGTTCACAGCTTCCCGCTCAGGTCCGTTCTCCTGACTCTGGTGCGGGAAACTGCTGATTCTATGGAAGGCGCTGTTGGGGAACAAAAGGAAATTTCTCTGATTAAGAAGAAAAAGGAACTGATTTATGACCAAAAAAGACCGCTTGTTTTTTCTGGACGCTGCCAGAGGCTTTGGCATGCTTCTTGTAATTCTGGGACATATCTGGGAGACAGACGGCATCCTGCCGGTCCTGATCTACTCATTTCACATACCGCTGTTTTTTATCATCAGCGGCGTCCTGCTTAAATATACGCAGACGGCTGGCCGCCCTGCCGGACATATCATTCTTTCACGGCTGAGGGGACTGATCATCCCGTACGTGTTTTTTGAATTTGTTTTCGCAGGGATCCAGAAAATCCTGAATTATTCTGATCTCAGCGGTCAGAGTATTTGGGGCTGGCTTCTGCTGAATCCTCTGAATGTTCCGCTGTGGTTTCTGCCGACGCTCTTTTTCTCGGAGCTTCTGATCATTTTCCTGCTCAAGGCGGAGAAAAGCGGACGGCTGATGGCAGCCGCATCCATTCTTCTGTATCTGATTCCGTTTTTCATAAAAAACAGCGGCAGTCCTCTTTCGGCGGCAGCGCTGCGATGCTGCTCTTCTGTGGGATTTACCGCACTCGGATATGCAGGATGCGGCCTGATTCTGGGAAATGACCCTCACCCTGCCCTGCTTGTAATTTTATCGGTCCTGAGCGGCGTGCTTGCACTGATCAACGGCAAAACGGGAATTTACAAGCTGACCTTCGGCAATCCGTTTCTGTTCACCGTATGCGCGGCGGCGGGCTCTTTTGTTGTTCTGTCCGCACTCAAACGTGTACGTATCCGGATTCTTGAATGGATCGGAGAAAACACACTTGTTTTTCTCGGACTGCATATCATTGCACTGCGCGTTGTACAGCTTATTCCTGGTTTCAATACAGACACCTTCATCGGAGGTATCGCCGCAATGCTCCTGATCTGCGCGCTTTTGACTCCGGCTGCCCTGTTTATAAACAGATTTCTGCCTTTTCTGACAGGTAAAAGTGTCTGAAATGACTATTTTTTACTGTTATATACAAACCTCCAGATATTTCATCTTGAAATATAGTGATAATTGTTATATAATGCAAAATATATTTTATGCGGTCAGGAAATACTTCTGATTTTATGTATTTCTCAAAAACATCATGATATTCTTTAAACGCCCATACTGCATGGGCGCCTGAAATAATTTACATATGAAAGGAGTTGTGTTCATATGTCGGAAAATATTTTTACAGACCAGACGGTTACGTTTCTCAATGATGCCGGTATTGCGGATGACGTCACAGAAAACGAGACAATCAACCAGATTCTCCTTTATATCAACAAAAATGTTACCTGTGATCTGTCCCTGGACGATCTGTCCGAACGGTTTCGTATCAGCAAATTTTATCTTTGCAAACAGTTTAAAAATTATACCGGGATAACTGTTTATCAGTACATCATGAAAAAAAGGCTGATGCTTTCGCTCGGCATGCTGCGCGAAGGCACACCCGTCACTGTCGCGTGCCGGGAATGCGGGTTTAATGACTACTCAAATTATCTGAAAGCATTTAAACGGGAATTTGGGAAAAACCCCAAAGATTTTTTGAAGGTGCCGGGATGACATCCCATAGAATATAAAAGAAATACCTTTGCTTGACAGTTTCTGGCTGCCAGAAAACAGGTGCCGGAGATCCAGTTCTCCGGCACTATTTTTCTGTTGTCTGTTCGGAACCTGCACGCAAATTCCGGCGCAGGATTCAGATCTGCTTCATCAGACAGCCCTGCGTACCGTCTGTTTTTTCCGATATCCATGCGGGCATGGACGTCTGACGCATTGCCCGCGAAAACGGCGTCAGCCTTCTTTGATTTCTCCCGCCTTTGTCAGCGCCAGCTTCGTCGCAATCGGCCCGATCAGCTCATAGATCACGGTTCCGCAGAGGATAATCGCGCGGATCGCGGCTCCATATTCCGGAACTACCTGCATCGCTATCCCTGAGAGACCAATCGCCACGCCGGCCTGCGGGATCAGAGTAAAGCCGAGCCATTTCTGCACCACCGGCTGCGCATGGGACATACGGCAGCCGATCGCGCTGCCCGCCACTTTGCCGATCACGCGGAATACAACGTAGAGTATTCCCACCAGACCTACAGTCGGGATGACCGCAAGGTTCAGATCCGCCCCCGACACAAGGAAAAACAGCATGAACAGCGGCGGCGTCATCCGGTCCACAAGCTCAAACACGCGCGGACTCTCATCTGAGAAGTTTACAAATATGGCGCTCATCATCATGCATGCGAGCAGTGAGGAAAATCCGACGATATCACAGATGCCCACACAGAGAAAGACAAAGCCGATTGCTGCCGACAGGCGGTTGCCGCGGCTGTGATAATATTTCACGAGCAGGGCCAGCAGCAGCCCAAGCAGCGTTCCAAACACAAACGCGCCCCCGATCTCCCAGACCGGATCAAGAATCGTCTCCAGCAGATTCACGCTGCCGCTCGACGAGATTGTCTTCGCGATCGCCACAGAAATTCCAAACGCGATCAGCGCGGCGGCGTCATCGATCGCCACCACGGGAAGCAGGGTCTGCGTCACAGGCCCTCTCGCGTTGTACTGCTTTACAACCATCAGGGTAGCTGCCGGAGCCGTCGCGGCCGCAATCGCTCCAAGACAGACAGAAAACGCCGGATCATTGCCTGTCACAAGCAGTGCGGCGTCTACGGCAAGCACGGCCACTATGGCTTCCATAAACGCAATGATCACTGGCGCTTTCCCTACTCTTTTCAGATAGGAGAGCTTGAATTCCGCACCGATCGAGAAAGCGATGAACCCAAGCGCCATCTCAGAGATCAGTCCGAATTCCTCCACAATTCCTGCCGGAATGATTTTCAGCACGGACGGTCCGATCAGTATGCCCACGATCAGATATCCCGTCACATTCGGCAGTTTTATCTGTTTTACGACCTTTCCGGCGGCCAGCCCCGCGAAGATGCAGATCGCCAGATAGGTCAGTGTATTCAACTCCATTTCTTTTCACCAAGTCCTTCCACAAAGGATACCGGCAGCCCGAACATTACTGCTGAGTTTGCCACGCTCAGGTCGCCTACCACATTCCGGATCACCTGTCTTGCCTTGTCTACCTCAGACTCCTCCAGTACAAACAGCATCGTCTTGCTCGCCTCTCTGTGCCCGTCGTGATTCAGCATGGAGCGGAGCAGACTGAACATCGGCATATCGTCCAGATCCCCGAGCACGCTCGCCATGCCGGTGCTGTCAAGCATTGTCCCGCCATGGATCCCCGCCTCGGCAAGTTCAAGCATCAGTTCTCCCACAAGTTCCGTACGTTTCAACACTAATACCAAAAGCTGCATTACCTTTTATTCCTCCTCTGCATTGCTGTTTATTTCCGCGGGCAGGACCGGCCGTCCATTCTTTTCTGCATGGCCGTCCGGCGAACACCGCGGGGATCAGAGTCCCCGCAGACTCGCTGCCCCGCAAAGCTGATTTCCCATCAGCCTGCCTCAGAGACTTTGATTTTATTTCTGTAAATCAGGATCCACAGGCCCGCCAGAACCATCCAGCCGATTTTGCAGGAGAAGCTGACGATACCCGCTGTCTCGGAATTCACGATTGCGGACAGCAGACCGATCACGGAACCCAGAGCCGCAAGGATCGTGAGAACCGCGGCATATCTGGAAACACTGCTGAAGTTGTCTCCCTGTACCGCGTTCGCCCTGCAGACCTTCACCGTATGGAGCAGGCAGAAAAAGTACATAATCACCATCATTGTGATCACGATCATTGCCGCAAGAAAGACAGCGGAAATAATCTTTGCCTCCAGGATCACCGACATCCATGCCGATACGGTAAAGACTACGGACATGATCAGGCAGATCAGCATCACAATACACATTATGACCATTTTTATAATAATGTAGATCTTTGTACATAAGAAGCCTGTGCCCGGCATGGGCTCCTGGCTTTTCCCCGCAGTTATGAACAATATCCAGACCCCTGCGCACAAAAGGAATTCAGGCAGATGCAGAAGCAGGCTCACCATGACCATCCCGCCTCCAAGGTTTGAGATAAAATTCAGTATCTTGTTCGCGTATGCCATCAGTTCAGACGGCGCGTCAAAATTTGCCAGTATGTTGACTACCTGCGAAAAACTCAGTTCCTGCAAAAGCACCGATGCAATTGTCGTTACTGTAAAGACTGTGCACAATACCGCTATCAGAAAAAACACAGGAGAACGAAACATCCTTTTTGACTGTTCCGCCAGCTGGCGTCCGGACAGACCCATACGCACCGGCATGCGGTTCGGCGTATACCCGTTTCTTCTCTGTACCATCGTCCCCTGCGGTCTGTACGGGTCTCCCATCTGACCGCCCGACGGCATTCGGCCTCCCTGATTATATGGAGCTCTTCCCTGCGGACGGACAGCTTGATCGTACATGGCTCCCTGCGCCTGACCGCGCGGAACTCTCTGCCCCTGCGGGCGGCCGCCCGGCATCTGAGAGGGAACACGGTTCCCCTGCGCATAAGGCTGTCTCTGGTCCGGATACATCCGGCCATCCTGCGGCCCAGTTCTCCTGACCTGACCGCCCGGAACGCCCTGCCCCTGCTGCGGCTGTCTGGCCACCCTCTGCGCAGGCATTCGGCCTCCCTGATTCTGAGGCTGTCTGACTGTTCCCTGCGCCTGCCTCTGATCCTGACCGTACACAGTCCTCTTCACCTGGCCGTACGGAGCACCTGCGGCCCTTTGCGGCGCCTGACCTCCCTGGCCATAGAGTGTCCCCTGCGGCTGTCTGGTCACTTCCCGGGACTGCCCCTGATCCGGATACGCCTGGCCATCCTGACCATATACAGTCTTCTTTCCCTGATCGCCCTCTGGTTTCGCTTTCGTCTCCTGTGCCATCTGATTATCCTCCTGAACTTCCCTCTGCTGCACTGCCTTTTATTTCGCGGCTGGCTTTTTGATATGGCAAACGATAAAATGCTCTCCGTTTTGCCTGTTTGCTATAGTATATCTCATTATTTATGGTTGGGCAAGAATAAATAAACAGAGGAATTCTTCCTGACAAACGGTTACCGGTAAATCAGCAGTTCTCCAGAAGTTTATCGATGCTCACCAGCTTCACGCTGAGCACAAAAATCTCCGCGGCCAGCGCAAGCTCTTCCGGCTCCGGGAAAGATGGAGCAATACGGATATTGCTGTCCTTCGGATCTTTTCCGTACGGGAACGTCGCTCCGGCGCCTGTCATGGTGACTCCGGCTTCTTTTGCCTTCGCAACAATCTTCTTCGCGCATCCTTCCAGAGAATCAAACGCGATAAAATAACCGCCCTTCGGTCTTACCCAGCTTCCAATCTCAAGTCCGCCAAGTTCCCTGTCAAGCGTATCGAGCACTGCCTCAAATTTCGGACGCAGAATATCCGCATGTTTTTTCATGTGCGCCCTGATTCCGTCCATGTCTTTGAAGAAGCGCACATGACGAAGCTGGTTCAGCTTGTCGTGACCGATTGTCTGATAGAACATCGCCTTTCTCGCATCCGCCAAGTTCGCCTCGGAAGCTGCCATTGCCGCAATGCCGGAACCTGGGAAGCTCACTTTCGATGTCGAAATAAATTTATATACCAGATCTGGATTTCCTGCCTTCTCGCACTCGGTCAGCAGTTCAAGAATCACATCCTGATCATCATCGTACAGATGATGGATGGAATACGCATTGTCCCAGAAAATACGGAAATCCGGGGCCGCCGGTTTCAGATGCGCGAATCTTCTGACCGTCTCATCCGAGTAGGAGATACCTGTGGGATTCGAGTATTTCGGGACGCACCAGATTCCCTTGATCATCGGATCTTTTGAAACAAGTTCTTCCACCATGTCCATATCCGGACCTGTCGTGTACAGCGGCACATTGATCATCTCAATCCCGAAGAACTCCGTGATGCCGAAATGCCTGTCGTATCCCGGCACCGGACACAGGAACTTAACCTGTCCCTGAAGGCCCCACGGCGTATGTCCGCACACGCCCATCGACATCGCGCGCGCCACAGTATCAAACATCACGTTCAGACTGGAGTTTCCGTAAATCAGAATATTCTTCTCCGGAACCTCCGACATCTCCGCGAGCAGACGTCTTGCTTCCGGAATACCATCCATGACTCCATAATTTCTGCAATCTACTCCCGTCTCACACTTCATGTCCGAATCACTGTTCAGGATATCCATCATCCCGTTGGAAAGGTCCAGCTGCGCCTTGGAAGGCTTGCCTCTCGACATGTCCAGCTTGAGTCCTCTGCTCTTGTACTCCTCGTACTTCGCTTCCAGGACGCTCTTCTCCTGCAGCAGTTCTTCTCTGCTCATTTCCTTGAATGGTTTTTTCATAATAATAACTCCTCCAGTACTGCCCTGCCGCACAGGGCATGAATGTTTGGTTTTGTACTTCCCGTGCGCACATATGTCCGTACAGAAAAATTCACCTTTCCCATTTTATAACCGGAGGTCCCATTCGTCAAGTACTTACTGTAAAAGTCCGTCTCTATACAGAGCCAGGCGGCAAGTTTTCTTGCCAGACCGGCTCTGTATAAGAGACACAAGCAGGTATGAGCAAAACAGCGATGCGAACGAATGTGAGCAGCGCGATTTGCGAATACATGCAGGACTGTGAGAGTGCGTAAGCACGGAACAGTCCGTGGACTTTTACTCATAAAGTCCGTCTCTATTCAGAGGCAGATGGCAAGTTTTCTTGCCATGCTGACTATGCATAAGAGACACTGGCCTATTGCTTCCTCTGCAGATACGAATCCAGTTCTCTCGCATCTTCAATCTCAAGATCCCTCTCTCCCGCCAGAGACTCCAGATGATGCCGGAACTCATGCAGAATCACCTTGCGCAGTCTCTCCCGCAGCGCCTCCTCGGGCAAATACCCGCAGCATGCCGCAAAAGAGCCATAGTACAGCACGATAAACCGCCCCAGATACCGGTCCCGGTGATATTCACCCATAACAAAAAGGTCATTGTCTCTGGCGGCAGGATGAATCTTCACCTGCTCGCGGACGATGACCCCTCCGTGCAGTTCCCGGAAAAATTCTTCCGGAAGCGTGCCCGCAATCTCTTCTGTGATTTCCTCAAATCTTTCCAGTGAAATCATAATATTTTGCAGAAGCTCCTATTCCTCATCTTCCTCGGCGGCAATAACGCCCGATACGGCAGAAACCGTAACCACTGTAACAATCACCGCAACAATCACAACAAACCCAATCAGTACTGTCAATAAAATTCCCATATTCTGTCACCCCGGCATCTTTCCGAAACTGTCAAATTCCTGTATCTGTCCGCGGCAGCCAAAGACTGCATAAAACGGACGTTATCCAACGCTGTATCTTTTGTGATTATAGCACAAAGCAAAAAGGTTGTCATCCCAAATTTTCCAACTTTTTCATTGCCCCCCGCCAGACATTTATAGTATACTGTGTTCGGCGGTCTGCAGTTTCAATCCGTACCCTTCAGGCGCCGGGGGACGCGCAGCGCCCCGCAAAACTGCCAGACGGGGATTGAACCGCCACTGATACGGATTTGTCACTCACCGCCTGGAGAGGCGGGATACAGGAAGGAGCTCTGTCCTTATGAAGCATTTATTCGATGAGCCTCGTATTCACGATCCCATTATCACAGGTGTCTTCCTGATACTGGGAACGCTGCTGGCCTTTTTTCTGAACCACATCACAAGCAGTATTATTGACGTTTCTTCTATTTATATTCTGTCCGTGGTTGTGATCGCAAGAATGACCTCCCGCTATATTTACGGGTTCATCGCCTCTGTGATCAGTATTCTGTGCATCAATTTTTTCTTTACCTATCCGTATATGCACATTGATTTTACACTGGCTGGCTATCCGGTCGCGTTCATTTCGATGCTCGTCATCTCCTTCTTCATGAGCGCCGCCACAACAAATCTCAAGGAACAGTCGCTCATCATTGCCGTGCGCGAGAAACAGCTTGCCGCGGCCGAGAAAGAAAAAATGCGTGCAAACCTGCTGCGGGCAATCTCCCACGATCTGCGCACCCCGCTGACCAGTATCATAGGCGGCTCAAACATTTATATCGATCATTTTGCACTGCTGTCAGAAGACGAGAAACTGTCCCTCGTCAAAAATATAAAAGAGGATGCCGACTGGCTCCTGAATATGGTGGAAAACATCCTGACTGTCACACGGATCCACACCTCGGACGCCAAAGTCACAAAATCCATGGAACCTATCGAGGAGGTCGTATCTGAAGCCGTCCAGAGACTGCAGAAGCGCCTTCCCGACGCCCGGGTGAACGTCCGCGTACCGGAAGACTTTCTGATGATTCCGATGGACGCAATGCTGATTGAACAGGTGATTATCAACCTGATCGAAAATGCGGTCATGCATTCCCACAGTACGCGGCCCACGGAACTCTATGTGACCTGTGAGGAAAATTCCGTGTCCTTCCATGTACGCGATTACGGAGTCGGAATTCCCGGTTACAAGCTCCCCGACATCTTTAACGGGACCGGCACAGACAGTTCCGCCACACCGGACGGCAAAAAAGGCATGGGAATCGGACTGTCGATCTGCAAATCGATCATAGACGCACACGACGGCATCATTATGGCCTATAATATGGACGTCGGCGCCGAATTCTGCTTCACTCTGCCGAAAGGCAGCGAGCCTGATACGGAGGTATGAAATGAATACAAAGCTTTCTATTTTAGTGATTGAAGACGAAAGAAATATCTGTGACTTTATCGCGACAGCATTGACAAGCCAGGGCTACAAAGTCTATAAAAGCTATTCCGGGCGGGACGGACTTACACAGATCGCATCCCGCTGCCCGGAAATCCTGCTGCTTGATCTGGGGCTTCCGGATCTCGACGGCATGGATATTATCCGCAAGGTTCGAAGCTGGTCGAATCTGCCGATCATCGTAATCTCCGCGCGCACGCAGGAAAATGACAAAGTCGCCGCGCTTGATCTTGGAGCCGACGACTATATCACCAAACCTTTCGGCACTTCGGAACTTCTTGCCCGCATCCGGACCGCCGTCCGCCATCTCACGAACATCAAGGGCAGCGACAGCAAAGACTCCCATATCTACAGTGCGGGCGGGCTTATCATCGATTTTGACCGAAGACGGATCTCTGTTGACCACAGGGAAGTTCACCTGACGCAGGTCGAGTACAAGATCGTCTCTCTGCTCGCGAAAAACTGCGGAAAAGTGATCACTTACGACACGATCATCTCTCATGTGTGGGGGCCGTACGCCGACGACAACAACCGCATCCTGCGCGTCAACATGGCAAATATCCGCCGCAAGCTTGAAAGCAATCCGGCGCAGCCACAGTATATCTTTACGGAAATCGGAATCGGATACCGGATGCGGGACGCAGAATAGACCAATCCGTCAAAGCGAACCCGAATCCCTCCCGGAACCGGCAAACGATCCGAAACGCGGCACAAAAATTTCGCCTGCTGCTGTATTACCTGCGGATCTCCAGCAGTTTGTTCTTGAGCTCCTGCTCCATGCGGTTCAGCTCTTCCTCGGCGGCATGCCGCTTCTGGCGTCCTTCCTCCTGGATCTTCATGACCTCGTCCAGCGTGCTGATCAGAGCCGCGTTTGTCGTTTTGAGCGTGTCCAGATCGACGATCCCGCGCTCGGAAGCCTTCGCGCTCTCGACTGTTGCCATTTTCAGAGCCTCGGCATTTTTGCGCAGAAGCTGGTTCGTCATGTCCGTGACCTCCCTCTGCGCTTTCGCCGCCTGGTTCGCGTGCTCGACGCCGAGCGCGATGACCATCTGACTCTTCCAGAGCGGTATCGTATTGACGATCGTCGTCTGAATCTTCTCGATCATCATCGTATTGCTCGACTGCACCAGCCGGATCTGCGGGGCAGTCTGAATCGCAATCATTCTCGTCAGCTCAAGATCATGGATCTTCTTCTCAAAACGCTCGCAGAGGTCCTCCACATCCTTCGCCGCCTGCGCGTCCTCCGGCAGATTGGACGTCTGTGCCTTTCTGACCAGATCCGCGAGCTCCGTATCCCGGACTTCCTGCAGACGCTTCTTCCCTGCGAGAATGTACATGGAAAGCTCCTTAAAGTAAGAAAGATTCAGGCCATACATCTTGTCCAGCATGGCAACGTCCTTCATAAGCTGAATCTGATGCCCTTCCAGCACCTCACAGATCTTTTCCACGTTGACTTCCGCCTTCTCGAATTTCGCCTTCATGGTCGTGATTCTGCTTCCGCTCTTTTTGAAAAGTCCAAAAAAGCCTTTGTCTTCCTCCTCCGCGTCAAAGCTCTTCAGCTCACTTACAAGTCCGGAGATCATATCGCCGACTTCCCCGAGGTCCTTCGTGCGCACGGTATTCAGCGCGTTCTCCGAAAACTCGGCCATCTTGTGCTGTGTCCCTGCGCCGTACTGCAGAATCCCGTTTGAATCATGCAGATCAATCTGTTTACTGAAATCATCCACCATTTTCCGCTCTTCATCGGACAGCAGACTGTCGTCAAGCTGCGGCTTTACCGGATCCGGTTCTGGTTCCGGCACCTTTTTCTCCTCCGGCAGAGGCGCGCCAAAAGTCAGCACCGGCGCCGGTGCGTCCGCGTAATCCTTAAACTGGTCACTCATTTTTTGTGTCCTCCTGTATCCTTTTTGCTTCAAATTCTCATCCGGAGAGCCTTTCCTCCGCCCCTGCAGGCATTCTGTCCTGTCGTTTTCTCTTCCTGTGTCCCTCACGGCGGCGGCTTCTTTTTGCTCTCCGCGCTCTTTTTTGCGTCCTTTACAGCCGTAATCTTTTTCTGCCCCGGCAAAATCTCTTCCTCCTGAAAATCTTCATCCGGAGAATTCCCTGCTTCCGTCCGCTTTTTCTGCTCCGGCAAAGTTTTTTCCTCCCAAAAAATTCCGATACGTTCCGCTCAATTATTTCCCGCCCTTCGGGAAATCCTTCCCTGTGAGTCCCTCCTGCGCGAACATTGTATGCAGCACAGAAATATCGGAGGAAATATCCCACGCCGTATTCTCAAAAAACCCGTCCAGAAGATTCTCAAACGCCTGATTGATTGTATCAAGAGCGCTTTCAATCTCTTTTCTGGTACTGTCTATATTCTGTCCGCGGATCGGCTGCTCGTCAAACTGACAGTAGGCATCAATCAGCTTCTGCGTTGTCGGCAGATAATAGCTCATCATCTTCCGCAGTTCCGGCGCAAGCTCCGGTCTGCGCTCCACTTCCCGGAAAATCCTCGTGACCACCAGCTCCAGACGGTCCAGCTTCGCCGACATTTCCTCCCCTGCAATCCTGTCGTTGCACTCGCGGATATGCGCGATGTAGCGTCTGCCTTCGTCAATCAGCCTGCTGCATTCCTGATTCAGGGAAGTCTGCGAATTTCCATTCGCCTGTGTTCTGCTCTTCTCTTCGAAATCCCTGCCTTTGTTTCCTCCGTTATCTGAACTTTGTCCGGAATTTAAACCGCTTTCGGTATTCCCGGATCTGCCGGAAACCGGACCGCTGCTTGCACCGGCGTTTTCCGCGGACCACGCCGCCTCTCCAAAGACGGCTCTGCGGTCGGCCTCCTGCTGTGTGAGCAGATACTGCTGATACGTCTCATTGTCCGTGATCAGACACATCTCTTTCCGGTCAAGATGTCCTTCCGGGAAAAATCCTTTGCGCAGCATCTTTTTCAGATCTTTCCTGATATAATCGATGGTCTTTCCTGTCCCCGAGGCCAGCTCTTCTATCATACAATAAGTTCTGTTCCCCAGCATCGCCGCATACCGCTGAAACCGGTTCGCCAGTCCGAGACGCCTGCCGCCCGCAACACCCATCCACAGATTCAGACCCGTGAAAACTGCCAGTATCTCACAGACAAGATCCGGAATTCCGCCCACCGCATCGTTGACGATCGCAACAATCACAAGAGCAAGCCCGAACATGCTTCCAAAACCGTAACCCGTCGCCGCCAGAAGCCATCCTGCCGCCCTCCCGGGCGCTTTCAGCTTTCTGCCAGCCGGGCGGAACTCCCGCTTTTTTGCTTCCATATTCCGTCGGATGCGCTCAGCCGCCTCCTGTCCGGAGAATCTCATCCCTCCCGTACGATAACGGTAATTTTTTGAAGCGCTGCCGGACGGATCGTAATTCGCTCCATTTCTTCGTTCATTCCGTGCACGTTTCTCCTCATTTTCCTGGAAATTCTGTGCATAAGCTTCATCTTCCCTGAAATTTTGCGTCTGATCCATTCCGCCCCTGCGGTCCGTCTGCGACTGATCCGCAGTCTTTTCCCTGTAATTCTGTGTGCGGTCCGTCTCATTCCTCTGATAATTCCGGGAATTCTCCGCATAATCTTCCCCTCTTCCCTGCGAATACCCGCGAAGAGACTCTCTCAGCGCATCCTGAAATCCATCCACCGTCTGATTTATAACGTTCGCAATCGTTGAACTGAGCTGAGTAAAATCCTGATTCTCCACCGCGTTCTGCACCAGATTGCGGATCGCTTCCCCCGCTTCATACCAGTCGTTTTTTGCCATTTTCCCTTCTCCCAAATCCTGATCTCTTTCACCGGTCAATACCTTTATGCAGGAAAGTCCGGAGACCTGTTAAAATGCTGTTTACATCGCTATGTACAGTATAACACCGGAAGAAATATCATGCAACCATAAGAATCAGGCTTTGCATTCCGATCAGCACAGCACCCGCGTAGGCTTTTTGTGTCACAGGACGAAATTTCCTGTGACACAAAAAATCCCTGTCGCTGTCAAAATCAGCGGCAGGGATTCCACCTTGTCCATTTTATTCAGTCCGGCATCCGCAGCTGTCAGATCAGTCCTGAACGTACGGCATAAGAGCAACGTGACGGGAACGCTTGATCGCTACAGTCAGCGCTCTCTGATGCTTCGCGCAGTTGCCTGTGATTCTTCTCGGAAGGATTTTTCCTCTCTCGGATACGTATCTTTTCAGCTTGTTTACATCCTTGTAATCGATCTCGTTGTTCTCCTTGCCGCAAAATACGCATACTTTCTTTCTTCTGCGGATAACGCCTCTTTTTCTCATCGGGGCGTCGCCTCTGTCTTTATTGAATGCCATGGTTCTTCCTCCTTTTACGCATTAATCAAACCGCCGCTTTTAGTTGAACGGAAGCTCCTCGTCAATTCCATCCGGAATATTCATAAAACCGTCCCCCGCAGATGCCTGGCTGGGGTTCGGCATCGGAACTGTTTCCCGCGGACTCTGAGCCGGGGCTGGCATCGGCGCCGGCGCGGCAGACTGACGTGCGGCATTATATTCATTGGCCGCCGCCTTGCTCTCCGCAAACTCCTGCTCTTCTACAACCACATCTGTCGTATATACTTTCTGGCCATCTCTGTTTGTATAGCTTCCGGTCTGGATCCTGCCGGTTATCGCAATCTTGGTTCCCTGACGGAAATACCGCTCCGCAAACTCTGCAGTTCGTCCAAAAGCAACACAATTGATAAAATCGACGTTCGCCTCTCCGTCACGGCGGAATCTGCGGTCCACTGCCAGAGAGTACCGGGCAACCGCTGTCGAACTTTCTCCCGCAGAATAACGGATTTCAGGATCTCTTGTCAAACGTCCCATTAAGATGACTTTATTCATTCTATCTCCTCTTTTCTATCTATGCATCCTGTCTAACGCATAAATATCTGATGACATTGTCCATGATACGGACACGCGACTCGACTTCCGCCGGGCACTTCGCATCAGCTTCAAAACGAACGAAGTAGTAGAATCCTTCACGCATTTTCTGAATCTCGTAAGCGAGTCTTCTCTTGCCCCACTCGTCTACCTCGGTGATCGTGCCGCCGAAACGTGTGATAACATCCTTCACTTTCTCAATCACAGCGGCTCTCTCCTCATCTTCAATTTTCGCGCTGACAACTACTGCTAATTCATACTTGTTCATGCTTTCGCACCTCCTTATGGTCTCTGGCCCTCCCACCCTGGGAAGAGCAAGGAAATAATATATCACGAAATCTTACTCTATCACAATTATTCAGCATTTTCAAGCTTTTTTCGAAGCCCTCTGGTATTTTTTTCAACAAGCTTTCTGGGCGTCATGATCTGGTGTCCGCAGCCCAGACATTTCAGTCTGAAATCTGCGCCCACGCGCAGGATCTCCCACTCCTGACTGCCGCAGGGGTGTTTCTTTTTCAGCTTAACAATATCTCCCACTGCATAATCCATATTATTTATCAATCCTCCTGCTTCCCCGCGCTGCTGCTGTTACTGCTGCCCTGTGTTCAGCCGCTCCGCAGTCTTCAGAATTTCCACATATTTTGTGCGAAAATCATCCATCTTTATTTATCTTCCAGCACTTTTTCCACGCTCAGAATTTTTCCGTTCGCCAGCTCTTCCGGGATAAAAGCCTGTCCGCAGACCGGGCAGCGAAGAATCGGGTGCGTCATCTCATGGCCGAGATAACGAAACGTTGTCTTTCTCAGCTCCATTTTTATATTGCATTTTGCACATTCCATCACAAGCTCTCCTCTACCTCTACGCGGTGACAGTAAACACTGGTTACAAGAATACCCCCCTCTGCGGCCTGATATCCCGCCCAGACAGTGGCATGTCCAAACCTTTGATGCGCATAATAAATATCCTGTTCCGGATCATAAACCTTTCTGCCGGTTTCTTCCGCTTCTTCAATCACAGCATGAACCTGTTCCCGAAGAATCAGTTCCCGATCCATCTTATCGATCAGCTGTACAGGAATCTCAATTTTCATACCCGTCTCCTCCTTCGGTTCCGGCTGACCGGTGAAAATCCGTCTGAGCCTGCGCCGGTTCTCTCTGCGCTCATCCAATTCCGGAAGAGCCGCGCATCGCTTTGTCTCCCCAAGAATCAGTTCCAGCACATGCCTCGCGTCAGCGCCGCTGTGTACATAAGCGTCTCTGCAGTTTGCGCAGTAAACTCCACAGATTTCCGTCTCGCCTTCCACCCGCCGCTTCGCAAAAGTATCACAGACTGCCGGCGCCGCCGGATAAATATGGCCGCCGAATCCGCAGCATGCGGGATCCGGCTGTTCGTTTCCGTCCAGGAGAGAATAGCCCGCATCCCTTAGCAGCTGTCTCACCGCGTTTGCCATCCCATCATTGCCTGCTGCCGCGCAGGGATCAAGTACACGTATCCTTGTTCTGCCGGTTTTCCTGTTTTCCTCTGTTTTCCTTCCGATCCCTGCTGCAGGAGCTCCTTTTTCCGCAGTACTCTCTCCAGCATCTCCGGGTTTTCCCTTTTCCATGGTCTTTCCGGCAATGTCACAAGAACCTCTTTTCTCTGCTGCATTCGCTCCGGCATTTCCGGGATTTTTCTGTTCCATAGCCTTTTCGATGAGATGCTCAGTACTCTCTCTTTCAGAATTTTCACCGCAATTCCCGAAGCTCCCTCTTTCTCCATCTTTCCCAGAATTTTCTCTTCCCGGTTTCTCCGCTTCGGAGCTCTCATTTCCTGCGGTTCTCCTCCTGACTCCGCCTTGACCGGTCAGATACTCGTAAACCGACTGAACCTTCATCTCCAGGTTCATGACTCCCAGATTTTTCAGGCAGGAAGGACAGGCCGTCACCACAAGCGGCCTCCCAAGTTTTTCCCACTCCGACTGAATTTCAGCGGCGATTTTTTCCGCTTCCGCTTTCATTCCGGCCCATCTGGCAGGAACTCCGCAGCATCCAAGCCAGATTGCGGCATTGCTGTCGTGCCTCCGGATTTCCTCATACCCCAACGTGACAAGCTCCGGCTGGGATGCTCCCAGCTGACATCCGGGGAAAAAGACCGTACCGCAGTCTTTGTTTTTATCGGGACGCCAGATCAGCCCCGCTTCCTCCGAGCGGGAAAACTCCATATCCTGAAGCCAGAAACCATGAAACGCAGGCGCCATCGCTCCGGACTCGTAAAAATCGCTGCGGGCATTCTCCAGACATTCTGCCATATCGATGTGCTCCGGGCAGGCTTCTTTGCATTTTCCGCAGAAAGTACAGCCTGCAATGATCCGCACTCCTGTCCGCTGGCACATATTCGGCTTTAAAGTCACCACCACATCCCCGCAGATTTGTCTGGGAAAACGTCTCTCTTTCTCCATCATCGCGCAGACATCGTAGCACTCGCTGCAGTTGCAGCGCAGGCATCTTCCCGCCTCCGCTTCTCCCTTAATTTTCGCATTGTCCTGTTTCTCAAAATCATAATGAAGATTATAATAGCGCTCATCCGGAACACGCCTCTGCGGTGAAGACGGCAGCTCCATCTTCCCTGTTTTAAAATAAGTCTCCATCGCGGCCGCCGCTTTCAGCCCCTGTGCAAGGGACTCTGTCAGGTCCGCACCAGTCAGCCGCCCGCCCAGAAAAATGCCCGGGGAATTTCCGCAGACGAGTCCCCCGTTTCTGGCGCCGCAAAAATCTGAACGTTTCATTGCGGCCGTCTCTTCCAACTCCTGACCGCCGCAATATTCAAAATCGTCTCCACCTTCTTCGGCGGCGCAGTGTCCAGAATCCGGCTCTTTCTCTTCTGCAGCAAGATGTCCAAGGTCATCCCCGCCTTCCCCGGCAGTGCAGCGTCCAGAATCCGGCTCTTTCTCTCCTGCAACGCAATGTCCAAAGTCGTCCCCGTCTTTTCCGGTGGCGATATAGATAGCATCCGCCTGGATCTCCGCAAGATTCGTCACCCTGGTTCCCATAACAAACTCACAGTCTACCACGCCAAACGCTTTCTCAAACTCAGCCCGGCAGACTTCCGGATCCAGCTCGGAAAGCACACTGCCTCCGATGCTCCGCGCCATCTCATAAACAGTGACACTGTAGCCATAAGAGGCCATGCGGTACGCGCAGGCAAGACCACTCAGTCCCGCGCCGATCACCGCCGCCTTCTGCGGTTTCTTCAAAACGGTATAACGGGCCGGTTTCTGTTTTGCCGTATGCTCGATACAGCTCTGCTCCAGCGCCTTCAGATCGACACTGCGGTCTCCTGTCCGCTGGCCGCGGACACAGTTTTTCATGCAGTCTCCCGGACAGATTTTTGAGACGATGCCCGGAAAAATCATGCTTCTTCTCAGAAGCTGAATCGCGCTCCGGTAAGATCCTTTCTGCATCTGTTTGATAAATTCTCTCACATCATAAGAAAAAGGGCACACTGCCCCGCAGGGAGGCAGTGTGTCGCGAAAACATCTATCCGCAAATACTTTATATTCGTTAAGTTCCAAAGTCCACCTCCCTGCGGGGCGCCGCGGCCCGTCACAGCCTAGTACAGCATTGCATTAATAATCGAGTAACATTCACCTGCCTTTTGCGCCAGTACTGCGTTGTCGTCAGTCATGCTATTAAATCCTGCCCGATCATCCCTGTTTCGAAGCTTCTTCCGCTTCCAGACATTCCTCAATAATATCAAACATATCCGGTCCGAGATAATACTTGTCCGGTTTCAGCTCTTTTCCTTCCGCCTTCGCGTCCATGGCCGCTTTCACCTTTTCCGGTTTTGCAGGCAGCGAGTAAATGCGGACACCCACCGCGTCGCGGATTGCGTTGATCACGCACATATGGCCTGCAGACTGGAACAGCTCAGAGGCGCCTGCGGAACCGTGCGGTCCAAGCTCCCTCGGATTCTCCGTGAAATATACCTGAATATCATCCGGGATATCCTGGATATAGGGAATTCCTGCCCCGGCCATGCTGCCGCCCTTCTTCAGATCATCATACTCTTCCTTCAGCGCGTAGCCGATCGTATGGGAAATGCCGCCGTAAGCCTGACCCTCGACAGAAAGTTTGTTGCCGATAACGCCGACATCCGCAGTCACCACGTAGCGGAGAACTTTTGCCGCTCCGGTCTTCTTGTCCACCTCCACAACACCCATGAAACAGCCATAGTTCATCGCGGTGTTCGGATAGCCCTCGCCGGTATTAAAGTTGATAAATTCCGGATCCTTCTCGCTCATTACTTCATATACACCGAAATACTTTGTGGGGATCCCTTCTTCTTTCATCTCCTGGTAAGTACGGTACGTTCCATCCTCTTTGCGCATGGCGTCGAGCAGCTTATTCGCGGCCTCGATCGTCGCGCGGCCCGTCATCAGATGGCTGCGGCTGCCTGCCGCGATGCCGCTGTCCGGACAGCGGATGGAGTCATTCATAATCAGGCGGATCTGCTCCGGTTTGATGCCAAGCGGCGCCAAAGCCTTTGCCGTCACCGTCAGTGTACCGATATCGCCGCCCTGTCCGACATCCTCCCAGGTATTGTAGTGAGAGATCGTTCCGTCCGGATTGAGCTCCAGCGCGATCTCCGCCCGGTCACCGACACCGACGCCGCACATGAAGCCGCCGCAGGCAATACCGACGCCGTAAGCCTTATCCTCCGTCTCCCTGCCTTCAAACTCTTTCTTCGTCGCCTCATAGATCGGACGCATCTTGTCCATCATCTCCGCGATGGACGGCTGCGGATACGGACGGCTGTTGACCGTCAGATCGCCCGGTCTCGCCACGTTCTGATAGCGGAATTCGAACGGATCTTTGCCCATCTTGCGCGCCAGTTCATCGATCAGAGACTCAAATGTGGTGTAGCACTGCGGAGAGCCAAGTCCGCGGTACGCCGTGCCAAATACATGGTTGGTGACCGCCATGCGGGACATGCCTCTGACGTTCGGAATGACGTACGGATAGCCGGTAAAACGAACCATACCCTCGCATTCCGGATACGCGTTGCTGAAATACGCGCCATGATCGCAGCCCATATCAAACTCAAGCGCTGTCAGCTTTCCATCCTCATCGCAGGCAAGGCGGCCATTGATATAATTTGCCGTCCTCTTCCCTGAGAAATGCATAAACTCTTCGTAACTCAGCGTACAGGTGACCGGATGATCCACCGCCATCATCGTCGCCGCAATAATCGCCGGACCGGAAGCATGTGTCGTCCATCCAAAAGAACCTCCCGCCGGATTCATAATCAGACGGATCTGATCCGGCGCAAGTCCGATGCCTTCCGCAATCGCTCCGACATTCCAGCCGATCGCCTGGGATTTACAGTGAATCGCGACTCTTCCGTCCTGATCATAGTAACTCTCATAGACTGCGCCCTCCACGGTCAGATGCGGCTCACGCTGTACATAATAGCTTCCCTCAACCGCGCAGTAAGCATCATCAATAACATCACGGGTATCCTCGCCCTTGACCAGCGGCTGACGCATATAGATGTTGGATGTGGTATTCGAATAGATCGGCTGCGCGCCCGGCGCCACGGCGTCCAGATAATTCAGGTACTCCGGAAGCGGCTCCATCTCAACGACAACCTTTGCCGCGGCTGCGCGCGCGTGCGCGTCGCTGTCCGCCACCACAGTGCCGACCACATCGCCGTAACGGTAGATCGTGTCGTCACAGAAAATCTTACACTCATTGCCAACCAGCGTCGCGCTTGGATGAATCATCGGTTCAACGATACGGTTGGAACCTTTCACGTCCCCTGCCAGGACAACCTTCACCACTCCCGGCATTTTCTCTGCTTCCGACGTATCGATGGACAGAATCTTTGCGTGAGAATATTTCTTCGGCTGGATGATCGCGGCATGCAGCGTGCCCTCCGGCATATGATGCCTCAGATCGTCGCCGTACTCTGTGAGTCCAAGCACCTTGGAAACCGCGGTCGGACGAGGCATGCGGCTGTTGTAGACCTCCTCGCCTTCCTTAAATTTAAAGGTGATGTCCTCCATGGTCTTTTCGCCGCGCATCACGGCCGCCGCCGCCATAACTGCGTCTACCAGAGGCTTGTAACCCGTACAGCGGCAGACATTGCGGTTCTTCTGGAACCACTCGCGGACTTCCTCCCGCGTGGGAGACGGATTTTCATCCAGCAGCGCCTTCGCGGACACGATAAAACCGGGAGTACAGAATCCACACTGCGCTCCTCCGTAATAAATCCACGCCGCCTGCAGCGGATGCAGATGGTTCGCGACACCCAGGCCCTCAATCGTCTCAATCGTGCTCCATTCCTCTACCTTGTCCATTTTGCGGACGCAGCTTCTGACCAGTTTTCCGTTCAGAATCACGTTGCAGGCGCCGCATTGACCCTGGCCGCAGCCCACTTTCACTCCGAGATATCCGTATCTTCTGAGAGTCTCTGCCAGCGTATCCTTTTCCGGATCGAAAAGAATGGATTTGGTAACTCCATTGATCGTCAGGTATACTCGTTTCAGTTCCATGTTTTATCTCCTTTCTTCCTGCTTCCCGGCAAACTTTCATGCCCGCGCTGCAGGCACCTCCATGGGTAAAAACTGATGAATCCGCACCGCATAAGCAGCGCCTGTGTTTGTGCATTTTCATTGTGTTAAATATAACATCCTCTGTTTTTTCTGTCAACTTATACTCAAAAGTCCTCATTCAGTCCTGTTGTTTTCGGTTATTTGTTTATATATTGCTGCCTCACGGGATAGTCTCTGCGCATGTTGTCCCTTTCCCCTGATTTCTTTTGACACTGGCATGATTTTGTGGCATGATTATTATTGTTCATATCACTATGAAAGGAAGTGTTGCTATGCCAGCATTAGTGCAGGAAAGATTTCATACAATTGATGATATTTATGCCCTGCCGGATGGAAAACGTGCAGAGTTGATTGATGGGCAGCTGTATATGATGGCGCCGCCCAGCCGTCAGCATCAGACAATAGCCCGCGAGCTTTTTTCTTCCATAAATTCTTACATTAAATCAAAGGGCGGCCCCTGCGAACCGTTTTTTGCTCCATTTGCCGTATTTCTGAATAAAGATGATACGAACTATGTCGAACCGGACATATCGGTAATCTGCGACAAATCAAAGCTCACCGACAAAGGCTGTTCCGGGGCTCCTGACTGGATCATAGAAATTGTATCCCCCGGCAGCAGAAGGATGGACTACTTTACAAAGCTTTTTAAATACCGTACCTCCGGTGTCAGAGAATACTGGATCGTAGATCCTGACAGAAAACGCGTCACCGTATATGATTTTGAATCAGAAGATACCTGGGATTATACTTTTTCTGAAACAGTTAAATCCTGCATTTATGATGATCTGTTTATCAGCTTTTCTTCTATCTCTGAACTGTTGAACCTGTAATACTTGTTTACAGATTTTCCGTTTTCTTTGACACCGGCATGATTTTGTGGCATGATTAAATACAGGAAACGGAACATGTATTTGACGTTTGCTGCAAATTCAAACACTGACTGTCTAAAGGAGACTTTCCATGTACGAAAAACTTTATTCTTCCATACCGGACACCGACGCTTATCTGAAACGTCTGGATGTTCCGCGCGCATCCTGCCTGGACCAGGAATATCTGGACCGGCTGATCTACGCGCATCAGTGCCGTATTGTATTTGAAAATCTGGATATCTTTGATTTCCACCGGCCAATCTCTCTGGAAATTCCGCATCTTTTTCAGAAGATCATTGTGCAGAAACGCGGCGGCTACTGTTTTGAGCTCAACGCGCTGTTTACACAACTTCTGATCGACCTTGGTTTCCAGGCCCATTCCTGCATGTGCCGTATTCTCCGCGGCAAGACCTTCAAAGGTCCGATTCTGCACCGGGGAATTATCGTAAATCTGGAAGGAAAAGAATACTTCTGCGATGTGGGATACGGCGGTCCGCAGCCGCCAGGACCTGTTCCGATTGAGGACGGCTGTTCCGCAGAACTGCACGGCGAGACCTTCCACATCCGCAGATTCGACGACTACTGGTGGACACTCTCCCGCACCACTTCCGGAGGGAATATAGAAGACGTCCTCCAGTTCTACACCATGCCTCAGGATCCTGTGGATTTTCTGACGATTAACGACTACTGCTCCGGCAACCCCGCTTCCGTATTCACGCAGAAGCGCTTTGTCAATCTCCGGACTCCGGCCGGAAGCCGGAATATTCTGGGAGATGTTTACACCTGTGCGGAGAACGGGCAGACTGTCACACAAACGATCCGGGACGACAATGAGTTTTGGGAGATTCTTGAACACTCCTTCTCACTGCACATTCCGGATTGAAAAAAATAAGTTCGGGTGCTGCGCCAGCAGCAGGTTTCCCTCCCGGGCCTGTGCATAAGAAAAAGTCAGGGCACTATTCCAGTATAAAGCTGGTAATAGTACCCTTTTTTCTGTTTCCTGCTCTGCTGACGGACCGCTTTATTAAAAATGATTCTGTTCCTGTTTTGCAGTCAGTCAGCTAAAGCCGGTATCCGTATTTATCCCTTACAGTTTTATATTCCGTAAGTTTCCTTATTGTATCTGTCGATCTCATCCGCGATGATTCGGTCGGTATGCTCATAGATTGTTCCCGCCAGACCGTAGGTCATGCAGGGGATGAAATGTCCGCCGGGGCCGTAGGTCTCACATGCATGACGCACATTCGCGCGGATCTCTTCTTCCGTGGAATCGATGCGGTCGATGCCTGCGTCCAGTCCGCCCATCAGCGTCATGCGTCCGCCAAGCTCTTTCTGGATCTTGACAATGTTGTTCTCCGGAAGAACGCCCTGCCAAATATCAATTCCGATTTCAACCATGTCCTCCACGATCGGCTCGCAGAACGAATCCGCATGATGCATAACGATCACACCGTTATCCTTCATGTAGCCGTAGATTCTCTTATAGTGATCCTTGAAGAATTCCCTCCAGGTATCCGGCTGCATGAACATGCTCATCTTCGCGCCCCAGTCGTCATGGGACAGAATTACGTCGGGATGCAGATTGTCCACGAGCAGCTTCGCGTAGGTGAAGCGGTACTCCGCGATTACATCGATAAGTTCTTTCATCGCTTCCGGCTCCAGGAGAAGATTCATCAGCGCATCCTCAAAGCCCATCAGGAAATGGCTCTGCTCAAAAATACCAGTACCCATAAAGCCCATCGTCAGCTTCTCGGTGCGGTCCACGGATGCCGCAAGTTCCAGGGCATCCTCCCAACCGTCCGTGCAGTTTGCCACAAGATCCGGAACCTTGACGTACTTGCGCCACTCCGTCACGTCAGGGCATACCTTGTTTTCCGGCGTCACATGCGGCATGGGTCCCGGCGCATCCTCCGGGAAGAGGATCTCCGTCCCCCACCGGTCATGGGAAGTCTTTCCTCTTACGCGGTTGCCTCTGGTAAATTTCTGGAGCGGGTCATTCATGACCGGCACAAACGGCTGATACTGATTGACCAGTCTGTCCGGCTTGCCGTCTTTTTTCAGGGTTTCCAGCAGATTTTCACGTGCTGTCAGCATACTATTCCCCCATTTCCATATATTTCATCCTGCTGTAGCGGTACAATTCCTGTGCAAGATCAACCGCGCGGTTTGGCTTTTCGTCGCGCAGACGGCAGGCAAAACGTCCCGTCATCGCAAGGTCATCCACCCTCTTGTGGATGTCCGCAACCGCGTCCTCATCGCTCATATCCGCAGGAATGATGTACAGCGTGCACTGTGCGAGATCCTTTCCGTATTCTTCCATGATTGCCTTTTTGTCGTTCGCGGTGTCCTGTCCTTCCCACGCGTCAAATCCGGCCTCGATGATCAGCGGCATCAGAGTCTTGATGCATCCGCAGGAATGCAGGCAGATGTACATTCCAAGATCATGCGCTGCTTTTGTGATCTTCTTGTACTGCGGAACAAACATCTCCTCATAGATAGACGGTGAGAAGAACGTGCTCTTCTGCGTTCCCATGTCGTCATGGAACAGGATCATATCCACATTATAGACTTCCTTGGCAATTTTGATCAGTTCAATATGCCAGTCCGCCAGCTTGTCATAAAACTCGTTCAGCTCTTCCGGCTCCTCAAGCAGCGCGCAGAACGCATCTTCAAAGCCGATCAGATCCGCCGTTCTTTCAAAGAAACCATTCACGATTACGAAATACGAGAGACGGTCTTCCGCGATCCTGCCCTTGTAATTCTCCTCATAGTCCTTCTTCCAGTCTACCTTGGAAAGATCCGGCCACACAAGCTCCTCGCGCCATCTGGTGATGTCTGACAGTCTTCTTGTCCCCGGCTTCACCATCGCCGCTTTCGTCTTCGGCTCGTACTCCCACTCGATTCCGAACCAGTCGGTTCCGCCGAAGTTTCTCGCCCTCGCGTCGTCCATCACGAGTGGCTGCACTGCATTGTTGTCCAGCGTCTGGTTCGGAACCCACAGAGGCATCTTCCCTTCCAGCATGCGAATCATGTTTTCCTTCGGAGTGATCGGATAATTGTATCGCGGAACGATGGAATCCGGCGCTCCGTAGATACCGGGCATATTATATTCGCCTATAACTTTCAGTTCTTCCTCATTAAATACAGCCATTGTTTTCTCCTCTTATTCATATCTCAATATCGGGACCGGCCGCAAAATACGAAACCGGCCCGTATGATATTTTTCTATCTCCGCTCTAAACAGATTTTAATTCTGACGTGCCGCGATCTCCGCCTGATACTGCTCAACCTTTTCCTTCGTGATGCGGAATCCGAGCAGCAGCAGAACACCTGCAGCAACCAGCGCCAGCGCCGGAACAACCATGAATGCCATACAGATTGCCTTCTTCAGACCTTCTGTCGCCGCCGCGGGATCAATACTGGAACTGAACGCTCCGATTGCCAGACACGCGTTGATGATGATACCACGCGTCATAACGCCAACCTTCAGCGGCACATTCTGCAGACCGCTGATCCAGCCGGTCGCATTCTTTCCGGTCTTCCACTCGGAGTAGATAATCGTATCCGCGTAAAGAGCCGGCGTGCAGGCATAAGCTACGCCGTAACCGAACTGTGCAATGGACATCAGCACGATAACCAGCATCACGTTGGAATATGTAAAGTTCGCGGCGATCAGAACCACTGCCATCGCGAGGAAGGTAACGATCGTCGTCGTACGGGTGGTGAGCGTCTTTGCAAGTGTCTTTGCGAAGTAGGATCCGACTACGCAGAGAATGTTGGACACCAGTATGTAAGTTGCCAGAAGCCCCGCATCCTGCGCTACATAAGTAAAGTAATACGTTGCGGCTCCCATGCAGACAAAATTGAACATCCACTTTGCCAGGTCGGACAGAAGAAGCACCATCAGCGGAGGATTCTGCAGCAAAGCTTTCACGAGGTCTCCGCCGGAAGTCTTGGACGTGTCTTTTTTCGCACTCGAATTATCGGCCGGAACTTCCACTTCCTCATATCCGTCAAACATCTTAAAGTGTGCAAAATACAGAACGGCCATCACACAGCCGAGAACAAACGCTGTCGCCGCGTACTGATTTGTCTCTCCGATAATACCTGCGAAGAGCGCTGCCAGAGGCGGTCCTACGTAAGAGAAAATGATCTTGGAAAAGTTCGCCCACGCCGCGCGCGTAGAAGAAAGCTGCGCCCTGTCGCCCGGAGTTTTTCCCGCAACCGAGATCATGGATACGTTGGCAACATAGGGGAAGTTCCAGACTACATGGCTCAGGATCGCGCCAAGAATGATCACGGCAATTGACAATGGCCCGTCGCCGATTTTCAGGAACTGGAATGCGTACAGGAACGGAACCAGCCAGGGAAGCAGAACCAGCCAGGAGCGGTAACGTCCCCATTTTTTAGGTTTGATACTGTTCAGAACCGCTCCGTAGATCCATGACAGACATGCGTCGACCAGACTCGCCGTAGTTGTGATAAAGGAAACAACTCCAAGGGGGAATTGTGCCAGGTTCGTCAGAAAGATATTGAAATAATAACTCTCGACGTTGGACATGAGTGTGAAACCGCAGTCACCCACGCCATAGAACATCTTCAGGGCTTTGCTCAGGCCCTTCGGCTGTTTCTTGTTACCGGTGTCGCTCATAGTAATCTCTCCTTTCATTTTTCATAAAATTTTTATAATAAAGTAAGTATAATCTATGATTTTCGACAGGTAAATCCGCAGAATGACCTAATTTCCAACCGGAGATTCAGACATTTTGTACAATGGTTTTAGGAAATATGCCCATAATATTTCCATATTTCATAAACTTTCTGGTTTTTCATATGTTTTCCTGATTCTGAATCAGCTCCTGATATTTCTGTTCTATATATTCACGGGGCTTGATCTTTTTCTTAAGACCGTAGTGATAGATATCCAGCCACAGTTTTTCAGCATCCTCGTCCGGTTCATCCTCATCTTCCATCCACTCCGCGATCTCCAGCGCACTGTACAGGACAGCCTCCCGATCATTTTCCCTGCAGTGCGCAAAGTAATAATCGAGTCCTTTCTTCACTTCCGCCAGCTCAATGGAAATGATCAAAAACATATCGCACAGATGATTTACCGCTTTCTCAACAAAATAACTGTCGTTGCTATTTTTCTTCATGTCTGCCAGACGTTTCTCCTCACTTTCCGTCTGCGCCTTTATCTCTTCCAGAGCAAGATATTTCACATCACTGGTTTTCAGTTCTCCGACCAGTACAAATACCGGTTCCACTGACAAATTCTCAGGGCTTATCCCCCCTTTGACAGCCATGGCAATCGCCGACGCAATATTTTCCTTTGTATAACCATCCTCAAATGTCTTTTTCAGCAGCACCTGAAAAAGCTCCGGCTGCTGCCACCCAATCGAGCGAAATGGATCCTCGGTAGAAAACAGGTAGTAATTGCAGGCTGTACACAACAGTTTGTACAACTCTGTAAACAGTCTGACCATCTCCGGATAATATGCGTTCCCGGCCTTGATTTTCAAAAACTCCTTTTGAATAATTTTATCCGCTTACTAGCCGGTATTAAGTCAAAACTAAAAACAATTCAACAATCAATACTTCAACTTGAATAATCAATACTTCAACTTGAATAATCAATTTATCAGTAGATAATAAACGTGCCGCCCATTTCTTTTCTTTGTAAGCAATCCCTTGTTTATCATCCTGTTCAGTGCTACAGAAGCACCCTGCAATGTGGAAATTCCGGTTATATCAACAACTTGTTGCGACGTGATCATACCATTTGCTTTAACATAATCATAAATTTTCTGATCTGTTTCATTCAAAATTATTTCCGGTTCCGGTATATCCTGGATTGTCATTTGTTCTGGCTGTATTACATATTCATCATTAAGACGGTAGGTTGTCCATCTCCCTTTCCGTTCGGGGATCAGCATCTTATTATTAACCAGATGGTATAAATATTTTCCCACATCCGTAGAATGTTCACCTAACACGATTTGCAGGCGGCTGTTTGATACTTTTTCCTCAAGATATGCAGTTGCCAGAATAATCTGTTCCTGTGAAAGCAAATGCTGATAATTTACTCCAAATTTTTTTATCAAAAATTCTGTACATTCTGTCGGCATTAACGATATTGTCCATAGCTTCAGTTCTACAACATGTAATTCCTGGTCATCATATAAATCAGGCTGCCTCCATTTTTCCCCTCCCCATGCCTTCAAAATTGCCGGGAAGCCAGAACCAATATTATCACCCAACCCAATCATCCTGAACATATTCTGAATTTTAGGATTCCGGGCAACAGAATGCCCTCCTTCATAAATTGACAGTACTGGTAATTTCAGGTTCCCCGGATTCGAAAAGAAGAACCCATTTTCCTGCTTTATGACTTTTAAGATCCCGGTGCTGTAGTAATCAGCATGAATAACCATATTCACAATAGATATTATATTCCTTCAGAACCTCTTTGTATATCTATAATACTTTAAAAAACAAAAAACTTACATTTTTCGCTTCCCATCCATCACCTTGCAGAACACCACCGCCACCGCCGTACTCACCGCCGTCGCCGCAATCGCCGGCCCTACGATTGCCGTCGGATTCACGCTGCCGTACTGCGCGCGGTACGCGATCACATTCACCGGGATCAGTTGCAGCGACGAGATATTCAGAATCAGGAAAGTGCACATCTCGTTGCTGGCCGTGCCGCGCGGGCGGGCAGGGATCCTGCTGCCTGCCGCGTTGCGGCCAGTTGTCTGTCGATTTGCCTTTTTCAGCCATTGTCCTGCCGATCTGCCGTTTGTTTTTCCAGACCGGACGTCTGTTTTTCTTGTCGCTCCTGCCCATCTGTCCTGACCTGCCGGTTCTGCTGCCCATTCTTCTTCTGCCGACCTTTTCAGATTCCCTGACTCTTTTAACCCTGCAGACTCTGCCGCCCGCCGCTCTTCTTCCAGTTTCGCCAGGCTCTCCATCGCTTTCAATCCTGCAGGCGTCGCGGCCCAGCCAAGGCCCAGGAAATTCGCGATAAAATTCGTCGTGATATGCTGCTCCGCTTCATGGCCCTCCGGTATTCCTGGAAATAAAAAGCGGATGAAAGGCTGAATCAGCCTTGAGATTGACTGAATCAGCCCCGCATCCTCCGCAATTTTCATAATTCCCATCCAGAGCGCCATCACGCCGAGCATCGTGATACACAGCGTCACTGCCTCCTTTGACGAGGACAGTACCGCCTCTGATACCGCGTCGACATTCCCCGTGACTATTCCGTAAATGATTCCAACAAGTATCATGCTTCCCCAGAGATAATTCATAATCGACCTTCCTGACGCGGCACTAAAATTCTGTTGATACAGTATACTAAGCCGACATCCAAAAAAGAACATTCCAGGATCGAAAATGTCTGCTGTCACTGGCCCGAATCTTGCACGCAAAACTCGCACGAGAATCCTGAATCTCGTCAAGAAGCCGCAAAAAGGGAAGAATGTCTCTGGTCAATTTATCCTCCCATCATTTTTCCGTCAGACATCCGCGGCCTTCTCCCCCAGAATCCCTTTCAGATCCAGGCCGTAGCGCCCGGCGATATCGCGCGCGTAGCTCAGACCGTCCGGCGTCGTGCGGGAAATACGGTAACTCCTGCTGCCGTCCTCCTTATTTTCCATCAAAGCGACGAGATTGTCGATCTTTCCCCTGTTCCCGGGATATGAATTGTATTTGTCAATCTGCTGCGGAAGATCGTGAATATGTGTAACGTAAATGCCGCCGCAGCCGATCACGCCGATTCCGGTCAGGACTTCGGACGCGATATAGCCTGCCTCAAGGCCGCTCGTGCTCGAAAATGTTTCATCCATCAGCAGCATATCCGTGTCCGTAAGTTTCTTCATGATCGCGCCAAGGCGCGCGCACTCGCTCTCAAGCCGGCCTTTCCCGTAATTGTCTTCATCTGAAGACGGGAAATGCGTGTAGATGCCTGTCACCGGACTCATACAGGCTTTTTCGGCCGGAACAAAGAGACCGAGCTGGAACAGCGCCTGCGCCATACCGATCGAGTAGGCAAAAATCGATTTTCCCCCGTGATTCGGTCCGGTCACGAGATAGAAGCGTCCGTTCTCATCGAAAGTAAAGGAATTTGAGACAATCGTCTTCTCCACTTCCTGCCGCGCAAGGCCCGGATTGTAGACCTGCTCCAGATCACACTTTTTCTCCTGCATCGGCGCAATCTGCGGGCGGCACATCGGCAGTCCCAGCGCACGCATTTCAAGAATGAATTTCACGCCGGCTGTCAGAAAACGGATATCATCGAGCAGCGACACAAAAAGCGCTGTATTTACGCCGAAATATTTATGTACCAGAGGCTCGAAACTGCGCAGAGATTTTTTGTAAATCGTTGTCAAAGCGGACTGCACCGAGTAATTCAGCGCTTTCAGTTCCTCTCCGTGGAGTCCTTTCGCGAGCGGATACAGCGGAGACATCAGCGTGTGCTTCTCCATCGGATCTTTCTTCAGCAGTTTGTCCATGATTGTTCCTGCGCGGAAATGCTTCGTCTCCACCGAGATCACACCGCCCTCTTTAACGCTCAGCGATTCGTCGAGATTGATACCCACTGTGATGCTCTTGATGCTGCCGAACCGGGTTTCCATCTTCGACAGCTCCGTGCTGAGATTCTTAAAATCATCGCTCTCCGCGATGGACATGATCTCATCTCGGAAGTTTTTCATGCCTTCTGACTGAAAAACGAGACCGCGAAGCCCATCCGCGAACAGCTCCACGATCTCCTGATACATCTCAAGAAAGCGCACCGAGCTTAGCGCGGAATCCACGCTGAAGTCACAGCTCAGTACACGTCTCATTTCCTGTATATTGCATATAACCGGAATTGACCTGCAGAATACATCGTACAGAGATGGATTTTCCACAACGTCCTCCACGATGGACAGACGATAGTCCAGCACTTTCTCATCCGTCGAGAAAAAATTATCGAGTGAAAGATTCGCAAGTCCCCGGAACCGTTCATTGACCAGAACTACCATGCTGTCGATCTGCAGCGAACTGATAAACTGAAAATCTTTCATCGTCTTCTCCTGATCCCTGTCATAATCAGGCGGATACAGCAAACGAAAACCTTCCATCACAAAATCCACCGGGTGCGGTTTTCCCGGCTCCTCCTTTCCCGGTTCCGCTTACTCTGCGGCATCCCGGCCATCCTGGGACTTCCCTTCTTTATCCTCAGAACGTCCACCCCCGATTCTCTTCGCGATCAGATACCGCGGCCTTCCCTTTACTTCCTCATAGATTTTCGCGATATAATAGCCGATGATCCCCAGACTTATCATGATAATACTTCCAATAATCAGAATCAGCAGTATAACCGTCGTAAAGCCTTCCACTGCATTCCCGGAAAAATATTTTACCAGCGACTGAATGCCGAGGACAACCCCCATCAGGAATACAAGAACGCCGGCAAAAGTCACACACTGCATCGGTATCGTCGAGAAAGCGACAATGTTTTTAATCGCATACTGTATCAGCGACCTGGTGGACCACTTGGATTCTCCTTCCGTGCGCTCCCGCACATCGAATTCCACCGATGTGGTGCGGAAACCTACCCACGAGGACAGCGCCCGGAAAAAGGTATTTCTCTCCGGCATCGACAGCAGAGCATCCACTGCTTTGCGGTCGAGCAGCTTAAAATCGGAAGCTCTCGACATATCAATCTTCGTGGCGCGGGAAATGATCTTATAAAACAGTCCGGCGCTGGCCGCATGCACTGCGCTTTCTTTTCCGCGCGAGCGTTTCACGCCTTCTATGACTTCATATCCTTTCTCCCAGAGCCGGTACATTTCCACAAGTGTCTCCGGCGGATGCTGCAGATCGCAGTCCATCACCGCACAGCATTCTCCCGATGCGTTCGCCAGCCCCGCAAACATCGCGGCCTCCTTGCCAAAATTCCGGGAAAACATCACACCAATTATATGTGAATCCTGTTCGACCACTCTTTCAATTTCCTCCCAGGTTTTGTCTTTTGAACCGTCATTCACAAATACGATCTCATACAGTATGCCGGCTTTTGACAAAACCTGTCCGACTTTGTCAGCCGCCTTTTGTATCATCCTTTCTTCATTGTACGCCGGCAATATCACTGAAAGCATTGCTTTTTACCTCTTTCTTCTTCCTCATTTCTTTCGTTCTATTCATATTACTGTTCACTCCGTGACCAGCAGCAGCGCTCCGCGCTCAACCATGGAATGAACAAAAAGATTTCCATGGTCTGTGCATCAGATCTCGGAATTTCCAGGCAATCTGTGCGGGAAGTGAGCTGTAAGACATGCTTGCATGTCTGTCAACGAACGCCGTATTCAACCATGGAATGATCGAAGAGAATTCCATGGTTTGCCCGGAAATCACCTCGAACTCAGCGGGGGTGAACTGTAACCTTTAATCCTCACCCGCGCCCGGACACCGATACGCGGAATACTCCCCAAGATCTGTCAGCAGAATACTGTGGCTCGTTCTGCGGTGGCTGACCGGAATCATCTGCATGTAATCCCCGTACAGATACGTCAGATATTTATCATATTCCTTTGGAATCGGGAACTGATATCCCTCAAAATCAACATAGATTGTCTCCGCAAGCCATGCTTTCGGAAATGCCCCGCGCTTCAGATTCCGCCCCATGCCGTCATACAGGTAGTCGCTTTTTCTCTTCTGGAAAAAACGCAGCGCCCGCTCCTGCGCCCACTCCGCAAAAGGCATCGGCACAAATTTCTTCGCCTTGCTCACAATCTTGCAGATCAGCTCATGCTTCCCGCCGCTTTTGATATTTGTATTGCCCCACTTGTTGAATACAATGGAGCGCGCCAGCATTGTCGCCGTCAGATGCAGCTTCTGGGACCATTTATGATTTCCTGTCTGGTCATGCGAGAGCACATCAAAAAAGATCCCGTTGTGCATGTTCAGGAATTTTGAAGTAAATTCCGTCGCAAACATCGTATTGTTAATGCGAAGTTTTGTAAACGGATTGTGATTTCCTTTCTCCGTATAAGGCAGCTGAAGAAAAATATTGTCCGGAACTTCATCCTGCACTACCTTAAGGAAATGATCGTAATCCTCGCGCAGCATCATCACATCAGCATCGTCGTCCCACGGAATAAAACCGTGATGACGAACCGCCCCCAGCAGCGTGCCGCCTGCGAGAAAATACCGGATCCCGTGTTTTTTGCAGATGCGGTCGATCTCCAGAAGATAGCCCAGCAAGATCTGCTGCACCTTCGTCAGTTTTCCAAGATACGTATTGTCAAATATAAAAACCTTCCCCAGATTCTGCATACACTTGACCTGAATGATCAGCCCGTCTTCCAGGGATACCTGCGGTACAAAGCCATACCGCCGGATCAGCTGCGTATTCAGCAGGATTCCCGTTTCCCCTTTCGGGGCTTCCCAGTTCAGGCTGATCCTGCACTGCTGCGGAAAATTCTGATACAGCATCATCACCAGTTCACTGTCCGATGCATCCGCCTGTTTCCCGGTCACATTGAATATTTTGTTTGCGGGACACTTTGTGAGCACAAACTGTATCGCCGTCAGCACATCATGTATGCTGATGTAGGAATTCCGCTCCGGACAAAGTTTCCGCACATTTTCTTTACTTTCTGCTGTCAGCCTGGCAAGCGTGTACACGCTGTGCTCCATCGTCTCAATATATGCGCCGAACAGTTTTCCTGTGCGCAGAATCTGATAGGAAGCGCCGTTCTCCCGCGCGCAGGTGATCAGCATGTTTTCAAGCGCCTGCAGAAAATACTGCGCCTCAAATCCCGGCGCGCAGGGATCCGTTTTCCCCGTCTCATATTCAGACGCGGCAAACTGACTCTCCAGTTTTCCGTAAACGCGCCCGTCCGAAAGCAGCAGAATCCTCTCACAGCGCAGTTTTGTCAATGCCTGCATCACTTTCAGATATTCTTCGAGAATTTCCATGGTTTCCAGGACCGTCATCCTGATTTCCCGGCAGCACCAGCCTGTCAGAATCACATAATCCGCCTGCCAAACGCCACAGTCCCGCACATCTTCCATGGTCACACAGCTGACGCTGACATCCGCCTTGCATTCATCGTTCCACGCCTCAAGCGACCACTGAACCGCCCGCAGCAGCGAATCATCCCTGCCGATCAGCAGAAATTTTTTCCCCCGCATTTTCTGCAGACTGATCTGCTCCGATTTGACAGGCGCCTGCGCCCAGTCCAACTGGAACTCGTTCAGCCGATCGCGCAGCAGTCCGCTTTTTTCCTCGCTCATCCCAGTCTTCCCGCCTTTCCCGTATCCATCACAATCCTGATCGGCTCAAGCGCCGTCGTATCTGCAAACATAGTCAGATCAGATTCAAAGTTTACATTATAAACTTCCCCTGCCGCTCCGTCGAGAAGAATTTTCGCAGTCAGACTCGCAATCTGTTTCCAGTCCTGATATACCGTTTTGCTGTCCGCGGCATTTCTTTGTTTTTGCTCCCGGCCTGTACTCTGCCATGTATATTCCCCGGCCTCCTGCTTCTCTTTTTTTCCGGCTTCTGCCCGGGTATTCTTCCAGCCATACTCTCCGGCACCCTGTCCTGAATCACCGCCCGCTCTTATATCTGGAAATCTCACAATTTTAACCGCGATCCCATCCTCGCGGGCCATCCGGAAGCACAGATTCTCCAGCATTCTCAGCCTCGCTGCCTCCTGATCCTGCGCACTTGTATGGCACACATACCCTGTCTCATCCTCTTTTACCGGATGAAATTCTCCAAATATTTTTCCGTAAACGTCAGACCTCGATACAAAAAGCACCGATTCAGGATGCACGGCTTCAATTCTGCGGAGAATACGCGTCAGGGAAGAAATCATCTCCCAGCCGCCGGCGTGATCTCCCTGTGCATCTTTGTCCCTCTTTTTCTGCTCATCTCCGGATTTTTTTTCAAATTTCTTCTCTGCTGAAGAAGGCTCTGAAAAGTTTCCTTCTGTAATCCGGGCCAAAAAAGAAACTCGCTCTGAAAATCCAAACAGGATCACAAAATCCTCCGCAGACATATCTTCTGCATTCCCGGAAATTTCAAAGGTATCATTTCTGAATGCCTGAAGAAATTTCCGTTTCGTATCTGATTCCGGCCCCAGTACCAGAATTCTTTTTCCGCAAAGTCTTTTCCGGATGTCCGCATCCTGTTTTTCCTGCATTCTGTGATCCTCCCCTGGTTTCTTCTAAATTCTTCCTGAATTCCATCTCATTCACTCTGACAGTTCAGCGAAACTCTTTCCACCTTCTCATACTGCCGATCAGCCGCTCAAACATTTCCTCCAGATTCACTTCCGGCTTCCAGCCAAGCGCACGAAGCTTCTCCGCATTGATCAGCATCCGGGAGGTCGGCGCATAACCATATTTATTCGCGTCTTCCGGGATATCAAATATCAGCTTTGATCCGCTCTCCGGATACTTTTCAATCAGCATCTCCGCCATTCCCCGGATCGTAGAAAAAGTATCCTCATTGGAAATATTATAGGCCTCTCCCGGCGTTCCTTCCAGCAGCACTGTCAGCAGACCCAGAACCACATCAGACGTATAGCAGTAGCAGTGTGCTTTGCTGCCGTCCGTGTGGAGCACGATATCTTTCCCTGTGATAATACTTCTCGCAAACTGCGCAAACACCCGGTTTTCCGTCTCCGGAATTCCCGCCCCAAATGTCTGCGCCAGACGGGCTGTGCACACAGGCAGACCAAATTCATGAGCATACGCGCCGCAAAGTCCTTCCGCCATACGCTTGCTCTCGGAATAACTGCTCCGCACCTGCAGCGGATCAATGTATCCGTAATCCGTCTCCCGCACGACAAAATGCTCCGGATCAACCACACCGTAGGCCTCCATCGAGGACAGATAGACCATCCCCTGCACCTGTTTCTTCCGTGCCAGCTCCAGTATGTTCTCCGTACCCTTCAGCATCGTCAGAATCGTTCCAACCGGATGATCGACAAAATCCTTTGAGGTCGTGACGCCGGCCCCGTGCAGAATGTAGTCCACAGGCTGTTCCGTCTCCACCGGTTCCAGAATATTCGCTGTCACCAGCTCCAGTCCATGTCCCATGCATGCGCCGAGCATTTTCTCCGCCTTCTGCGGATTTCTCACCAGCGCAAGTATTTTCAGATCAAGTTTTCTTTTAATTCCAGCCATCACCAGCACCTGAACCGTCTGGCTCCCAATAAGACCGGTAGCCCCTGTAACCAGAATACTTTTCCCTCTCAGCTTCTCCCAGTCGATCAAATCCGAGTCCGCTGCCCTCTCCAGATCCTCCTGCAGCACTGCATCCTCTGTAAGACGTATTTCCGCCATTTCCAGTCCTCCATTTCCCTTTTGCATCCTTCACTTTCATCGTGAAGCCTACTTCTGCTTTTTGTAGCGGTTCATCTTCGCCGCCAGCCGGTCCGTAAGTCCGAATCCAAACGCCTGCTCATTTTCCTTATACTGAATCAGAGCACGGAACATGTACACGTCCTCCGGCGTCGTCACCTTAATGTTTCCCCGGTTACCGATCACAATATGCGGCTGTCTCCCGAGCGCTCTGTAGATCGTACACGCGTCAACCATATTTCTGTACCCGTCCGGCGTATTGCGTATCGCCTCATGCGCTGCAAGGATATCCTTCAGACGAAAGCTCTGCGGAGCCTGCGCCGCGTAACTCTCCTGACGCAGCGGCAGACTGTCCACCTTTTTTCCGTCCCTGCTGACCAGAATTGTCTCGTAGCAGGGGGTGCATGTAATTGCGCTCCCGTGTTTCTCAACACTCTCAATGTTCTCGCTGATCACGCTGTACTCGACAAACGGCCTTACTCCGTCATGAATCAGCACTACGGAATCCTGCGGATTCTCCTTCGCCGCCAGCACAAGCGCATTGTAGATCGAATCCTGCGCAGTCACTCCTCCCGCTGTGATTCCCGCTACCTTTCCGATTCTGAAATCCAGCACAAGCTGCTCCACATAGCGGATATATTCCTCATTGATCGCCATATAGATTTTATCGATCTCCTCATGCTCCTGAAAAAGCTGGAGCGTATGGATCAGGATCGGCTTTCCGTTGATTTCCAGAAACTGTTTCGGCACACCTGCCCCCATGCGGACGCCGCTTCCTCCCGCAAAAATAATCGCAATATTCATAGTAAGCCATCCTCCGTTCTTCTCTCCCGCATTTTCCTGCCTGGCCCAGAATTTTTCCTCTCTCTTTCTCTCTGACCAGCTCTAAAATCTTTTTTCTCTCACTTTGGCCGGTCCCGGAATCTTCTTCCTTTCTCTCTGACCAGCTCTAAAATCTTTCTTCTTTCGCTCCAGCCGGTCCCGGAATTTTTTCCTCACAGCCCGATCAGTTCCAGGATCCGCTCCGTCGCGTGTCCGTCGCAGGCCCCTTCATATTTTTCCCGCCATGCTGTCAGCGCTTCTCTGTAATTTCCAAATTCTTTCCCGCTGTCCCGGACTGCACGCGCCAGTTCCTCCTGCCTCTGCACCAGCGGAAACGGCATCGAGCGATAATCAATATAAAAGCCCCGTTCTTTTTCGTACTTTTCCAGATCCGGGGCAAACAGCACAACCGGCTTCTCATAGATCAGATAATCATACAAAATGGAAGAATAATCTGTGATCAGCACGTCCGCCACACAGAGCAGTTCCTCCGTCAAAATGGAACAGTTTGATACCTGTCCGTGCGCGTCAATATGCGGATGCGCTTTCAGAATAAAATACCACTGCCCGGAAAGCTCCTCTGCCGCCGCCTTTACAGCCTCCAGACCGCACAGGACAGGTTCCGCCGCATTTCCCCGGAATGTGGGCGCCCACAGCGCAATCTTCTTCCCCTTCGCCTCAGGATAAGCCGTATAGAACGCTTCCCTGCATTTTTTGTTCCAGTCCTCGTCAAAATAATAATCCGTGCGGCTCACGCCGGTCGCCTGTATCCGTGACTCCGGAATCCGGAGCGCCCTGGCGTGCACTTTTACGCACTCTTCGGAACTCAGCGTCAGCCACGTATAATTTCCAAACATATTTCCCTTATAATTTTTCGGGATATCGTCGCCCGCGTCGTAGGCGATCTTTTTCATCAAACCGCAGGAGTGCCAGAGCTGTACCACGGTCGTCTCCTGACGCTTTTTGCAGGCCGCCACGGGCAGATAATAATCGCAGATAAAGACGTATTCCGCCTGCGCGTATGCTTTCATGAACCGCAGAAGATACCGCAGGAGCGTTCCATAAGACATGCTGCCGAAATCCTTCACAAACACCTGGATCTCTTTCTCCGCAGTCCGGCCTGAGTCCTGCTGCCCGCACAGTGTCTCATACACCCGCCGCATCGAGAGCGGCATCTCCTCATGATGCGCGTCCGCGAACAGGATCAGTCCCTGCCGCACAGGTTTTCCCGCATACCATCGGTACACAAGAGGCAGAAAAAAATTCTGCAGAAACATTTTCAGATATTGTTTTATACGGAACATACTGCCCCCTCCCGTGCTTCAGCTTTACTCTATTGACCAGTAAAACCGCCAGTCAGTAAAAGTTCTGCTAAACAGTATACCTTATTTCAGAGCAAATGACTATCAATATTCTCAAAATTTTTTCATGCAGCAAATACCGAAGAAATGTTGACAGAAACTCTTTAAAATCATATAATGAACAGGAAGATCAAAAAACTTTTAGAGTTTTTCCAAGGAGCTGATGCCTGCATTGGTTCCTTATTTTTTTCAGACAAGGGGGCTGTCTTTCCGACAGCCCCCTTGTCTCTTTTTACAGCGTTTTTTTGTCACTCTCTCCTGGCCAGCTCGATCTCCGCCGCGTCCAACGCCGCGGCAATGACTTTGTCCATATCATAATACTTGTATTCTCCGAGCCGTCCTCCGAAGATCACATTCTCTTCCTTTTCCGCAAGTTGTCTGTACTTCTCATAAAGGGCATTGTTTTTCTCGTCATTTACAGGATAATAAGGTTCCATCCCCGGCTTCCAGGCCTCCGGATATTCCCGTGAGATTACAGTAAACGGCAGAGGATTATTGCGTGTTCTCGCCGGATTGAAATACTTATGTTCAATGATCCGCGTATACGGAACTTCCCGATCCGTGTAATTGACCACCGCGCTGCCCTGATAATTCTCTGTCTCGATCCGCTCCGTCTCAAACCGCAGGGACCGGTATTCCAGATGGCCGAACTGGTAATCATAATACTCGTCGATCATTCCGGTGTAGACAATCCGGTCAAACCGGTCGGGATGCTCCTGGATATAGTCGCGGTAATCTGTATTGAGCACTACCTCGACATTTTTCAGCAGTCTCTCGATCAGCGCCGTATAACCGCCGGCCGGGATTCCCTGATATTTATCGTCAAAGTAATTATTGTCATATGTGAGACGCACCGGCAGTCTTTTGATAATGAAAGGAGGCAGTTCCTTGCAGTCTCTTCCCCACTGTTTCTCCGTGTACCCTTTGACCAGCTTCTCGTAGACATCCGGGCCGACCAGAGACAATGCCTGCTCTTCAAGATTCGCCGGTTCCGTGATTCCGAGCTGCGCGATCTGCTCCTCGATCTTTCTCTTCACATCCTCCGGCTTCGTCAGTCCCCAGAGTCTACTGAATGTGTTCATATTAAACGGAAGGTTGTAAATCTCATCCTTGTACACGGCGACCGGAGAATTGACAAACGGAATAAACGGAATCTGCCGGTTGACAAACTTCCAGACCCTCTCATCGCTTGTATGGAAAATATGCGCGCCATACCTGTGTACCTGTATGCCGTCCATATTCTCCGTATAAACATTTCCTCCGATATGATCTCTCCGGTCAATGACAAGACATTTCTTCCCGGCTTTCCTCATGATACGCGCGAACACTGCCCCATACAGACCTGCTCCGACGATCAGGTAATCATACCTCTTCTTTTTGGCTTTCTTTTTTCTCTTACGCCTGAGATTCTCCTGCTTAAGCATGATAATCTCTTCCTGCCTTGCCACATAGGCGTCGCAGACAGCGTTGGCGTCCCCGACCTTCACGATCTTCCCATGATCCAGCCAGATCGCGTGATCACACATGCGCTTCACCGACTCGGTATTGTGAGAAACGTACAGAAGCGTCGTCCCGTCGGCGAGCATCTTCTTCATGCGGGCATTGCATTTGCTGCGGAACCGGAGATCTCCGACCTCAAGAACCTCGTCCACAATCAGAATATCCGGATCCGTGATCGTCGCGATCGCAAAACCCAGACGCGCTTTCATACCGGAAGAAAAATTCTTGACCGGAGAATCGAGAAATTTCTTGATGTTCGCGAAATCCACGATATCATCAAAGTTTTCATCAATAAACTCTCTGGAATATCCCAGCACCAAGCCGTTCAGATAAATATTCTCACGCGCGGTCAGATCCTTGTCGAAACCCGCGCCAAGCTCAATCAGGGGAGCGATCCGCCCGTTCACAACCACACTGCCCACATAGGGCTGCAGGATTCCGCTGATCGCTTTTAAAAGCGTCGACTTTCCGGAGCCGTTCGGTCCGATCAGGCCCCATGCCTCGCCTCTTCTTACCTTAAAGTTAATCCCTTTCAGTGCCAGAAATTCCTGGAACATCAGTTCCTTTTTAATAAATTTAATTGCATATTCCTTGAGATTGTCCACCCGCTCCTTCTCAAGGTTAAAACGGATCGTCAGATCCTTGACCTCTATCACCACATCGTTTTTCATATGCTTTCCTTTCTGTCTCCGCCCCGGACCATGCAGTTTCAGTCCTTGACCGCATTTCGCGGAAAACTCCGGCCCTTCAGCATCTCTTCGCGGACAGCGCCTGACATGGCAGCATCTCCCCAAATGCAAAAGGGCGGACCGTTCCTAAATGTACAGAATAAATCTGTCCTTATATTTCTGGAAGAAATATACGCCGATCACCAGCATTACAAACGCAAGCACCCATCCTCCTACAAAGTAATACAGCGGCGGCAGTTCTCCGCGGTATACAATGGCCCGGAACTGTTCCACATAATAATACAGCGGATTGAAATGTGTTATAACAAACACAATTTTGGGACGTTTCTTCAGTTTAGTGATCGGATAGACGATCGGGGTCAGATAAAACAGCGCCGTCATCACGGCCTGGTAAATATACTGGATGTCCTTGAAAAACACGCACAGCTGCGCAAGGAAAAATCCAAGTCCGCAGCAGAAAATGTAAATCTGAATGATGACAATGGGCATCAGCAGCATCGTCGGCGAAAAAGGCGCTCTCGTCACAAGCATAACGATAAACAGCGCGCCGAGCGACAGTACAAAATCCACCATACAGCTCGTGATCTGCGCCAGCGTAAAAATGTACTTGGGCACATACACTTTCTTCAGAAGAGCCGCATTCTTTTGAATCGACTTCATACCGCTCGTGGTACTGTTTTTCAGAAATTCATGCAGCATACGGCCCGTCAGAAGATACACGGGATA
>CANQUH010000005.1 GCA_947626965.1 uncultured Lachnospiraceae bacterium
AAATGGTATGAAGCGGAAGTCCATAAAATTACAGGACTTCCCCTAAAACAGCGAATAACCTATATCTGGGGATATTATAAACTGTGGATTATCGGGATTTTGTCGGCGGTTATTCTGATAAGCTGGGGCATCCATCATTACATTACGACAAACGCAGATAACTGGTTTTTTGCCTGCTTTGCAAATACACATGCAGATTTGGGGGACGGTTCAGAATTCTGGACAGACTATGCTAACTATGCGGGATATGATCTGAGCGAAAAAAATTTGATTTTTGATGATCAGTGCTACTGTGATCCGACAGGAAATACGGCTGGCAATGTGTATTACCAAAAATTGATAACCTATATGGAAAGCGGAATGCTGGATGTTCTGGTGATGGAAAAAGACCGGCTCCAGGCGATCGGCGCTTCCGGACGTCTGATGGATTTGGAAGAACAGATGCATACAATTTATGAACAGTATGAAGATCGCCTGGTTTATTGTAAACCGCTGGAAGAAAGTTATGGGAAAGAGTACATACCAGTGGGGATAGATCTCTCAGATACCATTCTGACAGGGGAGAACAGTCCCTATACCGAAGGGGCTGCGTTAGGAATCAGTGCCCTGGCGCCACATCCGGACCAGGCGGAGATCTTTTTAAAATATTTATTTTCTCAAAGCGAAACTGATCTGTGAGATAAAAAGTATACAAAATACAATCTGAAAAGAAATGATGATAAAAACCACGATATTTGTTGAAGGACAGATATATCGTGGTTTTATTAATGAGACTGCTTCTTTGTTGACACAGTGAAGACGCCAGAGTATAATTGTAATACAAACCATTACAAACATAAGGAGTGAATGATATGGCAACGACTGTGATGCAGGTAAGGGTGGATAAAGAACTGAAGGAGAAGGCTGCCGCTATTTGTGACAACCTGGGGATTGATCTGCCAACGGCAATCAGAATGTTTTTGAAACGGACGGTACTCCAGAATGGCATCCCGTTCAGCATGACGCTGCCGAAGCAGGATTATAAGGCTGATATGGCTCTCCGTGCCATGTACAGTCTTGGGGAAGAGGCTAAGAAGAACGGAACCGCCGACATGACGCTGGATGAGATCAACGCTGAAATTATTGCAGCGAGGGAGGAACGAAACGGGGGAAAATTATGACATATTATGCCGTAATCGACACGAATGTGCTGGTGTCGGCTTTGCTCAAGCCGGAGTCTGTTCCAGGGTTTGTCGTGACCGAAGCACTGTCCGGCAGTATCATCCTGTTGCTCCACGATAGTATCCTGGAAGAATATCAGGATGTGCTGAACCGAAGGAAGTTCCACTTTAACCACAGGGATGTCCGTCTGGTCATAGATGGTCTTATTATACGGGGAGCCTTTTCAGATGCTGGACCTGTCACAGATTTTATTCCTGACCCGAAGAACGCCGTGTTTTATGCTGTTACATTGGAGAAGCGTCAGATCGGGAATGCAGCATCATTCGAGACGCATTTCCCGGTGATTTTTAAGTTTGTCTTATTAAATTAACAGGATGTGAGACAGATGACAGAGAGAAAAATTAAAGAGATTATGGAGCGTTTTTCATCAGAAACCAAAAAATTGTATGGGCAAATACTTCGCACAGTTATCCTGTATGGCTCCTGCGCCCGTGGAGATTTTACCTCGGATAGTGACATTGATGTTATGGTGTTATTAGACATTCCGCAGGACAAAATAAATGAAGAGCGCCGAAGAATACTGGATATTTCAGATAAACTGGATTGGGATTATGATGTAGTATTGACTCCGGTGATTCAGAATTATCAGGTATATCATGATTATCTGCCTGTTTCTAAATTTTATCAGAATGTACAAAAAGAAGGTGTTCGGTATGCCTGATATGAATGAGCAGATCATCCGTAATCTTGTCAACTTCAGATACCTGTGGTAAGATGAAAGCAAAAAATAAAATCAGGCAAAATTAATCAAATAACCTGACAAGTTAATATGACTAAGAAAGGATGAGTTTTATGATCAAGGATGAAATGAAGAAAAAACTGGGATTTGGATGCATGCGTCTTCCGGTAATTGACGGGGATATGGAGCGCATCGACGAGGAGCAGTTCTGCAAAATGGTCGATACATATCTGGAGCAGGGCTTTACGTATTTTGACACGGCATATCCGTACCACAATGAAAAGTCGGAAGCGGCCGTGAAGCGCTGTCTGACGGATCGTTACGACAGGAGCCGCTATTTGCTCGCGGATAAAATGCCGGTGTGGATGGTCAATGAATATGCCGATTTTGCGAAATACTTCAACATACAGCTGGAGCGCTGCGGCGTGGAATATTTTGATTTCTATCTGCTGCACGCGCTTGATGCGGAGTGCATCGAAAAAATGGAGAAGCTGGGCGGATTCCGCTTCCTGCAGGAGATGAAAGAGGCCGACAAAGTTCGTCATATCGGATTTTCTTACCATGACACGCCGGAAGTGCTTGACGGTGTGCTTGGACGCCATCCGGAGATTGAGTTTGTGCAGCTGCAGATCAACTACTATGACTGGGATTCGGAGAATGTGCAGTCCGGCGCCTGCTATGAGACGGCGGTTCGGCATGGAATTCCGGTGATTGTCATGGAACCGGTCAAGGGAGGCACGCTCGCGAATCTCGCGGAAGGACCGGCCGCGCTGCTTCACGCGCTGGATCCCAAAGCGTCCTTTGCGTCCTTTGCGATCCGCTATGTAGCTTCGCTTGAGAATGTCGCCGTTGTGCTCAGCGGAATGTCCGACTTCGCGCAGCTTCAGGACAACACTTCTTATATGAAAGATTTCCGTCCGCTTGGGGAGGAAGAGAAACAGGCGATCCAAAAAGTTGTGGAGGAGCTGAAGAAGCTTCCGACAATCGCCTGTACCAGATGCGCTTACTGCGTGGCAGGATGCCCGCAGAAGATCCAGATACCGGATCTATTTAAGGCTTACAACAACACAGTGCAGTTCGGTCTGACGCCTGTCACCCGCAGAGGTTATGACCAGGCGGTCAGCGGGGAGCATGAGAAACCGTCAGAGTGCCTGAAATGCGGCGAGTGCGAGGAGCAGTGCCCGCAGCACCTGCCGATTCGCGAGCTGCTGGAAAAAGTAGCGGAAGTATTTGAAGGGTGAGATGCAGAAAATCATGCGTTTGTCTGCATGGAAACTGGCTGTGCGTATATGTTTCCAGCACAGCCAGATCAGGGCCGGAAGGTCATGCTTTCCATGCAGGCATGGAAAGCCATGAATGGAGGTTTGGAATGGGAAAAATCGAGGGAATCAGGATTCAGAACTATGGACCATTAAAAAATGTTATTATAGGCAGAACGTTGTCACACAGGAATTTGCAGCCATTAGGCAATCTGACGGCTGTTATAGGGGCAAGCGGAAGCGGCAAAAGCACCCTTGCCGATGTTTTTGGTTTTATTGCCGATTGTTTGGAGCTTGGCGTGGAAGCGGCCTGCGATATGAATAACAGAGGCGGATTTGAAGGGATTCTTTCGCGGGGGGCTGATGGCCCGATCTCATTCGAACTGTATTACAGAGAAAGCAGCCGTCTTACCCCGATCACTTATGAACTGGAAATTAACCTGGATAAAATGGGAAGGCCTTATATACAGCTGGAGCGGCTGCGTTATCGGGTCCAGAAAATCGGGCGTCCTCTCTCTTTCCTGCATCTGCAAAATGGCAAGGGCTATGCGTTTGAGGGAAAAGAAGGAGGGCAGGATGAAGATGGGAATGTGTTCGGAGGAGAGAACAGTAAGGCTCAGAAAAAAGAAGTAGAACTGGCAGATATCCGGAAACCAGGAGTTGTTACATTGGGAGCTATGAAACAATATGACCGTATTGAACAGTTTCTCTCTTTTTTAAAGAGCTGGTATCTCTGTTATTTTTCGCCTGATGAGGCAAGGAAACTTCAGACTTCGGCGCCTCAGCCATATCTGGACAGAAGCGGAAGCAATATTAACAATGTCGCGCAGTATATGTACCGTGAAAACAAAAAAGAATTTGAAAAGGTATTGCAGCTGATTCAGTCAAAGCTTCCTGGGATTGAAAAAATTGAACCTCAGAAATTTGATAATGGACAGATGATGCTGCGTTTTTGGGAAAAAGGTTTTGATACGCCATTTTATTCGTCAAGAATGTCCGATGGGACGCTGAAACTGTTTGCCTATTACCTGCTTCTGCATGAAAAAAATCCCCGACGTCTTGTTTTCATTGAGGAACCTGAAAATGGGTTGTATCATCATTACCTGGGAGATCTTGCGGAAGAAATGAAAAGGAATCTCAGAGGCGGATATACAAAGCAGTTTTTTATTACAACGCACAGTCCTTTTTTGGTAAATGCGTTGTTTCCGGATGACGTCTGGGTATTGACAAAAGGACCAGATGGCTATTCTGTGGCTAAACGTGCTGCAGAGTATCCTTTCGTAAAAGAACTGGCGGAAGAAGGAGTTTCTGTGGGAGACATGTGGTACAGCAAATATTTTGAGGGGATGGAATAACAGATGTACATTCATTTTTTGATTGAAGATGAATCCACAGAGGTACTGGTGGGACATGTAATGCACAGAATGTCCGGGATATATCCAGATAAAGATATCTCATGGAAGACAAAATACTTTAAAGGACTGGGTAATTTGCCCGCAAGGGGAACGGTTTCAGACAGAAAAACAGGAAAATTACTGAATGACCTTAGCATGTATTTAAAAGGAGTTGATAAAACACTGCGTCATATGGAGCAGGCGTCAATTTTTATCGTACTTGATAATGATGAGAGGGATACAGAAAATTTTCTGAAGCAGTTGAATTGTATTGCCCGTGATAATATGATATTGACAGACTATGTTTTTTGTATTGCGGTAAAAGAAATGGAAGCATGGCTGTTGGGAGATATAAATGCAATAGAAGAAGCATACCCCAATGTCAAAAAAGCCCCCATAAAAAAGTATGAGCAGGATGGATTGTGTGATACATGGCAGGTGCTGGCTGATATGGTATATCCTGGAGGGTTGAAAAAGCTTGAAAAAGTGACTGGCAAATCATACAATGAGATTGGGAAAATGAAAAAAGAATGGGCAGATAAAATCGGAAGAAATATCCGGTTTGAGAGGAATTCTTCACCAAGCTTTCAATATTTTATCAGACAGCTTATGATGCGTATGGAAGAGGAACAACGGCCTGTCGGGTGATTGCCAAGAGCAATGATCTGGGCACAGGCGAAAAACATACCAGGTGACATCTGGGAACAGGAATCTCCGGATATTGTGAAGAAAAATAATAAATCAGCTGATTTAGATAGGGGGTATCTGAAATGAATCATCCGGTGATGCCGCTGGGACTGGAGAGCTTTGAGGAAATACGCCGGCAGGGCTATTATTATATTGACAAGACAGAGATGATCGCGCGGCTGCTGCAGAAGTCGTTCAAGGTAAATCTTTTTACCAGACCAAGGCGGTTTGGAAAGTCGCTGGCCATAAAAATGCTCGAAATTTTTTTTGATATAAGAAAGGATTCAGAGGATATTTTCCAGGGATTGAATATCGAAAAACAGGAAGCGTTGTGCCGGGAATGGAGAAACCAATGGCCGGTAGTATCTGTAACTTTAAAGGAAGTAGAGGACAGAAATTTTGCGTCGGCGCGTGAAAAACTGAAGATTAACTGTGCGGATCTGTACAAGGAGCACAGTTATTTGCTGGACAGCGATAAAGTGGATGCAGCTGACAGGCAGTTTTTTGAGAGAATCCGGTATCAGGAAGCGAAGGATGAGGAGCTTTATAACGCATGGTATGTTTTGATGCGCATGATGCATGCCTGCTTCGGCAGGAAAGTAATTCTGCTGATTGACGAATATGATGTGCCGCTTGCCATGGCGAATGAAGGAGGATATTATGATGAAATGCTGGGGCTTGTCCGGGGACTGATGGGGAAAGCTCTGAAATCCAACCCTTTTCTGAAATTTGCCGTTGTTACCGGATGTCTTCGGATTGCGAAGGAAAATATCTTTTCAGGGACCAATCCTTTTGTATCCGATACTGTCAATGGAGAGCGGTTCAATGAATTTTTCGGGTTTACGCACAACGAGGTAAAAAGGCTGCTTCAGGATACAGGGTTTGAAACGCACGAAGAGGAAATCCGCAGATGGTACAATGGATACCGGTTTGGTTCTGTCGATATCTACTGTCCGTGGGATGTGCTCAATTATGTGAACGCACTGCAGGATGATCCGGACAAAAAACCGGAAAGTTACTGGGAAAATACCAGCCATAACGGGATTCTGCGGAATTTTATTGAGAGGGCGAATACTGCGGAGCAGCGGGATGCTGAAGTAAATGACAAATTCGAGATTTTGCTGAGCGGGGGATGCATTCGGGAGCATATTGAACAGAATCTTACTTATGATACGGTTCATTCTTCGGAAGAGAATCTGTGGAGCCTCCTGTATCTGACAGGGTATCTGACACAGGCGAAACAGGAATCTCCTTCAGATGAAGAAGATTCAGAAAAACTGTCTTTGCGGATCCCCAATGAAGAGGTAAAGGTTCTTTTCCGAAAAACGGTGGCCGAGTGGTTCCGAGAGAGAATCTCGAAGATTGACCGAAGTGAATTATTTCAGGCCCTGTGGAATGGGGACGATGAAAAGGCTACCGAAATAATTTCAGATCTGCTTTTTGATACGATCAGCTATTATGATTACAAAGAAGATTTTTACCATGCGTTTCTCGCGGGGATTTTTGCGGGAGCGGGATTTTATGTGGAGTCTAACAGGGAACACGGAACAGGAAGGACGGACCTTGTTGTTCGAGACCGCAGCCGCAGGCGGGTAATGATCATCAAGACGAAGCGCGCGGATTCTGAGAAAATGCTGGAGAAGGAATGTGAGAAAGCGGCAGAGCAAATTACGAAAAACAGGTATGCCGGGGAATTTTCCAGAGGATATCGGAGTGTAATCTGTTATGGTGCCGCATTCTTTAACAAAATGTGTCTGGTAAAAAATATCACTAATACTGGTTATAATCAGCGAAAGAAGAAAGAACAGGGCAAATAGTTTCAGTAACATGGACTGTAAGAATAAACCTGTTTTCTGACAGTTATGAAGAAATGTTCAGCAGAATGCGAAAGAGGCGGGAGAAAATTGGGAGGTCAGGTATTATGAAGAAAAAGATTCTGGTGGGAATCATGGCAGGAGTGATGGCGCTGCAGATCGGTATGTTTGCCGCAGCAGAGGAGACGGAGGCAGCATACGAAGCGGAAGTATCCTCTGTTCTGGAGGAAGTTCCCGTGTTTGTGGAGGAAGACACAAAAGACATTATAATTTCGGAGAACGATACGATAACAGAAGATGTCGAAAGCCTGGACGACATGCAGGAACCAGAACCGGCCGACGGAGACGCTGAAATACAGACAGAGGAAGAAATGTCTGAGGATTCAAGTGGGGACAGTCCTGTTTCAGAAAATATGATTGAGACCATAGAGCTCCTGGATGATCCGGACTTTGAACTGGCGAAAACAGCGGAAGAAGGAATCGCTGTAGATGAAATAAATTTTCCAGATGAAAATTTTAGAAAATATGTGAAAAAACTGGATAAAGATAAGGATAATCGATTGTCTGAGGAGGAAATAAAGAAGGTAACGAAAATTAATGTGGCCAAAACCGCGATCAGAAGTCTGAAAGGGATCGAGTATTTTACATATCTGGAATATCTGAACTGTACTGACAATTATCTGGAGGAACTGGATCTGAGCAGAAATACGGCCCTTACCAGGCTGATTTGCTATGGTAACAGTCTGAGTTTTTTGAATCTGGAAAAAAATGAGAGACTGGAGTCTGTTTGGTGTTCTGGAAATACTATTTCCGTGCAGGCGTATGAAGAGGATGGGATGTGGAAGTTTAATCTGGGAGAAATAACAGGAAAAGATAATCTCGCAAATATATCCGATATACAAGTGCAGGACGATTTTGGCAATAAGATTGCGGATGCATATCTTTCGGAAGACGGTATTGTTTCTGTTCCGGTGGATAAGCTTCCGGCTGTACGGGTTGAGCTGTGTTATTCCTATGATACGAAAGTTCCGGTACTATCCGACTCCACAGACTCCATAATGTACACGTATGTTGATCTTATGCCTCCTCTGCCCAAAGAAAGCGATCTGTCCGGGATGCAGGAAGTCGAGATTAATGAAAAAAATTTTCCCGATGGAACTTTCCGGACAATTCTGCGGAACCGGTATGACGGCAACGACGACGGAAAGCTGGATGTAAATGAGCTGTCGGCGATCACAAGGATTTCTGCATACAATGTCGATGATCTTACAGGAATAGAGTTTTTTAAGGCGCTGATGGTATTGGAATGTGCTTCTGACACAGACTTTAGCGATGACCGTGATGAGGAAGAAGAAGAACGGGAGGATCACTATCTGAAAAAACTGGATGTCAGCGGTAATCTGATGCTCAGAGAACTGCATTGCCGCCGTAACAGAATAGCAGAACTGGATGTCAGCAAAAATGAGGAACTGACAGTTCTGGACTGCAGAGAGAATGTAATAAAAAAACTTGATCTGAGTAAAAATAAAAAGCTGATAAAACTGAATTGCTCCGAATGTTATGGAATGAAAAAACTGGATATAAGCGGCAGTACAGCTTTAACAGAGTTAAACTGCACTTTCTGTGATCTGCAGGAACTGGATGTGAGCGGCAATACGGCACTGACAGAATTAGATTGTTACAGTAATAAGCTGACAGAACTGGATGTGAGCGGCAATACAGCGCTGACAGGCCTGTGGTGTTTTAACAATAAGCTGACGGAACTGGATGTGAGCAGCAATGCAGCGCTGGAAGATTTGGATTGTTCCGAGAATAATCTGACAGAGCTGGATGTGAGCGGCAATACGGCGTTGACAGGCCTGTATTGTTCTGAGAATAATCTGACAGAGCTGGATGTCAGCAGGAATATGGTTTTGGAGTGGCTGGAGTGCTCTTCCTGCGGGCTGGACAAACTGGATGTGAGCAGCAATGCAGCGCTGGAATATTTGAATTGTTCCGAGAATAATCTGACAGAACTGGATGTCAGCAGGAATATGGCTTTGGAGAGGCTGAAGTGCTCTTCCTGCGGACTGAATAAACTGGATGTGAGTGGTAATACAGCGCTGGAAGATTTGGATTGTGCCGTGAATAAATTGAGCCATTTGGATTTGGAAAAAAATACCCGTCTGAGTTATTTTAATGCATACAATAATGAGCTGCCTGCTGTAGTATGTAAAAAAGATGGGATCTGGCAGCTTGACCTGTCAGTGATAACGGGCAGTCAGAATATGGACAGAGTGACGCTGGACTCCGAAGAGGCTGCGTTATCTGACGATGGAATTGTGGAATTTCAGGGATCGGAAATGCCGGTGAAACTGGTGTATCTTTATGATACAAGAGCGGCATACAATCCGGTCATGGAAATCTCCCTTATTTTGGAAAGGGACAGCAGTTCAGACTGTGACAGACACGAGTTTGGAAACTATACGGTCAAAAAGGAAGCGACTGCGCTGGAGGAGGGAACGCAGGTTCGCGTATGCGGGGTGTGCGGTTACGAGCAGAGCGAATCCATACCGAAGCTTACCCCGACGATTGTGCTGAACGCGGAAAAGATTGTTCTGCAGGTAAAGCAGTCGATGTCAAAGCTGAAAGTATCCGGACTGGCAAAGGGCGATTTTGTGAAATCATGGAAATCCAGCAGCCAGAAGATTGTGAAAGTAAACCAAAAAGGTAAAATTACAGCGCAGAAAAAGGCGGGAACCACACAGGTGACAATCACTCTGGCAAGCGGGCTGCAGAAGAAGATCCTTGTGACAGTGCAGAAGTCCATTGTAAAGACAACAAAAATTTCCGGTCTGGCAAAAACGCTGACTTTGAAAAAGGGGAAATCGGTAACACTGAAGCCGGTAATCTCTCCGATCACTTCACAGGAAAAGATAACCTATAAGTCATCAAATAAGAAAATTGCTGCGGTGAGTGCGAGAGGAGTGGTGAAGGCAAACATGGCAGGAACAGCAAGTATTACTGTGATGTCCGGGAAACAAAAATTTATAGTAAAGGTGATTGTGAAAGGCTAATAATAACTGTTTTGTAATGAATGTCTGCTTTACAGAAAATGGATATAGAAGGAGTAAATGGAATGGAACAGGGAATCAAACGGGAAATGAGAAGAAAGGACCGGCAGCTTTTGCCGGAAGAGGCGGAGACGGTTCTTCTGGCCGGCAAGTACGGAGTTTTATCGATAATATGTGAGGACGGTTATCCTTACGGCCTTCCGCTCAGCTATGCATATGACGATGGAAAGCTGTACTTCCACCATACCGCAGAGCCGGGTCTTCTGAATGACAGTGTCTCCGGGGAAGTCAGGGCGTGCTTTACGGTCGTCGGGAATACGGAGCTGCTTCCGGAGAAATTTTCCACGAAGTATGAGAGTGTGATTGCTTTTGGAAAACTCAAAAAAAGTGAGGACAAGCTGGGTGCTCTGATGCGGCTGGTCAGAAAATTCAGCCCTGATTTTGAGGAGAAGGGCAGGCGGTATGCGGCATCATCGCTGGATGAGGTGGCAGTCTACGAATTTGAGATTGAGCAGATGACCGGGAAAGCGAGAAGATAGGAACTGGTATTGTCCGCGTGCTGCAAAGTATCCGGTTATAGAGCAATAGAGGGATTGACGGAATGAGTAAGCCAAATATAATAGAAGTGAATGATCTGAATCTGGAGGAACTGCGCCCTTATCTTTGCAGGTCAGAGGTTCAGCTGCTGCGGTACTATGAACCTGCTCCCGGAATTTTTCTCGCCGAGAGTCCGCGTGTTATCGGCCGTGCGCTGAATGCCGGGTATCAGCCGCTTTCTCTGCTGATTGAGAAAAGCCTGGTTGAGGGACAGGCAGCAGAGATCATTGAACGCTGTGGGGATATTCCGGTTTATGCAGCTGACCGGGAAGTCCTTTTACAGATTACCGGATTCGGGATGACACAGGGAGTGCTCTGCGCTATGCGAAGACGGCAGCTGCCGCCGGCGGATGAGGTATGCCGTGGGGCGGCCCGCGTCGCTGTGTTGGAGGACGTTGTGAATCCGACGAATGTCGGAGCGATCTTCCGCTGCGCCGCGGCTTTGAATTTTGATGCTGTGCTGCTGACTCCTGCCTGCTGTGACCCGCTTTACCGGCGTTCCGCGCGTGTGAGTATGGGGACAGTCTTTCAGATTCCGTGGACGTATCTTGACGTGGAGGAACCGGATTGTGCAGAGGAGCTGAAGGCCGGACCAGCGGCCGGAGGAATGAGCCATCCCGAGGCGGAACCGAACCGTGCGGGGAAGATGAAAGCAGTCTCGTCAGTCGGGGAAATGAATCATCCAGGAGCGGAACCGGACTATGTGGGACGGCTGAAGCGTATGGGCTTTGCGGCCGCGGCGATGGCTTTGCGCGAAGATTCCTGTGCGGTGGATGATCCGCGGCTGATGAAAGAGGAACGCCTTGCCGTGATTCTGGGAACCGAAGGAGAAGGGCTGCGGGACTCCACAATAAATGCCTGCGATTATACCGTGATGATTCCGATGACGCACGGGGTGGACTCGCTCAATGTGGCGGCGGCGAGCGCAATCGCATTCTGGCAGCTGGGGAGACGCATTTAACGTCTGATATGATATATGCCTGATATCGGCCAGAACGGAGTGGAGAGCTGCGCGTTCAGACTCGCGGGCAGGTCTTGAATTGAAATCCTGGGATTTTGCAGAATTTTGTTTGATAAACCAAACATTTCTAATGCAGGCAGCAGAATGCAGGATCTGGAGTTTGTCAGATGTGTGCAGGCATGCGGCAGATCATTATCTGTAAAAATCAACGGCAGAAAGTTGAAAGAAAATGGGAATCTCTTTCCCATATAAATCAAGGAGGATATTTAAATGAAACTGAAAAAACGTGTTTTCCCTGGTCAGGTGACGGATCAGGTGACGGAAAGGGAGACTGTCAACCGGAAACTGGCACGCCGGGCCGCAGCGGAGGGCTTTGTTCTGCTGAAGAATGAGGGGAATCTGCTTCCGCTGAAAAAGGGGACGAAGCTCGGCCTCTACGGTGCAGGCGCGGTAAAGACAATAAAAGGCGGGACGGGCTCCGGGGATGTAAACGAACGCGACTGTGTGAACATTTATCAGGGTGTGACGAATGCGGGCTATGAAGTGACCAGCAGAGCGTGGCTGGAAGAATATGAGCGTCTGTATACGCAGGCAAGGCTGGACTGGAAGGATGACATCTTTGCAAAGATAAAGGACTATAACGGAAATTTCTTTGCGGCTTATTCCGCTTCCCAGTTTCAGACGCCGTGCGGTTCGCCGATTGACGAGGCGGCGGCAAAGGCGGACGGCGCGGATACCGCGGTCTTTGTCCTGAGCCGTATTGCGGGAGAGAACGCAGACAGACATGACACAGAAGGCGACTATTATATTACTCCGCAGGAGAGGGCTCTGATCAGCCAGGTTTCCGCCTGCTATCAGAGTGTGGTTCTGGTGGTGAATACCGGCGGACTGGTGGATCTGGCGTTTACAGAAGAATTTCCGAACATCCGGGCGATTCTGCAGTTTATGCAGGCAGGGCAGGAGGGCGGAAACGCGTTTGCGGATGTGCTTTCCGGAGACGTGACCCCGTCCGGCAGGATGACGGATACCTGGGCACTTGACTACAGCGATTATCCGAACGCTTCCTTTTTCAGTTTTAAGAGCGGCGACCTGTATAAGGAGGAATACAAAGAGGGTATCTATGTAGGGTACCGCTATTTTGACACGTTTGATGTCCCGGTGCGCTATTGTTTTGGATATGGGCTTTCCTACACGGACTTTGAGCTGAAGGCGGGGGAGATTTCTGTCAGGGGAATCGGGACAGAACATCCGGAAGTTTCGGTGAAAGCAGAAATCAAGAACACGGGCGCTGCCTTTGCGGGAAAAGAAGTCGTGCAGGTCTATGTGTCCTGCCCGCAGGGAAGGCTTCCAAAGGAATACCGCCGTCTGGCCGGATTTGGGAAAACGGGACTGCTGCAGCCGGGACAGTCGCAGACGATGGAGATTACCTTTGCGCTGGAACAGCTTGCTTCCTACTGTGAAGAGCGGGCGGTCTGGCTTCTTGAGGCCGGAACCTACGGTATCTGGGTTGGAAATTCACTTGGAGGCTCTCGGCTCGCAGGTTCTCTCCGGCTGGATGCGGACGCGGTGCTGACCAGATGTCAGAATATTTGTCAGAGGAAGGAAGAGCTGGACGAACTGCAGCCTGACGCGGTTAAGATGCGCGAAAAAGAGGCGGCCTGGCTTGCAAAGGCCGCGAAACTTCCGGCCGTGGAGATTCACGCCGCAGAACTTGCCACAAGAACTGTGGTTTACTCGGATGTTCCGGAACAGCTTCCGGGCAGGGCGGGAGAAATTACGGAAAGCCTTTCTGCTGATCAGCTTGTCGCATTTGCGACTGGCGATATCGCAAAAGGACAGGAAACGGAGATTGGAGCAGCAGGGCAGTCGGTTCCGGGGGCCGCGGCTGAGACTGTTTCCGTGGCGAAAGCGGATCCGTGGAATGTCGCAAGCCTCGTGCTGGCAGACGGACCTGCCGGTCTGCGCCTGAACCGGGAATATCAGGTTGTGGACGGAGAGATTATAAGAAACGGATTCCTGGAAGCGTTTGAAGGCGGTTTCTTCGCGGAAGAAAAGGAAAAGCCGGGAGAGACGCACTATCAGTTCTGCACGGCGATTCCTGTGGGGACGCTGCTCGCTCAGACATGGGACGCAGAGCTCGTCCGGGAAGTCGGTGAAATGATTGGCCATGAGATGGAGCTGTTCGGCGTATCGCTCTGGCTTGCGCCGGGTATGAACATTCACAGAAATCCGCTTTGCGGAAGAAACTTCGAATATTACTCCGAGGATCCGCTTCTTGCCGGAATCATGGCTTCTGCGGTCACGCTGGGAGTGCAGAAGGTGCCGGGATGCGGGACGACGATCAAACATTTTGCCTGCAACAATCAGGAAGATAACCGTATGGGTTCGGATTCCGTGCTTTCGGAAAGGACACTGCGGGAGATTTATCTGAAAGGTTTTGAGATTGCCGTGAAGAATTCGCAGCCCATGTGCATCATGACCTCCTACAATCTGATCAACGGCGTCCATGCGGCGAACTGTTATGATATCTGTACAAAAGCGGCGAGAGATGAATGGGGCTTTGCGGGCGCCATCATGACGGACTGGACGACCACAACAGAGTCCACGGCAGGCGAGTGCACTGCCGCAGGCTGTATGCGCGCCGGCAACGATATGGTTATGCCGGGGAATCCCTCCGATCATGCATGTATCCGCAGAGAACTTGAGGAAGGAACGCTTGATATCCGGGAACTGAAACGCTGTGTCTGCAATACGATAAATATTGCGCTGCAGTCCAATCAGTATGAGGAGGCGGTCAGCTATCTTGACCAGTTTGAAGGGCTGGATACGTATATGAAAGCACAAAGCTGAGAATAGAATTCATACTGTTCACTCCTCCGCTGAGTTCGAGGTGGTTTCCGCACGTTTTGGGCGAAAATCACGAGGTCTGCGGCGCAGACCATGGACTTTTCTTTGTTCATTTCGTGGTCAGCGGCCGCGATGTGTCCGGAAGTCACTCCGAACCCGGAAGAACTGAAAGGGAAACACAAATCCCCCCTGATACGCGGGACATTACGCATCAGGGGGGTATATATAGGGAATGAATAAAATTGGTTAAAACAGGGAAATAAGGAACTGTATAAACGGCAGTCTCCTGAAACCGGTTCTCTCCAGTATTGATGTACTCTCAAAAGGTTCGCAATATTCATATCTCTCGTTTCGTACCCATGTCGGCTGCGGGTCTCTCATCCTGTAATATTCGTAATCATACATTGACATATCCTGCACCTCCTGTTATCTTATATATCTGAAGTGAGTTGTACTCTATAACCATATAATATCATGTCGGCACAGAATTGCCATGGGCCCCAATCCTAAAAATGGAAGACCAAATATGTGCTGTGAGCACAATGATGGAATGAGAAAGCAGGGGTACAATAGTAGGCAAAAAAGAGAGGGAAACTATGGGGTTTACAATCGAAGACATGCTGACAGTCTCTAAAGATAAATACAAGATGGAGATGATCGCCGGAAAAAACGGATGGTCCAACTCCATCAGCTGGATCCTTTTGATTGAGGACAGTATGATTCTCAGGAATTTTAAAGGAAAGGATCTGGCCGTTACGACCGGCCTGGGATTTGATACGGAAGAAAAACTGCTGACGCTGGTGGAAAATCTGGTACAGCTCCATGCTTCCGGACTGATTGTCAATACAGGCCGTTACATATATGAAATTCCGCAGTCTGTAGCACAGTACAGCAATGAGAATGATTTTCCGCTGCTGACTGTGCCCTGGAGCACACAGCTGTATGACATGATCAAGGATCTCAGTATCCGGGTGCTGATCCAGGGAGCCGCAGATGAGCAGATTTCGAATGCACTGATTCATGCGATCGAGGAGCCGGAGACGATGGGACTTTACGAGAAAGATTTGCTTCCGTATTTTGACGTGGACGGAACCTTTCAGATCGTTCTGATTTCGACCGGAGATCTGGATATCATGGACACAGTGGAACGGAGAAGACTCAGCTACCGGCTGCAGATCTATCTGGAAAATATCACGCACAATGCCCATTTTTTTTATTATGATTCCTGCTTTGCGCTGGTAATCAACGCACTTTCTGAGGAACAGGTGAGAGAGATCATGGAAGGTTTCGTCCGGCGCGTGAAGCGCAAGATGCCGTCGCGCCATGTTTCAGTCGGAGTGGGAAGCGTTGTGACGGATATCACCAATCTGCAGCTTGGATACCGGCGTGCACGCGCGGCCGTGAACATGGCGCTGCGTACCGGGCAGGATCTCCTGTATTTTGATGAGATGGGGATTTACCGGCTGTTCAGTCAGATTGAGGATGTACGTCTGCTGCGTGAAATGGGAGAAGATACACTGCGCCCGCTGGTCGAGCACGATAAAAAACACAGTACCAGCTATGTTGAGACGCTTCAGAAATATCTTGAGAGCAACGGAAGTATTCAAAGTGTGGCCGAGGCCATGTTTACACACCGCAATACAGTCATTTACCGTGTCAACAGCATCAAGAAACTGCTCGGCTCAGGCCTGGATACGGCGCAGGACCGGCTGAAATATCATATTGCATGTCTGATTCTCAAAATGTAAGTATTTGAGGCAGACTCGCATGTCCGCATGCCTGGCGCCGTCATGCAGAAAAATCTGCGGGCCGCTTCACGGATGGCAAAGCTGTATAGTGTAAAAAAATAAAAATAAGTCTTTTCAAACGCTCTGTTTTGGTATATGATATAAATACTGACTTGTTGTAAACGGAAAGAAAATATTCTGTTTTTACAGGGAACAGAAATTGAATTTTGAGGTTTATGTTATTATACATATAAAATATCAACAAAAGGTCACGAAATTAACTGTAAGATTTATGACATAACCGTCTGGAAAGTGGTAGAGATGAGCAAAGAGAGTGAAAATAAGCAGAAGATTTTGATTGTGGACGATTCCGAGATGAACCGGTGGATCCTCACAGATATGCTGATGGATGAATACGAGATTCTGGAAGCGCCGAATGGCGTGGAAGCTGTTGCCATGATTCAAAAGCTGGGGACAGATATTTCGCTTGTCCTTCTGGATATTGTTATGCCTGAGATGGATGGTTTTGAAGTCCTCAGGATTATGAACAAGTACCGCTGGATCGATGACATACCGGTTATCACGATCTCGGCGGAGAGCACCCCGGATTTCATGGAGCGCGCATACGAGGCCGGCGTTACCGATTATATCAGCCGTCCGTTTGACGCCATGGTTGTCCGCCGAAGAGTGATCAATACGATCATGCTGTATGCGAAGCAGAAGAGACTGATCGGTCTTGTGACGGATCAGATCATTGAGCGTGAGAAGAGTAACGGCCTGATGGTCTCCATCCTGAGCCATATCGTGGAATCCAGAAACGGAGAGAGCGGACTTCATGTGCTTCATATCCGGACGATCACGGAGATACTGCTTCGTCAGCTGATGAAAAAGACAGACAAATATCATCTGTCCAAGTCGGACGTATCTCTGATCAGCATGGCGTCTTCTCTGCACGATGTCGGTAAAATTGCGATACCTTCGGAGGTCCTGAATAAGCCGGGCCGCCTGACGAAGGAAGAGTTTGAGATCATGAAGACACATTCGGAGCTTGGTTCGGCCATGCTGAAGGAGGTTCCTCAGTATCAGAATGCGCCTCTGGTGAAAGTGGCGTACGAGATTGCCCGCTGGCATCATGAGCGTTACGACGGGCGCGGCTATCCGGACGGCCTGAAGGGCGAAGAAATTCCGATCTCCGCACAGATTGTGTCCATAGCCGACGTGTATGACGCGCTTACGAGCGAACGTGTATATAAGAAAGCGTTTACGCATGAGATCGCAATGCAGATGATCCTGAACGGAGAGTGCGGCACGTTCAATCCGCTGCTGCTGGAATGTCTGATGGAGTCTGCAGAGGCGGTTCAGTATGAGCTGAAGCAGGATGCGGCAAGCCAGAGCAGTGAGAAGGAGATAAAGAAAATTGCGGAAGAGATGATGCAGCATGACGATCTCACAACATCTGAGCGGAATCTCAGAGTGCTCGAGCATGAGAGGATCAAATATGATTTCCTGATGGAGATATCGAACGAGCTGCAGTTTGAGTATACAGTGGTGCCGCCGATGGTTGTTCTGTCCGAGTGGGGAGCAAAACAGCTCGGAATCAGCCGGATCATCATGGATCCCATGGAAGGCAGGAAACTGAACGGGATCATGAGTGAGGCTCAGATGGCAGAACTGAAATCTCTGATTCACCGCTCAACTCCGGATGATCCTGTTATACGGTATGAGTGCGATTTACGGATCGGAGATGAAGTAAAGAAGGTTCAGCTTGTGTGCCGGTCCATGTGGTCGATCGACCAGCCGCCGGTATACACAGGTATGATCGGCAAAGCTTTTGCTCTGTCTTAGAGAATTTTTTCACCAGAAGATGCAGGGATTCTTTTGCATTTTCGGGTGGAGAGATGAATTACCGGAAACAAATGGAAACGGCAGTCGCACTCTGTGAAATTGCCGGGCATGGATTGAAACATGGAAGGAGTAACACAACATGACGGTAAAAGAATGTTATGACGCGTTAGGCGGCAATTATGATGAGATACTGGGACGTTTCCGCAATGAGGACAGGATACGCAGATTTGCCGGAAAATTTCTGACAGATCCCAGCTATGACAATCTAATCAAAGCGCTCGGAGAAGGCAATATGGATGAGGCTTTTCGTGCGGCTCATACAATCAAGGGCGTGAGCCAGAACCTGTCTTTTACGAAGCTCTATGAATCCAGTCATGAGCTGACAGAGCTGATCAGAGGAGGGCAGACAGAGCATCTGGAGAATGTCCTTGCACAGGTGAAGGAAGATTATGAAAGAACGGTCGCGGCGGTCAAGCAGCTGTAATGCGGAAGTGCAGCCGGAACTTTGAGGACTGTGCGGATTTGGCGGTCAGTTTTCGCCAGATCTGTTTGCGGGACATATGATAGACAGAAGACGGATCAGGCCAGGGAGAGCCTGTCTGAAAAATCCGGAGGATGAGGTTGAGTTGCCATGACAAAAGAAGAACTGGCGCTTGAGGTGATTGCGCGCCTGAAGAAGGAATATCCTGTAGCGGACTGTACGCTGGATTATGACCAGGCCTGGAAGCTTCTGGTCAGTGTAAGGCTTGCCGCGCAGTGTACAGATGCCAGAGTGAATGTTGTTGTGGAGGAATTGTATGCGAAATTCCCGGATCTGGAGTCACTCGCACAGGCGGAACCGGAGGAGATCGAGGAGATTGTGCGCCCGTGCGGCCTGGGAAAAAGCAAGGCGCGGGATATCAGCGCGTGCATGAGGATGCTGCGCGATACGTACGGAGGGAAAGTTCCGGATGATTTTAACGAGCTTCTGAAACTTCCCGGCGTGGGACGCAAAAGCGCGAATCTCGTTATGGGAGATGTCTTTGGCAAACCGGCAATCGTGACGGATACACATTGTATCCGCCTGACGAACCGTATCGGCCTTGTCGATCAGATCAAAGAGCCGAAGAAGGTTGAGATGGCGCTCTGGAAGATTATTCCTCCCGAGGAGGGCAGTGATTTCTGTCATCGTCTCGTATATCATGGGCGTGATGTATGCACGGCGCGGACAAAGCCGTACTGTGAAAAATGCTGTCTTGAGGATATCTGCGGGAAGCACGGGGTCGGGTGAATTCAGGAGCTGCCCATGAGATTCAGGTCTGCGCAGGCAGACATCCTGTATGGTTTTATCCTGTGAGCGTCTGGATACGGTATGGAAGTCTGCTGTCCTGAACAGGAGAAGAGATGAATTGTCAGGCGCGGATTGATTTGAATAAGCGAAAAGCAAAACGCTGTGCATGAGGGGATCTGAATGCATGGCGTTTTTTAGATGCGCAGGCCCGCACATGGAAATCAGCTGCTGGCGCAGCATGCGGGCCGCGCGGCGAGCAGGAGGAAAAGCCGCCGCCTGCTCGATCAGGCCCGTGTAAGGAAAATAGCTGCTGACGCAGCACACGGGCCGCGCAGACGAATTTCAAACTTTAAGGAAAAGAGAGGGAATCCGCTAAAAAATAGAGGAGGGAAGACAGATGGGCAGGCAGTTTAACGTGAATGGCGCGTGCTTTCCAGATGAGCATTATATGATAGATTTAAACAGCCGTCTGGAGGAGATCAGAAGACTTGTAGATGACGGAAAATATTTTGTGATCAATCGTGCCCGTCAATACGGAAAAACCACAACGATGTGGGCGCTTAAAGAATATCTGAAAAAGGAATATATCATTCTTTTCCTGAGTTTTCAGCGAATGAGCAGTGCTGTTTTTCAGGATGAATACAGTTTTGCCAGAGAATTTGCCAATATGCTTGTTCGGACAGTTCGTAACCGGAGACAAAAAATTGAGGGATTGTCTGAGAATGATATTTGTGCATTGGAGGCCGGCATTTTATCAGGCGGTATGAATCTTGCGGATTTGTTTGATATGCTCAACAAATTATGTGAAACAGCTGTCAGACCTGTCGTGCTGATGATTGATGAAGTGGATAATGCATCTAACAATCAGGTATTTTTGGATTTTCTGGGATTTCTGCGAAGTTATTATCTGGATAGAAAACAATATGCGGTTTTTCATTCTGTTATTCTGGCGGGAGTATATGATATCAAAAATCTGAAACAGAAAATACGTCCGGAGGAAAATCACCGTTATAATAGTCCATGGAACATTGCGGCCGATTTTGATATTGATATGAGTTTTTGTCCGAAGGATATCAGAGGAATGCTGTGCGAATATGAAAAGGATCATAAAACAGGTATGGATTGTGCTCAAATAGCGTCTATGATTTATGATTATACATCAGGATATCCGTTTCTTGTCTCAAGAATCTGCAAGCTGACAGATGAAAAGATAGCGGGCAGTGACGAATTTCCGGACAAATCATCGGCATGGACAAGGGCCGGTGTGATGGAAGCTGTGAAAATGCTGCTTTCAGAAGATAACACACTGTTTGATTCCCTGACGGGAAAACTGGCTGATTATCCTGATCTGAAGAGATTACTGCATTCGCTACTGTTTGTGGGAAACAGTATTCCGTATAACCGGCTGAATGATTCCCTGAAAATGGCGGAAATGTTTGGATTTATAAAAAATGCAGGCGGGAACGTGACAATCTCAAACAGGATATTTGAGACAATCCTGTATAATTTGTTTCTGTCGGAGGAGATTCTTGACAGCGAGATGCACAGGGCTGGCCTGCTGGAGAAAAATCAGTTTGTCAGAAATGGCTGTCTGGATATGAAACTTGTGCTGGAAAAATTTGTGCTTCATTTTCATGAATTATATGGAGATCAGGAAGAGAGATTTCTTGAGGATGCAGGGAGAAAATATTTCCTGCTGTATTTAAGACCGATTATCAATGGTGTGGGAAATTATTATGTGGAATCCCGAACAAGGAATCTGGAGCGCACGGATGTGGTTGTAGATTATCTTGGGGAGCAGTTTGTGATAGAATTGAAAATCTGGCGGGGAAATGCTTACAATGAAAGAGGAGAGAAACAGCTGGCAGAGTATCTGGATTACTATCGTCTGAAGAAAGGCTATATGCTTAGTTTTAATTTTAATAAGAAGAAAGAAATCGGAGTGAAAGAAATCTGCTTTGGCGGCAGGATATTGGTGGAGGCGGTTGTCTGAACAAATCTTGAAATGTGCGGGGAAACTATACGCTAAAGCAGAGTATACCAATCTATTTGACATCGGAAATGAAAAGGATTATATTTTATCTTAAAGATGACAGAATTGTAAAGAAAAAGAAACAGTATGAATAAAAATCCGTAATAAAGTGTGGGAAAAAGTCAGCTGGAATGCAGGAGGAGAAAATGGAACGGTGTTTGGGATGTATGGAACTGATCGATGATCAGGTGGAAGTATGCCCGCTGTGCGGTTACTTTAAGGGGAGTGGTGTGCAGGAGGCATATTATCTGGAGCCAGGAACTGTCCTGAAGGGGCAGTATCTGCTGGGGAAGGTTCTCGGGTATGGCGGGTTTGGCGTTACTTATATCGGGTATGACAACAAACTGCAGAGGAAGATTGCAGTGAAGGAATATCTGCCGAGTGACTACGCGACGCGGAAACCCGGGACAAAGGAGCCGGTCATCTATTCAGGGGACGCGCGGGAGCAGTTTATGGCGGGCCTCTCCAGCTTTCTTGGGGAGGCGCGGAATCTGGCAGGCTTTGTAGGTATTCCGGAGATTGTGGATATTTATGACTGTTTCCAGGAAAACGGCACGGGTTATATCGTGATGGAATATCTGAAGGGAAAGACCGTGAAGGAACTGCTTGCAAGGGAAGGGAGGTTCCCTTACCAGAAGGCGGAGGAAATCATTCTGCATGTTCTGGACGGACTGGAGGCGGTACATAAAGAGGGGATCATTCACAGGGATATTGCCCCGGATAATATTTTTATTACAGATGAAGGGGAAATCAGGCTGCTGGACTTTGGGGCGGCGCGCTATGCGGCATCGATTTATTCCAGAAGTCTTTCCGTGATTTTGAAACCGGGCTATGCGCCGGAAGAGCAGTACCGGAGCCACGGACAGCAGGGGCCGTGGACAGATATCTATGGAGTGGGTGCGACGTTTTACCGGATGATAACGGGGGAACGTCCGCCGGAATCGCTGGAGAGGATGGTTGAGGATGATCTGAAGAGGCCGTCAGAGCTTGGTGTGGAGATACCGCCGGAAAAAGAAGAGATTCTTATGAAGAGCCTGAAAGTTCAGATGGAAGACCGGATTCAGAGCGCCAGGGAATTCAGGGAGGCGCTGACAAGGGTTCCGGACAAGCCGCAGGAAGAGGATGAGAAGGAGAGAGAGCAGAAAGAGAGAGAACAGATAAAGAAAGAGCAGAAAAAAGAAGACGGAGGAAGCTCCGGGGGAGCAGGCAGACCGGAGAAACGGGCAGGAGGCGGGCTGTTTGTAAAGCTTGGGATCGCGTGCTGCGTTGTGGGGATCTGCCTTGTGGGATTTTATTTTGGAAGGGACATAATCGGCGGCAATGGAAGCGCGGAGCAGAGTGAATCCATAGCACAGAGTGAGTCAGAGTCGAAAGCAGAGAGAGAACGTCTGCAGAGCGAGGAAGAGTCAAGGGCAGAGAGCGAACGTCTGCAGAGCGAGGAAGAGTCAAGGGCAGAGAGAGAACGTCTGCAGAGCGAGGAAGAGTCAAGGGCAGAGAGCGAACGCCAGCAGAGCGAGGAAGAGTCAAAAGCGGAGAGCGAGCGTCTGCAGAGTGAGGAAGAGTCAAAGGCAGAGAGCGAACGCCTGCAAAGTGAAGCGGAGTCGAAAGAAGAGAGCGAAGCGGAATCAACGGTGCAGAGTGAAAGAGAAAGCGAAAGGAAAGTAAAAGCAGAAAGCGAGCGTCTGCAGAGCGAGGAAGAATCAAAGGCAGAGAGCGAACGCCTGCAAAGTGAAGCAGAGTCGAAAGAGGAAAGCGAAGCGGAATCAACAGCGCAGAGTGAAAAGGAAAGCGAGGCGGAATCAACAGCACAGAGTGAAAGAGAGAGCGAGGAGAAGGCAAAAGCGGAGAGCGAGCGTCTGCAGAGCGAGAAGCAGAGTGAAGCAGAGGCGAAAAATCCTGCTTACCAGCTTGTATTTTCCCTGGGAGATAAATCGCAGCAGATTGCGATGACCGATGAAACCGGGATCAAGGCGGATGAACTGATCATCAAGGACGCAGAGGACAATGTCATTTACAGCCGGGAAAATCCTGTGCAGGAAAGGAAAATAGAGCTTACGGTTGAGGAAGGAAAACAGTATCATATTCAGCTGTCCAACACGAAGACAGGTGTGAAGCTGGGCTATTATAATCTTCCGCTGTCCAATGTGAAAAAACTCCGGCTGAAGGAGAAGGACGGATATGCATACAGCATTTACCGGACAGTGGATACAAATGAAAAGGTAGATACTGAACAGTATGCGGTAAAGACGTACGATGAGGAACAGACGAGATATCTGATAAGTCAGAATCTCTCAGTCCGGAGCGTACCGGATAATCAGGGAAATGAACCAGTGTCTTCCCTTGGTCTTGGGGACGCGATCACAGTGTGCGGCCTGGCAAAAGGCCGGATTGACGGGGAGGAGAGAGACTGGTATTTAATCCGGACGGATGAGGGATATGCGTATATCAGCGCGAGCGATACATATACGTCGGATAATGAGGCGGATGTTCCCGAGCCGGAGCCTGAGCCGACTCCTGAGCCGGATTATACACAGTCTCAGAACTACTATACACCTCCGCAGAACTACTCTTATACTCCGCCGACTCCGACGCCAGCACCAGCTCCGACGCCGACACCTGCGCCAAGTGGAACTGGCTGGGAAGAAGGAGGGACTGGCTGGGAAGAAGGATGAATTGAAAAACGGTTGTTTTTGGCAAGAAACTCCGGGAGCTTTTAATAAAAATATGTAAGAATTAAGAGGAGGAAAACATGAAGAGAAAAATTTTGGCAATAATATTGGCAGGCGCGATGGCCCTGCAGGGCAGCGGATGGGTTACTGCTGCAGAAGAAGAGATTCTGATTGTTGAGGAATCGGGAGATATTGAGTCAGAGGAACAGGACATTTCTACAGTATCAGAGAAAGAAGATATAGAAAATTCTGAGGAGGATAATCTTCAAAAAGGAAATTCTGATGCTAAGGGGGCAAGCAGATCAGAGGAAGAAGCAGAAGCAGCAAAGATAACGATCGAAGAACTGGATGTTGTAGATGATCCCGGGTATGTTCAGATACAGGAAGCAGCGGAAGTGAGAGCCGGGGATGTGGAGATAAATGCAGAGAATTTTCCGGATGAAGTATTCAGGGAATACGCAGAACAGTTTGATAAAGATGGAAGTGGGATACTGGAGGCAGATGAGATAGACGAGGTTACAGAGATAAATCTTGAGGAAAGCGGCGTCGGGGATCTGAAAGGAATAGAATTTTTCAAATCGCTAACCAGCCTGAACTGCAAGCACAACCAGCTGAGTAGTCTTGATGTGAGTAATAATCCTTCCCTGAAAGAACTGGAATGCAGCTGGAATGAGCTGAGCAGTCTGGATGTGAGCAGCAATCCGGAGCTGACGAATTTATCCTGCTGGGGAAATGAGCTGAGCAGCCTGGATGTAAGCAGCAATCCGGAGCTGACGTATTTGGACTGCTCTGATAATAAACTGAGCAGCCTGGATGTAAGCGGCAATTCGAAGCTGACGAATTTGGATTGCAGTTTTAATGAGCTGAGCACTTTGGATGTGAACAGCAATTCGGGGCTGACGTATTTGGATTGCAGCGGCAATGAACTGAGAAGCCTGGACGTGAGCGGCAATCCATCCCTGGATGATTTGTGGTGCAGTTTTAATCAGCTGAGCAGCCTTGATACGAGCAGGAATTCTCTCCTGACTACGTTATCTTGTAATGAGAATGAGCTGAGCAGTCTGGATGTAAGAAGTAACGCGTTTTTGAGCTGGCTGAATTGTGAGGATAATCAGCTGAGGAGTTTGGATACAGGCAATAACCCGGATCTGAGAACATTATATTGTCGTAATAATCAGCTGAGCAGTCTGGATTTGAGTCAGAATCAGGAGTTGTATTCCCTGAGCTGTAATGATAATATACTTCAGGTTTCTGCCCCTGTTCAAATGGATGGCGTCTGGCAGAAGGACCTGACCGATTATGTCGGGGCTGATAACCTGGACAAGGTGACACTTGTCTCGGAGGATGCCAGCCTTTCGGGGGGAACGGTTCTTTTTGGAAGTACGAGGCCGACAGAACTGGTTTACCAGTATGATACAGAAGCGCCGTCATTATCGGAAAGTGAGCGTCAGCTGCAGGTGATTCTGAAATTTTCTGATGAGGCTGTATGCAATCATAATATGATCACAGTGGTGGATCAGGAAGCCACCTGCGGTGAGCCGGGGAGCCAGCACCGCGAGTGCAGTATCTGCGGTTATAGAGAAGAACCGACAGAAATTCCTGCGACAGGCGAACACAGCTTTGGCGAGTATGTAGTTGTAAAGGAAGCGACAACGGAGGAGGAAGGCCTTCGGACACGTACTTGTACTGTATGTGGAGAGACGGAGAGCGAAACGATTCCAAAGAAAGAAGCGCCGACCGGAGAGGTGGAGATAAGCGCGGGAAATTTTCCGGATGAAGTATTCAGAGAATATGTAGAACAGTTTGATAAAGATGGAAATGGAATACTGGATGCAGGTGAAATAGACGAGGTTACAGAGATAGATCTTGAGGAAAGCGGCGTCGGGGATTTGAAAGGAATAGAATTTTTCAAATCGCTTACCAGACTGGAGTGTGCTTCTAATCAGCTGAGCAGTCTGGATGTAAGCAGTAATACAGCTTTGGAAGTACTGTATTGCTATGCGAATCAGCTGAGCAGCCTTGATGTAAGCAGTAATACGTCTCTGAAAGAACTGGGCTGTAGTAAAAATCAGCTGAGCAGTCTGGATGTAAGAAGCAATACGTCTCTGGAATGGCTGAATTGCAGCAATAATCAGCTGAGCAGCCTTGATGTAAGAAATAATACAGCTTTGAAAGAACTGCGCTGCCAGGATAATCAGCTGAGCAGCCTTGATGTAAAAAACAACACATCTCTGAGCGTGTTGAGCTGCTATGACAACCGGCTGAGCAGTCTGGATGTAAAGAATAATGTATCTTTAACTATGTTGAATTGTGAAAACAATCAGCTGAGCAGTCTTGATTTGGAGCAAAATCAGAAGTTGTATTATTTGACTTCTAAGAATAATATACTCCAGGTTTCTGCACCGGTTCAAACTAACGGTATCTGGCAGATGAATCTGGCTGCTTATGTCGGGGCTGATAATCTGGGGAAGGTAACGCTTGTCTCAGAGGGCGCCAGTCTGTCGGGGGAAATGGTTCTTTTTAGCGGCGCGAAACCGACAGAGCTGATTTATAAGTATAATACAGGGGCGCCGGCACTGCTGGTGTTGGGAGACGGCCGCCAGATGGAAGTAACGTTAAAATTTCCTGATGATGGCGGTGATGCCTGCGATCATGAGATGGTCACGGTTGTAGATCAGGAGGCCACCTGCGGGACTCCGGGAACTCAGCACCGCGAGTGCAGGATCTGCGGTTACAAAGAAGAATCAACAGAGATTCCTGCAACAGGAGCGCACAGCTATGGAAGGACAGTAGTGGAAAAAGAAGCCACCTGCAGTACGCCGGGCAGCCAGCACCGTGAATGTACTGTCTGTGGAGCGAAAGAAGCATCGACCCAGATTCCAGCAACGGGAGTACACAACTATGGAAAAACAGTAGTGGAAAAGGAAGCTACCTGCGGTACATCGGGCAGCCAGCACCGTGAATGTACTGTCTGCGGAGCGAAGGAAGCATCGACCCAGATTCCTGCGACAGGGATACATAGCTTTGGCGCTTATGTAACTACAAAGGAACCGACAACGGAGGAAAAAGGCATCCGGACGCGTATCTGTACTGTCTGCGGGAAAACAGAGAGTGTGTCAATTCCGAAACTTACATCAACGAAGAAGCAAAAACAGACGATTGCTGTAGAAAAAAAGATAACAATGACTTATGAGAAAAACAAGACGTTTAGCCTTGGAGCCAGCGCAAAAGGGAAACTGTCTTATGAGACCAGTAACTACAGCGTAGCTACTGTTTCTTCGAAGGGAAAAGTGAAGATAAAAGGCAGCGGAAAGGCAGTGATCACGGTAAGGGCGGCTGCTACTGCGAAATATAAACAGGCATCCGTAAAAGTGAAACTGACTGTCAAAAAGAGAAGTCAAACGATTGCCGTCAATAGGACGATCACAAAAACTTATAAACAGGGAGAGATGTTTAATCTTGGGGCCAGGGCAGCAGGAAGGCTTACCTATCAGAGCAGCAATATAAGGGTGGCCGCCATTTCTTCGTCGGGCGTGGTAAAAATAACAGGTATTGGGACGACAGTAATTACGGTAAAAGCAGCAGCCAATGCAAACTACAAAGCAGCGAAGACGACAGTTAAACTGACTGTCGGACTTGGAAGAATTCTACTTGAGCCAGTGATTTCGGAAGGGAAAGGGGAACTTCTGGTTAGATGGGAAGGAAATGATCAGGTAAGTGGATATGTAATAGAATATTCTACAGATGCGAATTTTGCATCGTCGGAAAAAAGAAATCCCAAAAAGAGCTCTACTTGGGGTAAAATTACAGGACTTCTCAGTGGGAAAACGTATTATGTCCGTATCCAGGGGGTCTGGCAAGTGAATGGAAAGCTGGTTAAAGGACCCTGGACTATTAGATCCGGCAAAGTGAAGTGACCGGGGAAATGTGAGTTCACTTATCCGAAAAAGAGATTTTTCTGCATGTGCAAATATCCCGCAGCTTGCTGTGGGATATTTGCTTGATATTGTTAACGAAAGGGATTATATTTTACTTTAGAGATTAACTAAACAAATATTTGCAGTCGGAGTGAAGAGAAATTAACTGGAATTCAGGAGGAGAAAATGGAACGGTGTTTGGGATGTATGGAACTGATCGATGATCAGGCGGAAGTATGCCCACTGTGTGGTTATTTTAAAGGGAGCGGTGTGAAAGAAGCATACTATCTGGAGCCGGGAACTGTCCTGAAGGGGCAGTATCTGCTGGGGAAGGTTCTTGGGTATGGCGGATTTGGCGTTACTTATATCGGGTATGACAATAGATTGCAGAGAAAAATTGCAGTGAAGGAATATCTGCCGAGTGATTACGCGACGCGGAAACCGGGGACAAAGGAGCCGGTCATCTATTCGGGGGACGCGCGGGAGCAGTTTATGGCGGGCCTCTCCAGTTTCCTTGAGGAAGCGAGAAATCTGGCAGGTTTTAGCGGTATTCCGGAGATTGTGGATATTTATGACTGTTTCCAGGAAAACGGCACAGGCTATATCGTGATGGAATATCTGAAGGGAAAGACCGTGAAGGAACTGCTTGCAAGGGAAGGGAGGTTCCCTTACCAGAAGGCGGAGGAAATCATTCTGCATGTTCTGGACGGACTGGAGGCGGTACATAAAGAGGGGATCATTCACAGGGATATTGCTCCGGATAATATTTTTGTTACGGATGAAGGGGAAATCAAACTGCTGGACTTTGGAGCGGCGCGCTATGCGGCATCGATTTATTCCAGAAGTCTTTCCGTGATCTTGAAACCGGGCTACGCACCGGAAGAGCAGTACCGGAGCCACGGACAGCAGGGAGCGTGGACGGATATCTACGGGGTGGGTGCGACGTTTTACCGGATGATAACGGGGGAGCGTCCGCCGGAGTCGCTGGAGAGGATGGTTGAGGATGATCTGAAGAGGCCGTCGGAGCTGGGAGTGGAGATACCGCCGGAAAAAGAAGAGATTCTTATGAAAAGCCTGAAAGTTCAGATGGAAGACCGAATCCAGAGTGCGGAAGAGTTTAAGGGGGCTCTGACGAAGGTTCCGAATAAGCCGCAAAAAGAAGATAAGAAGGAGAAAGATAAGAAAGAGAAAGAGCAGATAAAGAAAGAGCAGAAAAAGGAAGACGGAGGGAACTCCGGGGGAGCAGGCGGACCAGAGAAACCGGCGGGAGGCAGGCTGTTTGTGAAGCTTGGGATCGCGTGCTGCGTTGTGGGAATCTGCGTTGTGGGATTTTATTTTGGAAGGGACATAATCGGCGGCAATGGAAGCGCGGAGCAGAGTGAATCCATAGCACAGAGTGAGTCAGAGTCGAAAGCAGAGAGCGAGCGTCTGCAGAGCGAGGAAGAGTCAAAGGCAGAGAGCGAGCGTCTGCAGAGCGAGGAAGAATTAAAGGCAGAGAGCGAACGTCTGCAGAGCGAGGAAGAATCAAAGGCAGAGAGCGAACGTCTGCAGAGCGAAGAGGAATCAAAGGCAGAGAGTGAACGCCAGCAGAGTGAGGAAGAGTCAAAGGCAGAGAGCGAACATCTGCAGAGCGAAGAGGAATCAAAAGCAGAGAGCGAACGCCAGCAGAGTGAGGAAGAGTCAAAGGCAGAGAGCGAACGTCTGCAGAGTGAGGAAGAGTCAAAGGCAGAGAGTGAACGCCAGCAAAGTGAAGAGGAATCAAAAGCGGAGAGCGAGCGTCTGCAGAGCGAAGAGGAATCAAAGGCAGAGAGTGAACGTCTGCAGAGTGAAAAAGAGAGCGAGGCGGAATCGACAGCGCAGAGTGAAAGAGAAAGCGAGGCAAAGAGAAAGAAAGAAAAGAAAACAACATATCAGCTTCTGATTTCCACAGAAGGGGAGCAGCAGAAAATAAAACTTCATGACAAAACCGGACTCAGTGGTTCTGAGATAACCATTGTGAAAAGGAGCGAAGGGGCGGAGAGTACTGTTTACAGCACAAAAGGGGCGGAGAATCAAGGCATTGCGGAAGCGGACGCAAACGGTCTGTATAATCTGAAAGTCACGGGAGGCCCGACAGAAGCTCCGCTGGTATATTATAACCTGAATCTGGCAGAGATGAAAGAAGTGTGGCTTGAGCAGAAGGACGGGTATGCATATATAAGTTATAAGACAAAGGATAGTGAAGAAAAGGTCACGCAGGATAAATACCGCTGCATGACATATGAATCTGCAAGGACAAGATACATACTTGCAGACAGTCTGACGATCAGGGAGGCTCCAGACAATAATAACGGAGCAGCGCTTTCTGCGTGTTCTCTTGGGCAGGAGGTAAAGGTGTGCGGCCTGGCGAAAGGGCTGATTGAAGGCAACGAGGGAGACTGGTATATTCTGGAATTGAATTCCGGTTATGGTTTCATCAGCGCAAAGGATGATTACAGTACAGATGATAAATCAGTGGCTGACGCGGAAGTTGAGAGAGCAGAACAGGAGAAGGCGGCAGAGGAACAGGTTAATAATTGGGTTCCGACCCCAGCTCCGTCCCCGTCACCAAATTGGTATACTGGTGGAGGCAACAGTGGTGGAGGCAACAGTGGCGGAGGTAACAGTGGCGGAGGTCAGATACATATAGTGGACGGAGGAGATCTTTGACAGCGGATGAAAATCAGATAAAAAATAGAGATAGGGAAGGTGGATTATAAAAATGAAAAAACTATTGATGAGAGTTTCGTTGTTTCTGATGATAATGGCAGGAGTCGTGGGAAGCGGACTGCCAGTATCGGCGGCAATAGAGACAACTTTTTTAAAACACTATTATAAATACAGTTGCGATTTGAATGGGGACGGGAAAAAGGAAACGATTGAATGTATATATGGACAGGATGGAAAAGATCTATTATATATTAATGAGGAAAAAGTTCTGTCTGCAACTTCAAAAAACAGTAATGGGTATTTTTTGATGGACGTGAATGAAAAAGATAGATATCTGGAGATATATGGAAGGTCAAAATATCCTGGGAAAAGTGTATTTTACAGATATAATGGAAAAAAAATGGTCGCGATCGCGGCTGGTCTTTATGGAGATGGAAAAATTTTTAAAAGCGTGCCTGCAGAAGCACAGTACTGGGATTCTCAGCCGGGAAATGGAACATACATTGCATATATGGCATTAATTGTGGATAACCTGGATTATAAATATATTCCTATGATGGCAAAATTCGGGAGATCAGGTAAAAAAATGATATTTTTGGCGAATGAGGAACATGAACTGGCAACAGAAACCATGAGGGATGGTGTAATAAATTATAGTATTACTCCTAGAGCGAAGACCAGATTGCCCGCGTATAAAAAACCGTCATTAAAGGGAAATGATGAGGCTTTTACACTTGAAAAAGGAGATAAATATACGTTTCTGAAAGTGAAATTTTCATCTCCATATACTTTTGTTCAGATCATGGATTTAAAAACGGAAAAGACCGGATGGTTAATAATGAAAACCTCGCAGTTCAAACTGGCAGCCGGAGAAGAGCAGATATCAAAACCAGAGGAAGATAACACACCGCCTCAGAAAAAAGAGCAGACAATCACAGTGAATAAAACGATTGTAAAAACTTACAGGAAAGGAGAGACGTTCAACCTTGGGGCCAGGGCGGCAGGAAAACTGACTTATAAGAGCAGCAATACAAAAGTAGCAGTTATTTCAGCATCGGGAATAGTAACAATAACAGGCTATGGAACGGCGGTGATTACAGTCAATGCGGCAGAGACTGCGGAATATAAGGCGGCAACGACAACAGTCCAGTTGACTGTCACCCAAGGGGATGAAGTACAGCTTGTTTCTGTTACTTCGAGGAATGGTTATTTGATGATCGAATGGGAGAGAAACAGCCAGATGAGCGGATATGAAATAAATGTAGCTCCGGATAAGTCATTTAGTTCTTATAAAAGGGGAATCGCAAGTAGTAGTCTGACGAAAACCAGTGTCTCTGGATTGACTGTGGGAAGAACATATTTTGTCCGTATTCGGGGATACAGGCTTGTGAGTGGAAATCGGGTTTATGGCCCATGGAGCGCTGTAAAGTACTGTAAAATAAGCAGTATAACGCTCCCGGAAGTACAGCTTATTTCTGTTACTTCACCAAAGAAAGGTTATATGAGAATTAAATGGAGGAAAAACAGCCAGGTGACCGGCTATCAATTACAGTGTTCTACCCAAAAAGAATTTGGGAATCCGAATTGGATAAATATAAAAAATAAAAACCTCGTAGAAATAGATACTCCGATAGACAGTGGAAGAGGATATTATGTTCGTATTCAGGGATATGTATCTGTGAACGGAACCAATGTTTATGGTCCGTGGAGCGCCGTAAAGTACTGTGTTGTGCGGTGAAGATGACTAAAATTGTAAAAAATGAATACGTGACAGAATGCGGAGAGAGTCAGCCGTAATGCAGGAGGAGAAAATGGAACGGTGTTTGGGATGTATGGAACTGATCGATGATCAGGCGGAAGTATGCCCGCTGTGTGGTTATTTTAAGGGGAGCGGTGTGAAAGAAGCATACTATCTGGAGCCGGGAACTGTCCTGAAGGGGCAGTATCTGCTGGGGAAGGTTCTCGGGTATGGCGGATTTGGCGTTACTTATATCGGGTATGACAACAAACTGCAAAGGAAGATTGCGGTGAAGGAATATCTGCCGAGTGATTACGCGACGCGGAAACCGGGGACAAAGGAGCCGGTCATCTATTCAGGGGATGCGCGGGAGCAGTTTATGGCGGGCCTCTCCAGCTTTCTTGGAGAGGCGCGGAATCTGGCAGGCTTTGGCGGTATTCCGGAGATTGTGGATATTTATGACTGTTTCAAGGAAAACGGTACGGGCTATATTGTAATGGAATATTTGAAGGGAAAGACCGTGAAGGAACTGCTTGCAAGGGAAGGGAGGTTCCCTTACCAGAAGGCGGAGGAAATCATTCTGCATGTTCTGGACGGACTGGAGGCGGTACATAAAGAGGGGATCATTCACAGGGATATTGCTCCGGATAATATTTTTGTTACGGATGAAGGGGAAATCAAACTGCTGGACTTTGGAGCGGCGCGCTATGCGGCATCGATTTATTCCAGAAGTCTTTCCGTGATCTTGAAACCGGGCTACGCACCGGAAGAGCAGTACCGGAGCCATGGACAGCAGGGGCCATGGACGGATATCTATGGAGTAGGAGCAACGTTTTACCGGATGATAACGGGGGAACGTCCGCCGGAATCGCTGGAGAGGATGATAGTGGATGATCTGAAGCGTCCGTCGGAGCTTGGGATGGAGATACCGCCGGAAAAAGAAGAGATTCTTATGAAGAGCCTGAAAGTTCAGATGGAAGACCGGATCCAGAGCGCGGAAGAGTTTAAGGAGGAGCTGACAAAGGTTCCGGACAAGTTGCAGAAAGAAGATAAGAAGGAGAAAGATAAGAAAGAAAAAGATAAGAAAGAAAAAGAGCAGATAAAGAAAGAGCAGAGAAGAAAAGACGGAGGGAGTTCCGGAGGAACAGGCAGACCGGAGAAACCGGCAGGAGGCAAGCTGTTAATAAAGCTTGGGATCGCGTGCTGTGTTGTGGGGATTTGCGTTGTGGGATTTTATTTTGGAAGGGATATAATCGGCAGTGATGGAAGCGAGGAGCAGAGTGAGTCCATAGCACAGAGTGAGTCAGAATCAAAGGCAGAGAGCGAACGTCTGCAGAGTGAGGAAGAGTCAAAGGCAGAAAGTGAGCGTCTGCAGAGCGAGGAAGAATCAAAGGCAGAGAGCGAGCGTCTGCAGAGTGAGGAAGAGTCAAAGGCAGAAAGCGAGCGTCTGCAGAGCGAAGAGGAATCAAAAGCAGAGAGCGAACGCCTGCAAAGTGAAGAGGAGTTGAAAGAGGAAAGCGAGGCGGAATCGACAGCGCAGAGTGAAAAGGAAAGTGAGGCGGAATCAACAGCACAGAGTGAAAGAGAGAGCGAGAAGCAGAGCGAAGCGGACGCGAAAAATCCTGCTTACCAGCTTGTATTTTCTCTGGAAGATAAATCGCAGCAGATTGCGATGACCGATGAAACCGGGATCAAAGCGGATGAACTGATCATTAAGGATGCAGAGGACAATGTCATTTACAGCCGGGAAAATCCTGTGCAGGAAAGGAAAGTAGAGCTTACAGTTGAGGAAGGAAAGCAGTATCATATTCAGCTGTCCAACACGAAGACGGGAGTGAAGCTGGGCTATTACAATCTTCCGCTGTCCAATGTGAAAAAACTCCGGCTGAAGGAGAAAGACGGATATGCATACAGCATTTACCGGACAGTGGATACGAATGAAAAGGTAGATACTGAACAGTATGCGGTAAAGACATACGATGAAGAACAGATACGATACCTTATACGTTCAGGATTATCGATCCGGAGCGTGCCGGATAATCAGGGAAATGAGCCTGTGTCTTCCCTTGATCTTGGGGATGTAGTCACAGTGTGCGGCCTGGCAAAAGGCCGGATTGACGGGGAGGAGAGAGACTGGTATTTAATCCGGACGGATGAGGGGTATGCGTATATCAGTGCGAGCGATACATATACGTCGGACAATGAGGCGGATGTTCCTGAACCGGAGCCTGAACAGACTCCTGAGCCGGATTACACACAGTCTCAGAACTACTATACATCTCCGCAGAACTACTCCGATACTCCGCCGGCATCTGTGTCAGATGGAATTGACTGGGAAGACGGAGGAATTGTCTGGGAATAAAAACAGACAGGATTTGTATCGGGAGGGAGTCAGGCTATGAAAAAGAAAACAGTCATGGCGATGTTGATCATGTCAATGATGCTGCCGGGAACGGCAGCATCAGCAGAACAGCCAGGTGATCTGATTTGTGTGCAGTCGGGGGAAGTATCCGGAATAACAGAATCTGCCGGCGAAGAAAGTGCGGACGAGTATTTCATTCCGGGAGAAGAATCGAGTATTTTACAGAACTGACTTCTCTGGACTGCTCTTCCTGTGAACTCGCCAGTCTGGATATAAGCCATAACACGGCTCTGGAAGTATTGAACTGTTCCGGCAGCAGATTAACCAGCCTAGACATAACACAGAATCCATCCCTGGAAAAATTATTCTGCGGCAATAACCAGCTGGCTATTCTGAATGTAAGCGGCAATCCGGCTCTGCAGATCCTGACCTGCGATAAAAATCAGCTGACCAGTCTGAATATAAATAATACCGCGGAACTGTACTATCTGGGCTGTTCCGGAAATCAGTTAAAAGCGTTGGATGTAAGCCAGAGTCCGGCTCTGCAGATTCTGTTCTGCGGGGACAATCAGCTGACCAGCCTGGATGCGGGACAAAATCCGAAGCTGAATATTTTGTCAGGTACGAGCAGTCTCCATATAGCCGCGCCTGTCAATGACAGCGGTGTGTGGCAGATGAATCTGGCGGATCTCATCGGAAAAAATAATCTGAGGAGAGTGACTCTTGCCACGGGAGGAACTTCTTTGTCAAAAGGAATTGTGACCTTTACGGGGGATGAAGCGCCGCAGGCGCTGGAGTACAGATATAATACCAAGGGTCCGGCGCTCAGCGGAGGCAGCCGTCTGCTGCATGTCAGACTGACATGGGATGTTCCGGCAAAAGAGCCGGAAACTCCAGGCGGAGATGAGACAACGCCGGGAAAGAAGCAGCAGACAATCACTGTGAATCAGATAATTATGAGAGCGTATAAGAAGAATGAAATCTTCAGTCTTGGAGCGAAAGCAAAGGGGAAACTGACCTACAAAATCAGCAATACAAAAGTAGCGATTGTTTCCGCGGCAGGAAAAGTAAAGACTGTGGGCTACGGCGAGGCTGTGATTGCAATAAATGCGGCGGCCACTGAGGAGTATGAGGCCGCGGCTGTGAAAGTCAGGCTGATTATCGGTCCCGGGGCGGTCAAATTCAGTTCCGTCACCTCGCCTAAAAAGGGAAGTCTGCAGTTTAGATGGACGTATAACAGTCAGGTAAGCGGATATGAACTGAACTGTTCGGCGGATAAGAATTTTACGAGCATAAAAAAAGGAACCGCAAAAGGCAGCAAAAATCTGGCAGGCAGTATCAGCGGTCTGAAAAGCGGGGGAATCTATTATGTCCGTATCCGGGGATACAGGCTTGTGAGCGGGAAGAAGATTTATGGCCCGTGGAGCGCCGTGAAGTACTGCAAGGTAAGATAGTGCTTTTCCCACAGGTCTGTTTTACATACACAATCACTTTGCAGGCAGGGGTTTTATGCCAAAAGATTGTGCGATTTCATTGACATTATCATGAAAAAAGATTATATTTACCTTAATAATGACTAAAAAGGAAATATGCGGAATTTAAGCAGAAAATGACGGAATCCGCAGAGATTCGGAATCGGAGATGTCTGTCGGCGCAGATCCAAATCCCGCGCGCAGGACTCGCGAATGAATCATGTGTTGATTTCGTCTGGTAAAAGACAAGTATGCAGGATGGTGAAAATTATGGCGGAAGTAGTGAAATGTGAAAAGGGACATTATTATGACAAGTCCATGTTTGTCAGATGTCCTCATTGTGAAGCTGGTGCAGGAGATTTTAGGAATACAACCGGCTACAGGAACGAGGTATCCAGATATGCAATAGAATATTTGCAGGAACAACGTGGTAGAGGAAGGATACCGCAGGATAACCCTGTAAAGATGCCGGAACCATCAGTAGAAATGAATCCGGGAAAAGGAAGCTATCCAGAGGGATCTTGGGACAAAGAAAATGATGAAACGGTTTACGATCCTAGATTTTTGGGCCCGGATAGTTCGGAAATTTTCGGGAAGGGGTTTCCAGATGAGGGCATAAAACAGAATGAGCCTGTTTCCCAAGATCTGAACAGGAAGAGGGGAGAAGGCCTCTGGAGAGGGTCAGATAACAGAAAAGACGGCGAAACGATCAGATTTTCCAATAACCAGAATTATATGGTGACAGGCTGGCTGGTCTGCGTGGACGGTCCGAGTAAAGGCTATTCGTTTAATCTGTATTATGGATTCAATACGATTGGATACAGCAGAAACAACCAGATTCGCCTGCTGGAGGATACCACTATGGTGTTGGAGGATACTACTGTAGCAGGAAAAGTACACTGTTCTGTTGTCTATGAGGATCGGAAAAACTGCTTTTATCTGGTTCCGGAGGAAGGTCGGGAAACGTATCTGAATGATCAGCGCCTGACAGAAGCATCGGAACTGAAGAACGAGGACAGGATTCATATCGGAAAGACGCAGTTTGTTTTTATTGCTTTTTGCGGCGGAGAGCGGAAATGGGACAGGAAGCTGATGCGGAGATAGGGAAATAATGAGGGGATCCTGCCGTGCAGAGCATGAATGTCCGGAAGACAGGAGGATTATTTGTGATTACATATGAAATGTTGTCGGAAACCGGGGAGAGGGATAAAAATGAGGACAGCATCCGGGTACTGCAGACGCAGGAGGGGATCTGTGCGGCGCTGGGAGACGGCCTTGGAGGTCACGGATACGGAGAGGAAGCTTCCAGACTTGTGACGGAATGTGTGACGGAGATATTCAAAAAAAACGCGCAGGTTTCGGAGGAGGTCATAAGACAGTGTTTTGAGGAGAGTCAGAAAAGGCTTGTGGAAAAGCAGAAAAAAGCGGGGAAAGAATATGGGATGAAGACAACACTCTGCGTTTTTCTGTCGGATGAGCGGAGATTTCTGTGGGGACATATCGGGGATTCCCGGATTTACCATTTCGCAGGAAAAAAGCTGGCGGAATGTACCTTCGATCACAGTGTGCCTCAGATGCTTGTGGCGGCCGGTGAGATTACTTCGAAGCAGATCCGCAGGCATCCGGACCGGAGCCGCCTTCTGAGGGTGATGGGAATGGAATGGCGGAGAACTCCTTACGTCATATCAGATTTTCATGATTATGAGCCAGGCCATGCCATACTGATGTGTTCCGACGGATTCTGGGAATGGATTGAGGAAGATGAGATGGAATCGTGCCTTGAGAAAGCGGAGACGGCGGCGGACTGGCTGAACAGTATGAAGGAGATTGTGCGGAAAAACGGGGAAGGACAGGGAATGGATAATTATTCGGCAATCTGTATCTGGACCTGAAAAAGAAAGAGAAAGCAAAAGAGGGATGAGGTTATGGGAAAAAAAGCGATTACAAAAATCTGCGGGGGAGCTGGAATAATACTGTGCATACTCATGTTGTGCATATTGTCTGTGCCGACGGCGGCGTATGCATCGGATACAAGTGAGAAAATGACGATTGAGCAGGCAAGAATTTATATGCCGGACATCCGGGTTTACTATTATCCGGGGAGCTCTCTTACAGACGGTGTGACAGCATCCCTCTCGGATCAGAAACTGACCGTGGTAAACAGTTATCCATATTCTGAAGACAAGAACGGGACGGATTACTATATTCTGGTGGATGTATCCCTGTCGATCAGCAAGGATTATTTTGCGGATATCCGTCAGGCGCTGATCAGTTTTCCGGACGGAATGAAAGATAAGGATACGCTGTCCGTACTTACGTTCGGAGATCAGGTAAATGTCGTACTGGATAAGGAGAAGAAGGCGGATACAATCAGAAGTACGCTGGAAGGGCTGGATAACAATGATATGAATACACATTTGTTCGAGGCCCTGAACAAGACAGCGGAGCTGGCCGACAAGGAGGAGAATATAGAAAAGCGCAGCGTGGCGCTTGTGATTTCCGACGGTGAGGACTGCTCCACGAACGAGAGTACCAGAAATGAAGCGCTCGAAGGGCTTCAGAAAGCGGGAATTCCTCTGTATGCGATGGCAGTGAGAGAAACGGCGCATGGGGAGGCGAATGCTTTTATCGAAGCCTTCAGTGATTTCGTGCGTGCGGCGAACGGACAGCTGTCGGTGTTCGGACTGGGAGAGGCGCAGACCTGTATGCAGAATATTCAGAACAGACTGAATTCTGTGCAGGTGCTTGAACTGAAAGCCCCCAGCAACAGGATCACATCTGTTATGCAGCCGCTGACGCTGGTTGCTTCCGGTGCGGGAAGCGAATCTCTGCAGGTATGCCCCAGATATAATAAGAAAGACACGGAGGCGCCTTCGGCTTCCGTTAAACAGATTTCGGAAAAAGAGCTGAGAATTGTATACAGTGAGCCTGTAAAAAATGCGGAGGACACAGCGAATTATAAAGTGACGTGTGATGGGGAGGTCGTGCCGGTTTATACGGTGGACTACAGAGAGAAGAAGAAGGCCGCCGCGGTGCTGACTTTTCGCGAGCCGCTGGAAAACGGGGATTATATCGTGGAATTTCAGGGAATTTCAGATAACTCCATGGAAGAAAACATGATTTCCCAGAATGCGCAGCTGCATATAGGACCGGGCGGTGAAAATGCGGAGGAACCCGAAACAGAGCCGGATACGGACACGGATTCTGAAGAAGGGAACGGAATTCCGGCGGTGGGAATTATCCTGACGGCTGTTCTGCTCATTGGAATTGCCGCGGCGCTCGCATTTTTCATGATAAAGAGGAAAAAATCTGAGGAAGAACCTTCACTGGATGAGAGCAGGCTGAGACTTACGATCAAGAGTGACGAAGAAGAAAAGACGAAAGAAGTTGTGATCAGGGACAGGCTGATATTCGGACGTTCCTCGGAATGTGACATTGCAGTCATAGATAAGCTTCTGTCAAGGAGGCATTTCATGATCGAGAAAGAAGACGGTCTTTTCTACATTTCCGATCTCGATTCCATGAACGGGACGATGTTAAATGGCGTTCGGATTACAGCGAGATGCAGGCTGAAAAATGGAGACGTCGTCCAGGCAGGCTCTCTGTTTATAATCATAAACTGGTAGGAAAATCTGATAGAGACAGAGCAGGAGGATATGCGGTGACATATGTGAATCAGGATGACATTACGACGCTGGATGAAAAAAAGCTCCTTCCGACAATTAAAATGGGGATTTCCACTGTTCTGGGGACACGGAAGGAACAGCAGGATACGGTGTTCGGATTCAGCCGGGAACCTTTTCATATTGCTGTAGTCTGTGACGGAATGGGCGGTCTTAATGCCGGAGAAACAGCCAGTCAGAAAGCGGTGGAAGTTTTAGCGAAGGACTTCCTGAAGTTTGAAGAGGATGAGGAGGAGATTCCGAAATTTCTCCTTATGGAGGCAAAGAAGCTGGATGAGGAAGTGTATGATCTTTGCGATGAGGAAGGGGAACGGCTTGATGCTGGAACTACGGTCGCGGCCGTCATGATCGCAGGAAAAAAATTATACTGGATGTCTGTCGGTGACAGCAAGATATTTTTCATTGCGGGAAACCGTATTTTTCCGGTTACCAGGGAGCACAATTACAGACTTTCGCTGGATATTATGAAAAAAAGAGGAACCATATCAGAGGAGGACTATGAACTGGAATCAAAAAAGGGGGAAGCCTTGATCAGCTATATTGGCATGGGAAATCTTCGCCTGATTGACTGCAGTCAGGAGGCAATTGTTCTGGAAAAGGGAGACAGGGTTCTTTTATGCAGCGACGGTCTGTACAGAAGTCTGACAGAAGAGGAAATCCTGAATATCGTAAAAAAAGAGAGAAATGTGCAGGAAGCGGCCAATGCTCTGACCAGACAGGTCATGGGGCGGGCGGCAGTAAAAAGTCAGGATAATACATCCGTCGTACTGATACAGTACGCGTGATCACAGGAGGAAACGTGGATACTTATTTTGTGAGATGTGTAAATGGTCATTATTATGAAGCAAACAAATATGATGTGTGCCCGTACTGCAGCGCGGAAGCAGATTATACGCAGTATCTTGTTAACTCAGATGATGATCAGGCAGTTACTATGAGAAGCAGCGTGGTTTTTGGGGAAAGCGGCAGATCCAGCCAGGGGTATGGATCTGTTTCACCACAGGATGAAAAAACAGTGCGGTATGCAGATTACCAGAGTTCTTCGGATTCCGGAAGACAGTCCCAGCCGAAGGTGACGAAGAGGATGGAGGAAGACGGATTTGACAATGGAAAGATAGATCCTGTAAATATCGCCCTGTCGGCTCCTCTGGATGTGGAGAATCCGAAATATATGATGAACCGCGGAAAAACCTCGGATGGCAGCCGGCCAAAAGGAACCTGCTTTCTGGAACCGGTGGGCTGGCTGATCTGCGTGGATGGGCCGGACTTTGGCAAAAGCTATCCTCTGCGGGAAGGGAAAAACAGCATAGGACGTTCCGATGAGATGGATGTGGTGCTGAAGAATGATCCGTATATTTCCCGGAAAAATCACGCGTGGATTGAGTACGTGGAAGAGGAACGAAAATTCATCATATCTGTAGGGGAAGCAAAAAAAATGATTTATCTCAATGATGAACTGGTGCTGATGCCCCTGGAAATGGGGCGGAATGATATTCTTATACTGGAAGATACAAGCCTGGCGCTGATTCCGTGCTGTGATGAAAACTTCAGCTGGAAGTCAGCCAGGAAGAAAGGTTCTTTTCCGGCTGAATAGCGGGCGCAGAAAATGAAGAGGGGAGATCGGGCGAGATGAGGGAAATCCCGCCTGATGTCAGGTATGGAACAGCAGAGGGTTCGGGGTACTGTGCGTTATAAAATTCGTCGTTGTCCAGAAGATTGTGGTGTGAACAGCAATGGATTTATGGCATGGATATACTGCCTGGAATTCTCTGCATTTTATAAAGGAGTGCAGTAGAAAATGTATCATCAGTTATGTCTAAATTGTTTTAGAATAAAGGGAAATTTTGAAGTTTGCCGATATTGCGGGTATGTGGAAGGCGCGCAGCAGAAAGCCGCGTTTCAGCTGAAGCAGGGAACGATCCTGCAGGACAGATATATCATAGGAGAGGCGCTTGGATATGGAGGGTTTGGAATTACCTACCGCGCATATGATACTGTTTTGAGCATTGTCGTGGCAATCAAAGAGTTTTATCCGGCAAATCTGGTAAACCGTGCGGAAGGAGAAGTCAAAGTAGGGATTTTTTCGGGAAACAAGGCGGTGGATTATCAGAGACAGCTGGGGCGTTTCATAGAGGAAGCCAGAAATATGGCTCTTTTTGCAAAAGAGAAGGATATTGTCAATGTATTTGCGTACTTTGAGGCAAACGGGACTGCCTATATCATTATGGAGTACGTTGAGGGAATTCTGCTGAAAAAATATCTGAAAGAAAAAGGAAAAATACCGGAGGCACAGGCCTGCGCCTATATATGCGCTGTTCTGACAGCCGTGCAGAAGATACATGACAAAGGAATTATACATAAGGATGTCAGTCCGGATAATATCTTTATCCTTTCCCCCAATCAGATAAAAATTTTCGATTTTGGAGCCGCAAAACTCCAGGAGGAAGAGACAGGGAAAAACAGTGCGGTTGTGGTGAAGGCAGGGTACGCTCCGCCGGAACAGTATCGTTCCAGAGGCAAACAGGACAGCCGCATTGATATCTACGCTGCGGGAGCCGTACTTTATCAGATGCTTACCGGGGAACGTCCAATGGAATCTCTTGACCGGAATCAGAGAGATCTTCTGGAACCGCCGTCAAAGAAGGGAATTCAGGTCAGCCCGCATGTGGAGGAGGCCGTCATGAAGGCGCTTTCCTTGAAACCGGAAAATCGTTTTTCGTCTGCGGAAGAATTCCGGATGGCGCTTCAGGCGCCGGAATCGGAAGCAAAAAAGAAATGGTGGAAATTGTGGTAAGAAATGTTCGGGATGTTTAAACTGTAGGTGAGGGATGATATTTATGTCAGAAAAAATGAAACGGATAAGAAAAGAACTGCTGGCAGGCCTGATCGTTCTGGCTGCCGTTTTGCTGCCTGTGCGGCCGCAGGAGGTACAGGCTGCCGGAACAACGATAACGCAGGTAAGCCAGGGAGGCTATCACAGTGCGGCGGTCGATAAAAACGGAAACCTGTGGATGTGGGGAAGTAACAATAACGGACAACTTGGAGATGGAACGAAAACAAGCAGAAGCAGGCCGGTAAAAGTCATGACGAACGTGAAAGCGGTGAGCTTGGGACATATGAACAGTGCGGCAATCAGGACGGACGGGAGTTTGTGGACATGGGGGTGGAATAATTATGGACAGCTGGGGGACGGGACGAAAACAGACAGAAACAAACCGGTAAAGATCATGACGAACGTGAAAGCGGTAAGTTTGGGAGAGCTTCACAGTGCGGCGGTCAAGACAGATGGGAGCCTTTGGATGTGGGGATATAATTATGGTGGATGTTTGGGAGATGGGACGGAAACGGACAGAAAAAGGCCGGTAAAAGTGATGACGAATGTGAAAGCGGTAAGCTTGGGGTTTTTGTGTAATAGTGCAGCGGTTAAAACAGATGGGAGTTTATGGGTGTGGGGTGCCGGAGAGTTGGGAAATGGAACCTATGGCAGCAAAAGGCCGGTAAAGGTGATGACGAATGTGAAAGCGGTAAGCCTGGGAGACGGTAACTATGCGGTGGTCAAAACGGACGGAAGCCTGTGGATGTGGGGAGGAAACTATAGTGGACAACTTGGAGACGGAACGAAAACAAACAAGGACAGGCCGGTAAAGATTATGACCGGGGTAAAGGAGGTAAGCCTGGGACATTGGTACAGTGCGGCGGTCAAGACGGACGGGAGTCTGTGGACGTGGGGAGATAATGATGGTGGACGTTTGGGAGATGGGACGGAAACGGACAGAAAAAGGCCGGTAAAAGTGATGACGAATGTGAAGGAGGTAAGCCTGGGGGTTGAGCGTAGTGCGGCGGTCAGGACAGACGGAAGCCTGTGGACGTGGGGGAACTGGGCTCTGGGAAATGGAAGCTATGGAGGCAGCAGCAAACCTGTAAAGATAGCGATCAATCAAAAGGAGAAGCAGGCGATCACCGTAAATAAGATGATCACAGTGAAAACTTATGGGAAAGGTGAGACATTCAATCTTGGAGCCAGGGCGGCAGGAAAACTGACGTATCAGAGCAGCAATGCGAAGGTGGCCATTGTCTACGCGTCGGGTGTGGTGAAAATAACAGGCTGCGGGACGGCAGTGATTACGGTAAACGCGGCGGCTACCACGGAATACGAAGCAGCGACAGAGACAGTTCAGCTGACTGTCGAGCCAGATGTACAATTTATTTCTGTTACTTCAGGGAAGAAAGGTTATCTGACGTTCAAATGGGGAAGGAACAGCCTGGTGAACGGCTATGAGATAAATTATTCCACAAGTAAGGCGTTTTCCTCTGCGAAAAGAGGAACAGTAAGCAATAATCGCACTACAGAAGGTGAGAGAAGCGGTTTAGTCAGCGGTCAGATTTATTACGTCCGCATCCGGGGATACAGACTTGTGAATGGGGTAGAGATCTATGGTCCGTGGAGCGCTGTAAAATACTGCAGGGTAAAGTAGAAATTGGAGGGTTTCGGGAAAAATTCAGGTTGAATTTGGCGGAAGCAGTTCTGTCTGTCCGCCGGGTCAGAAAAATGAGGAGAGAAAGAGATAAATGATGAAATTATGCATGGGATGTATGGAACCGGTTGAAGATCAGTTTGACATTTGCCCTCACTGCGGTTATGCCAGAGGAACCGGCGTCCAGGAGGCGTACTACCTGGAGCCGGGGACAATGCTGCAGGGGCGTTACCTGCTCGGGAAAGTGCTGGGGTATGGCGGATTCGGCGTGACTTATATCGGATACGATACAAGACTGCAGAGAAAAGTGGCGGTCAAGGAATATCTGCCAAGCGATTATGCGACACGGAAGCTGGGGACAAAAAATCTGGTTATTTACTCCGGAGACGCAAAAGAACAGTTTATGGCCGGTCTGAACAGTTTTCTGGAAGAAGCGAGAAGGCTGGCAGGTTTTACCAGCGTTCCGGAGATCGTGGATATTTACGATTATTTCAGGGAAAATGATACAGGCTATATTGTAATGGAATACCTGAAAGGAAATACGGTAAAGGAACTTCTGGAAAAGAGAAGAAAGCTGCCTTATCGTGAGGCGGAGGAGATTATCTGCCACGTGCTGGACGGATTGTCTGCCGTACATAAAAAGGGAATCATTCACCGCGATGTGGCGCCGGATAATGTGTTTATCACGACGGAGGGAGAGATCAAGCTTCTGGATTTCGGAGCGGCGCGCTACGCGGCGTCAATCTACTCGAAAAGTCTGTCTGTCATCCTGAAACCGGGCTATGCGCCGGAAGAACAGTACCGCAGTCACGGGAAGCAGGGACCGTGGACGGATGTCTATGGGGCGGGAGCAACCTTCTACCGGATGATTACCGGCATCATACCGCCGGAATCCCTGGAGCGTATGATAACGGATGATCTGAGAAGACCGTCCGAACTCGGAATAAAGATGCCGCCGGGAAAAGAAGAAGTGCTCATGAGGAGTCTGAGTGTACGGAGAGAAAATCGTCTGCAGAGTGCTTCAGAGTTCCGGAGAGCGCTGACTGAGAAGGTTCCGGACAGGCCTCAAAACGACGATGAGAGGGAGAAGAACCGGGAGAATAAAGAACGAAAAGAAATTCCGCCTAAAAGGGAAGACAGAGGGAACTACGGGAAGACAGACAGACAGAAAAAGAAGGAAGGGAACCGTCTGTTTGTGAAGATTGGAATTGCGTGCTGTGTTGTGGGAATCAGTCTTGCAGGAATTTTTATTGGAAAAAATATAATTGGAGGCAATGACAGCCAGGCCGCTTCGGGGTCATCGGGTGCGGATCAGGAAAAGGAGGAGATGAAGCCAGCGCCAGAGACGAAGAAAATGAATGCGGCGCAGAGCGAGTCCATTGCACAGAGCGAATCAATAGCGCAGAGTGAATCCGAATCAGTGGCAGAGAGCGAGCTTATGCAGAGCGAATCGATAGGGCAGAGTGAATCAGAGTCAGTGGCAGAGAGCGAACGTCTGCGGGATAAAGAAAACTCAAAGGCGGAGAGCGAGTCAATAGCGCAAAGCGAGTCAGAATCGACAGCAGAGAGCGAACATCTGCAGAGCGAATCGGCGGCGCAGAGCGAAGCAAAAGCAAAGAAGCAGAGTGAGGCGGAATCAGAAAAGCAGAGCAAAGTAAAAGCAGAAAAGACGAATATATATCAGCTTCCGATTTCTCGGGGAGAAAAACAGCAGGTGATTAAACTTCATGATAAAACCGGATTCAGCAGTCCGGAGATAACCATTGTGGAGAGAAACGGAGGTGCGGAAAGCGTTGTTTACAGTACAAAGGATGAAAAAAATCAGAACGCTGTGAAGGCAAGGGAAGACGGTCTGTATAATCTGAAGGTTACAGGTGCGGCGACAGAAGCTCCGCTGGTATATTACGACCTGAAACTGGCTGATATGAAGGAACTGTGGCTTGAACAGAAAGATGGGTACGCATATATAAGCTATAAAACGGAAGCCAGTGAAGAAAAGATTACTCAGGATCAATACAGATATATGACGTATGATTCTGTGAAGACAAGATATATACTTGCAGACAGCCTGACGATCAGACAGGCCCCGGATAATCATAACGGAGCAGCTCTGTCTTCCCGTGCGCTTGGAGAAGAAGTAAAGGTATGCGGTGTGGCCAAAGGGCTGACCGAGGGCAGCGAGGGAGACTGGTTTATTCTGGAACTGGATTCCGGGTATGGATTTATCAGTGCAAAGGACGACTACAGTACGGATGATAAAGCGACAGCCGATGCGAAAGTTGAAAGAGTCAGACAGGAAAGAGAAGCGGCGGAACAGGCAAACAAATATGTTGATGGCGGAGGCGGCGGAAGCAGCAGCGGTAATAATGGCGGCGGAGGCGGCGGAAGCAGCAGTAATAGTGGCGGCGGAGGCGGCGGAAGCAGAAGCAATAGTGGCGGCGGAGGCGGCGGTCAGATGCAGATAGTAGATATCGGGAATTTTTAAAAAAAGGGAAAAATTACAGGCTGTCTGGTGAAGCAGCCCCGGATCCTTGCATGCAGGGCTCGGTTATGAGTCCTGTGCGCAGATCACCATGCTTTGTGCTACAGAGCATGGTGATGAGATTAGGGAGGGAAGAGGGAAATGAAAAAAGTATGGATGAAAATAATTTTGTTTTTGATGATGACGATGGGAATCATGGGCAGTGGACTTGCAGTATCAGCAGAAACAGAAACCATTTTTTTTGAGGATGGTATGACATACAAGTATGATTTGAATAAAGACGGAAAAAATGAAACGATTGAGTGCATATATAATTATGGAGGGAAAGATATACTCTACATTAATGGAAAGAAGGCTCTGTCTGCAGTTTCAAAAAACAGTGAGGGTTATTGCTTAATGGATATAAATGAAGAAGACAGATATCTGGAGATATTTGGAAGATCGAAATATTCCGGAAAAAGTGTATTTTACAGGTATAATGGCAAAAAGCTGAATACAGTCGCGACCGGTTTGCATGGAGATGGAAAAATTTTCAAAAATATGCCCGCAGAGATCAGATGGTGGATTTTTCAGCCAGGAAATGGAGTATACAATGCCTATATGGCGTTGGGCGGATTTTCTGCCAGTCAGGGATACGGAGGCTATATTCCGGTAAAAGTGAAATTCAGGAAAGTGGGAAAAAAGATGACATTCTGGGCGAATGCGGAACATGAATTGCTGACAGAAACGACCGATGAGGACGGTGAGGTAGATTATAGTATTGTTCCTAGAGCAAGCGGTACTATGACTGCTTATAATAAACCTGCATTAAAGGGTGTAAGTAAGGCCTTTATACTTGAAAAAGGAGACAGATATACATACTTAAGTGTAAAATTTTCATTGCCGTATTCTTTTATCCAGATTGAGGATCTGAAAACAGAAAAAACCGGATGGGTAGTGGTAAAAACCTCGGCTCTGAAACTTGCGCCTGATATAGTGAGGACATCAAAACCTGTGGAAGAAGATACACCCCTTCAGAAGAAAGAACAGACAATTACTGTAAATAAAATAATTGAAGTAAAAACTTATGGGAAAGGGGAGACATTTAATCTTGGAGCCAGGGCCGCAGGAAAACTTACCTATAAGATCAGCAATCCAAAAGTGGCGGTTATCTCTGCGGCGGGTGTAGTGAAAATAACAGGCGTTGGAAAGGCAGTGATTACGGTAAATGCGGCGGCCACTGCAGAGTATGAAGCAGCGACGGAAACAGTCCAGCTGACTGTCGAGCCGGGGATCCAGCTCATTTCTGTCACTTCAGAAAAAAAAGGTTATCTGAGTTTTAGATGGGAGAGAAACAGCCTGGTGAATGGCTATGAGATAAATTATTCTCCGAATAAGTTGTTTGATCCTTTGCAGCGAGGAACTACGAAAAACAATCTTATCACAGATGGCAGTGTTGGCGGGCTGGTCAGCGGGCAGATTTATTTTGTACGTGTCCGGGGATTTAATCTTGTGAATGGAATCAAGGTCTATGGCCCCTGGAGCGCTGTAAAGTACTACAAAGTGAAGTAGAAAATGGCGGGAAACTATCAACTTTGTCAGACAGCCAGGAAAAATTAAAAGAAAGAAGGGAAAATGAAAATGAAAAAAATATGGAGAAAGGTAATTCTGTTTTTGATGTTGACAACTGGAATTGCAGGGAGTGGAATGACGGCGTCGGCGGCACTCAATATTAATATCAATGTTGATGGGAAAAAGATTACGCATTTATTAGGAGGTTATTTGACATATAACTGCGATCTGAATAAAGATGGCAGAAAGGAGACTATTAAATGCTCTTATAACAAGAATGGAAAAGACATCCTGTATCTTAATGGAAAACAGGTTCTGGCCGCAACTTCAAAAAACAGTTATGGATACTGGATATACGATCTGAATAAAAGTGACAGGTATCTGGAGATATATGGAAAATCGAAGCTGGCCGGGAAAAGTGTATTTTATAGATACAATGGCAAAAAACTGGTTGCTATCGCAGCCGGACTATATGGAGATGGCAAAGTCTTCAAAAGTATGCCGGTGGAAACTAGTTACTGGACCAGTCAGCCGGGAGATGGAACGTATTATGCATATGTGGCGCTGGGCGGATTCACGGCCAGCCAGGGGTACGGAGGTTATGTTCCGATAAAACTGAGATGCAGGATTGTAAATAAAAAGATGGTTGTCTGGCCGGGGGCGGATCATGAGATGGTGATGAGGACAACGATTTTGTTCGGTATAACGAATTTCAGTATTGCGCCTCAGGCAAACGGGTATCTGATTGCTTATGATAAACCTGCATTAAGCGGTGTGAGGAGGCTCTTTACACTAAAAAAGGGAGATAAATATACATATCTGAAAGTGAGATTTTCATCGCCGTATTCCTTTATCCAGATCAAAGATCAGAAGACGGGCAGAGTCGGCTGGGTAGGGGTGAGAACTTCACAGATGAAGCTGGCGTCTGATGTAGAGCGGAAATAAAAAAGAGGGAGAAGCGTGAAAAACGAAGAAAATTGGATGAAACTATGCATCATAGGATATATTTTTGCCATATCAGTTCCATAACAACACGCAAAACTTTGTGAGAGCTCTATTATTAGAATATGTTCCTCTGCGCTATCGAGTATAGTTCTTCTTTGATTCCACATTTCAGAAGCGGGAATATTATACTATAAAAAAAGGGAAAGAAGGTGGCCTTAATTGAGCTACCGACTGAATGAAGAGGTGTTGCTTCAAGTGGAGGCCATATGGTTTGATGTTTGCGGCAGAATTTCCGTGAAAATGAAATAGGAATGTAGTATCTGATATGACGAGAAAGGAGAATTACATAATGTGGGAAAAAATGAAGAAAAAGAGGATCCAGGTATTTTTTGGAGTGTTTTTACTGACATTTGTTTTTTGCGTTTTATCGCAGGACAGGGTAGCGGCAGAGGGGATTCAGAAAGTAAGTTCGGGAAGAGTGCTGAAGAAAGATGTGGATTACAAGGTAACCTACAGCGCGGACAGCACGGCAGTAGGTGAAAAGAAAGTAGCTATAGAAGGAAGCAGAAATTACACGGGAAGTTTGGAGAAGAACTACAGTGTGGTACCAGCAAAGGCAGAAATAAGCAGTGTGAAAGCGGGAAAAAGGAAATTGACTGTGAGGATAGTGGGACAGGAAGGAGCGATGTATCAGATTCAGTACCGCATGAAGGGAAGAAACAGTTGGTCCAGCGCAAGAACGACAGGAACGAAGAAGGTATTGAAGAATTTGAAGTCTGGAAAGTTTGAGATAAGAGTGAGGGCATGTGTGAAAATTAACGGTGAGAGTGTGTATGGAGCGTGGAGCCATGTCAAGGTATCGGGTATGGTGAAAGGAGATACCCCTTCTCAGCCTCCTCAGAAAAAAAAGCAGACAATCATAGTAAATAAGACGATTACAGTAAAAACCTATGGGAAAGGAGAGACCTTTAATCTGGGGGCCCGGGCTGCAGGAAAGCTTACTTATCAGAGCAGTAATCGGAATGTAGCTGAGATCTCTGCATCGGGTGTGGTAAAAATAAAAAGTTGCGGTACGGCGGTAATTACGGTAAGCGCGGCAGCTACCGCGGAATATGAAGCAGCGACAGAAAATGTCCGGTTGACTGTTGAGCCAGATGTACAATTTATTTCTGTTACTTCAGAGCAGAAGGGTTATCTGACGTTCAAATGGGGAAGAAACAGCCAGGTGAGCGGCTATGAGATAGACTATTCCGCAAATAAGGCCTTTACCGCTGCGAAAAGAGGAATAGTAAGCGATAATCGTATTACGGAAGGTGTGAAGAGCGGTTTAATCAGTGGTCAGACCTATTACGTCCGTATCCGGGGGTACAGACTTGTGAATGGGATCAAGATCGATGGTCCGTGGAGTGATATAAAGTATTGTAAAGTAAGATGACAGCTGCCGGAATTATGAATCAAGAACTACGGCCCCTGGAGCGCTGTGAAATACTGCAGAGTGAAGTAGAAATTTAAGACTCGCCGGTGTAGCCCTGGTAAGATTTAGGTTGGATCCAGCGGTCTGCCCGCCAGATCAGGAAATGGGGAGAGAAAGAGGTAAATGATGAGATTATGCATGGGATGCATGGAGCCGGTGGAAGATCAGTTTGACATTTGCCCTCATTGCGGTTATGTCAGGGGAACCGGGATCCAGGCGGCGTATTATCTGGAACCGGGCACAATACAGCAAAAGCGGTATCTGCTCGGCAGGGTGCTGGGCTGCGGTGGGTTCGGGGTTACTTACATCGGATATGACACCAACCTGCAGAGAAAAGTGGCAGTTGTGGAATCTGTAAGTGTGGGGTATTATTTCAGTGCGGCGGTTAAGACAGACGGGAGTCTGTGGATGTGGGGTGCTAATGAATATGGACAATTGGGAGAACAACGACAGCAGACATACCTTTGAACTTTTATGACGGAAAAGTTGAAGGGGAGAGTATACGCAATGATTGACGGAATGAGTGTGGAGGAATAAAAAATGAAAGCAGTTGCCAAAAAATCTTTTTTATTGAAAATTTTGTTTCTGTTTATAGCAGGTTTTCTGTTTTGTACCCCTTCCCGGGTATCTGCGGCGGTGGTCGTCGGTCCAACGGATGTGGTATATAAGATGAGCAGTAATGAGCTGGTTGAAGGCGGCAGAAAATTTGATGAAAATGGTGTAGTATACGAGACGCACAGTAATGGGACCGCTGAATGTATAAAATGCCAGAATATAAATAAGACTGTTGTGGATATTGATTTAAAAGTAACGGTTAATGGAGTTAAGTATACAGTTACTTCGATTGCGGCGAATGCGTTTAAGAATAACAGAAATCTGAAGGAAGTGACAATTCCTGCTTCAGTAAAAAAGATTGGAAAACAGGCATTCTATAATTGTCAGAATCTTAAGAGAATTGAGATCAAATCAAAAACTCTGACAAAGAATACAGTAGGAGAAAATGCATTCGGAAAACTTGCTAAAAATGCAACAGTTTGGATCCCGGCATGTAAAATAAATGTGTACAGAAGGTTCGGGGAGATGCTAAAAGCAAAAGGGTTTACAGGGTATCTTAAAATTTTGAGTGGAGGAAATACAGTACCAGAGGAAGAAAATACGCCTCCTCAGAAGAAACAGCAGACGATTACTGTAAACAGGACGATTGTAAAGACTTACAGACAGGGGGAAATGTTCAGCCTTGGGGCCAGAGCGGCAGGAAAGCTTACCTATAAAATCAGCAATCCAGGGGTGGCCGTTGTTTCCGCTTCAGGTGTAGTGAAAATAACAGGTTATGGAGCGGCAGTGATCACGATAAACGCGGCGGCTACAACGGAGTATGAAGCGGCAGTGGAAACAGTTCAGCTAACGGTCGTACCGGGGAAAGTACAGCTGATTTCTGTTATTTCGAATAAGAAAGGTTATCTGGAGTTCCGATGGGAGAGAAACAGCCAGGTGAGTGGCTATGAGATAAGTTATTCCACAAATAAGACGTTTGATCCGACGACAACGACAACTGGAACTGCAAAAAATAATCTTACGGGAGGAAGTGTCAGTGGACTGGTCAGCGGACAGATCTATTTTGCCCGTATCCGAGGATTTGTACTTGTGGATGGAATCAAAAACTACGGCCCCTGGAGCGCTGTGAAATACTGCAGAGTAAAGTAGAAATTTAAGACTCGCCGGTGTAGCCCTGGTAAGATTCAGGTTGGATCCAGCGGTCTGCCTGCCAGATCAGGAAATGGGAAGAGAAAGAGGTAAATGATGAAATTATGCATGGGATGCATGGAACTGGTGGAGGATCAGTTTGATATTTGCCCTCACTGCGGCTATGATGTCAGGGAAACCGGGGTTGAGGAGGCGTATTACCTGGAGCCGGGCACGGTACTGCAGGAGCGGTATCTGCTCGGAAGGGTGCTGGGATGCGACGGGTTCGGAGTCACTTACATCGGATATGATATCGGACAGCAGAGGAAAGTGGCAGTTAAGGAATACCTGCCAAGTGATTGCGCGACACGCAGACTGGGAACAAAAAAACTGACGATTTATTCCGGGGACGCGTATGAGCAGTTTATGGCTGGTCTGACCAGTTTCCTTGAAGAAGCGAGAGGGCTGGCAGTTTTTGCTGACATTCCGGAGGTTGTGAATATTTATGATTATTTCCGGGAAAATGATACCGGCTATATTGTGATGGAGTATCTGAACGGGAAGACGGTAAAGGAACTTCTTGAGAAAAGAAAGAAGCTGCCTTACGATGAGGCGGAAGAAATTATCTGTCATGTGCTGGACGGGCTGTCTGCTGTACATAAAAAAGGGATCATTCACCGGGACGTAGTACCGGACAATATATTTATTACAGATGCGGGAGAAGTCAAGCTGTCAGGTTTCGAAGCGGCGTGCCATGTGGCGCCTGCTAACTCAAAAAGTTTACCTGTGATTCTGAGACCTGGGTATGCGCCAGGGGAACAGTATCGAAGCCATGGAAAGCAGGGTCCTTGGACAGATGTCTATGGAGTGGGAGCGACTTTTTACCACATGATTACAGGGATCAGGCCGCCAGAATCACTGGATCGTATGGTCGAGGATGATTTGAAAAAACCATCTGAGCTTGGAGTGGAGATACCGCCGGAAAAAGAAGCAGTACTCATGAAAAGCCTGAGAGTATGGCAGGAAGAACGTCTGCAGAGTGCGGAAGAGTTTCGGGAAGCATTAACTGAAAGGGTTCAGATAAGTTCCAGAGAAAAGATGCTGGAACAGAAAAGGTTTCAGACAATCTTCGGGAAAATGATAAGAGATAGAATGGGAAAAATGAGAAAGATCCCAAAACATTAAAAGAAAAGAGGAGAGGAGACTCTGTAAAAGAAGAAAAGAGGAGAGAAAGAGGCAAATGAAGAGATTATGCATGGGATGCATGGAGCTGGTGGAGGATCAGTTTGATATCTGCCCTCACTGTGGTTATGTCAGGGGAACCGGGGTTGAGGAAGCTTATTACCTGGAACCGGGCACAATACTGCAGGAGCGGTATCTGCTCGGCAGGGTGCTGGGATACGGCGGGTTCGGAGTCACTTACATCGGATATGACACCAGCCTGCGGAGGAAAGTGGCGGTCAAGGAATATTTGCCGAGTGATTTTGCGACGCGCAAACTTGGTACGAAGGGTCTGACTATTTATTCCGGGGACGCGTATGAGCAGTTTATGGCTGGTCTGACCAGTTTCCTTAGAGAGGCGAGGAATCTGGCGAATTTTTCCGAGGTTTCGGAAATTGTGGATATTTATGACTGCTTCCAGGAAAATGATACCGGTTATATCGTGATGGAATATCTGAACGGGGAGACAGTGAAGGAACTTCTTGAAAAGAAAAAGAAACTTCCATATGAGGAAGCGGAAAAGATTATCTGCCATGTACTGGATGGATTGTCGACCGTACATAAAGAGGGAATTATTCACCGGGACATAGCGCCGGATAATATATTTATCACGAAAGATGGAGAGATCAAACTTCTGGATTTCGGAGCTGCGCGCTATGCAGTGTCAATCTATTCGCGAAGTCTGTCCGTGATCCTGAAGCCGGGATACGCGCCGGAAGAGCAGTACCGCAGCCATGGAAATCAGGGTCCCTGGACGGATATATATGGAGTGGGAGCGACTTTTTACCGCATGATTACGGGGATCAGGCCGCCGGAATCACTGGAGCGTATGGTCGAGGATGATTTGAAAAAACCATCTGAGCTTGGAGTAGAGATACCGCCGGAAAAAGAAGCGGTGCTCATGAAAAGTCTGGAGATACGGCTGGAAAACCGTCTGCAGAGCGCGGAAGAATTTCGGAAGGCACTGACTCCAAAAGTTCCGGACAGAACGCAGAATGACGATGAGGAAGAAAAAAAGTCAGGAAGCCGGCTGCCTTTGAAACTGGGAATTGCATGCTGTGTGGCCGGCATTGTGCTTGTGTGTCTCTGGTTTGGAAAAGGTCTTATCCATAAAGAGGAACCGGAAGCTGTGTCGACAGTAGAAGGAAACATACCTGTTTCAGAAACTTCGAATACATTGTCGAAGACACCGGAATCAGAGGCAAAAGATACAGAAAAGCCGATAGTGCAGAGCGGGTCGGAAGCTGCGGCGCAAATCGGATTGGATTTGGAGGTGTCTCAGATAACCATTGGAAATTATCACAGTGCAGCAATTAAAGAGGATGGGAGCCTGTGGATGTGGGGACGGAATGGTTATGGCCAGCTGGGAGATGGGACGACAGAAAGCAGAACCAGTCCAGCACAGATTCTGACCGGGGTGAAGTCTGTAGATATGGGAGATACCCGCAGCGCGGCAGTCAGGGAGGACGGAAGCCTGTGGATGTGGGGGCGGAATGACCATGGAGAACTGGGGGACGGAACGACGGAAGACAAAAGCAGTCCGGAGCAGATTCTGACCGGGGTGAAATCCGTGGTACTGGGAGCTTATCACAGCGCGGCAATTAAATCGGATGGGAGCCTGTGGATGTGGGGGCGGAATGACCATGGAGAGCTGGGAGACGGAACGACAGAAGATAAAAGCAGTCCGGAACAGATTCTGACTGAGGTGAAATCCGTGATACTGGGAAATAACCGCAGTGCGGCAATCAGAACAGACGGAAGTTTGTGGATGTGGGGAAGCAACTGGTGCGGCCAGCTGGGAGACGGGACGACAGAAGACCGCACCAGCCCGGTACAGATCATGACGGATGTGAGGACCGTGAGACTGGGAGCTTACCACAATGCCGCGATCAGAGCGGACGGAAGCTTGTGGATGTGGGGGAGCAACTGGTGTGGTCAGTTGGGAGACGGGACGACGGAGAATCGAACCAGCCCGGTACAGATCATGACAGATGTAAAAAACGTGCGACTGGGAAAAAATAATCGCAGTGCGGCAGTCAAAGCAGACGGGAGCCTGTGGATGTGGGGCTGGAACTGGTGCGGCCAGCTGGGAGACGGAACGACGGAGAATCGAACCAGCCCGGTACAGGTTATGACGGATGTGAAAGATGTACGTCTGGGAAATAATGAGCGGAGTATGGCGCTCAAAACGGACGGAAGTCTGTGGATGTGGGGCTGGAACGGTTACGGCCAGCTGGGAGACGGGACGACAGAAGCCCAAAGCGCTCCGATACAGATTATGACTGAGGTGAAATCTGCGAAAATGGGAAGCTATTGCAGCGCGGCAGTCAAAACAGATGGGAGTCTGTGGATGTGGGGCTGGAACGGTTATGGCCAGCTGGGAGACGGAACAACGGAAGGAAGGAACGTCCCCGTACAGATTACAGCGGGGGCATCCTCCCAATAAAAATTTAACTGAGCGCCAGTGGCGCTCGTTTAGAACCGACCGAAACGGAGTGCAGACCCGAAGCGGAGCGGAGACCAAAGACCCCGTTGCTTGCAGCGGAGTCTTTGATTGTACAGAATTCAGAGGCCCGTTCATCGGGCCTCATTCAGCATCTGCGCGAGCTGCTTCTGCTGCGACGGATAAAGATGCCCGTAGATATTCATGGTGATGCGGATATCCTGATGCCCGAGCCGTTCTTTGATGATGTAAGGCTGAACGCCGCGGTAAATCAGGTAGGCAACGTGACTGTGGCGCAGATCGTGCACGCGGATCTTTTTCAGACCGCCTTTTTTGATTTCCCGGGCCAGTTTATGCTGTACGGCTTCCGCGACAATCGGGAAAATCCGGTCATCTTCCTTGAGATTTTTCAGACTGTCGATGTATTCACGCAGCTCAGCGCAGAGAAATTCCGGAATGTCAACGACGCGGATGGACTGTTCCGTCTTTGGCGGCGTGATAAAATCCGTATGGTTTCTCCGGTAGTAGGTTTTGGTTATATGAATCTGGTTTTCCTGAAAGTCGATGTCATTTTTTGTCAGGGCGAGGAGTTCTCCCTCGCGTATTCCGGTCCAGAACAGCGTTTCAAACAGCACATAGTACCGGCTTCCGGGGACGAGCTGCCGGATAAAAAGGTCGTAGTCTTCTTTGGTCCAGAAATTAAGTTTCCCTGCGGTGGATTTTCCGATTTTTGTAATCTTTTTGCAGGGGTTGTCCTGAAGATTGTAGATTCTGGACGCATGAGTAAACAGGGCAGTGAGCTGATTCTGAATAGTCCGCAGATAGGTCTGCGAATAGTTTTTCTCCAGCATGGCGTTCTGCCATTGAATCAGGTCTGCGGCGGTGATGGAACTGACTGTCCGACTGCCGAGGAAGGGAAGCAGATGGGTCTGAATTATGTGACGTTTCATGATGAGAGTGCGTTCTTTCAGGCTCTTTTTTTTGTCCTCCAAATAAACTTCTGTAAATTCTTCCAGTGTCAGGCTGATGGGAGCTCCCTTTGCAAGGAAGGAGCGCTCCCATTCGGTAGCTTCGTGCTTTGTCCGAAATCCCTTTTTTCTTTTACGTTTTTGTAAACCAGTCCAGTCTTTATAATAACACTGAACCGTCCATGTGCCGTTTGATTCTCTGGTGATTGCCATAGTTGTCAGGTTCCTTTCCCGCCGTCTGGATGCTTGAATATTATACCATACGTGAGCGGAAGAAGTAAACAGAAAATGCTGAAAAATGCTGTAAATACGCGAAAAAATGGGATTTGGAAGATAAATGAAAGTAGAAAAAACGAGGCATTTGGGCAGTCCTCTGGGACGGATGGAGAAAAAGAGACATAAACTTTGAGAGATAAAAAACAATACAATAAAATATTTTAGAAAAACCTAAATAAAAAACGAGTATTTTTAGAATAATATATAAACAGACAAATCAGACACCGCCTTCCGGCAGCTGCCTGATTTGCCTGTAAGATATTTATGCGCAGGTCCGCACATGGAAATCAGCTGCTGAAGCAGCATGCGGGCCGCGCGGCGGGCAGGAGGAAAAACCGCCTCCTGCTCGATTAATTATCCCTTGACCGCGCCTGATGTCATACCTGCCACCAGATAGCGGTTGAAGATCAGGTAGATGATAAGAATCGGGATGATACCGAACATCGATCCCGCGATCAGAAGGTCGTAGTTGTTGCCGTACGGTGTCAGCAGCGTGTTCAGACCCATCTGCAGCGTGAATTTGCTTGTGTCACGGAACACGAGCATCGGCCACAGTACGTCATTCCAGGAACCCATCGCGCAGAGGATTGCCATGGACGCGAACGCCGGCTTCGTGATCGGCATCATGATCTTGACCGAGATCCCGTACTCGGTACACCCGTCCACACGCGCCGCATCGAGCAGTTCCTTGGGCAGGCCCGTCATATACTGACGGAAGAAAAATATTGTACTTGCCGCGCACAGACGGGGCAGGTAGACGCCCATGTTCCTGTTGATAATGCCAAGTGTGGTGACTTCCTGAAACAGTGGGAGCATCAGGATCTCGAATGGGACGGACATCGTGGCGATGACCATGAAGAACAGGAAATTACCGAGTTTTGTGTTGTACATCGTCATTCCGTAGGCCACGAAATAGCAGACCAGGAGTGTAAGAACAACCGTGGTGAGTGTGAGGACAAGACTGTTTTTGTACCACATGAAATATTTCTGTGAATCCAGGATTGCCGTTGTATCGGAGGTATGCGGATTCAGAAACATGGTAAAAAGATATTTGTAGTTGTTCAGATTCCATTCGCCAATTTTCAGGTTCAGCGACATGCCGTTGCCAAAGATTTCGGTGGCCGGGCGGAAAGAAGCGGTAAGCCCCGCAAGAAGCGGGAAGGCTACCAGTCCGCATACGATCACGAACAGACCCGTTGCAAGAAAAGAGACAACTCTATGGTTGGATTCCATTGTTTTCTGTTTCATCGGAGTATTGCCTGCCATATCTTTAATCCTCCTTTTTCCTGAAACTGAGTGTGCCGGTTGCGAACAGCTGGACAAAGTTGATAATCAGGGCGATCACCATCAGAACCACGCCGACCGCGCAGGCATAGCCAAGATCATTCTTCTCAATACCGCGCTTATACAGATATCCTACGATCGTAAGACCGATATTCTTCGGGGAAGTGTTGCCGTTCCAGAGCATGAAGCTCTCCAGGAACATGGACAGGCCGGCGAATACGGAGATCGTGATCACGTATACGGTCGTCGGCTTCAGAAGAGGGAGCGTGATATACCACAGCTTTTGCCGCGGATTCGCTCCGTCAATATCGGCCGACTCGTACAGTGTGCCATCGATGCTGTTCAGGCCGGACACGAAATAGAGCATATTTACGCCGGTCCATCTCCACATGCAGAGAAGAAGCAGTGCGCACCAGGCGGTTCCCTTTGATTTCAGCCACGGAATGGACGCGCGGCCAAGCAGATGCATCAGCTGGTTCATCTGGCTGCCGTCGCCTTCTGAGAACATCAGACGGAACAGCATACCGGAGATCACGACGGAGGTCAAAGCCGGTATGTAGAGAATGATTTTCCAGACGCCTTTCGCTTTCGTGATACGGCTCTCGATCAGTACCGCGAGAAGAAGCGGAATCGGAATCAGAAGCAGCAGCGTCAGAAACATGTACTCGACGCTGTTGAGGACGGCGGTTCTGAAGAACGGGTCTCTGGCCAGTTTCTGATAATGCTGGATTCCTACCCAGGTAGAACT